>JAFQUB010000047.1 GCA_017408735.1 Lachnospiraceae bacterium
GAAAAAAAATAAAAAAAATTAAAAAAAGGTGTTGACATTTGGAAAGACTTGATATATACTAAATCTTGTCCTTGAGGGACACGGAAAAAACAAAATAAAAAATATCGGGGTGTGGCTCAGCTTGGCTAGAGCGCCTGGTTTGGGACCAGGAGGTCGCAGGTTCGAATCCTGTCACCCCGACTTTATTATGCGGGTGTAGTTCAATGGTAGAACACTAGCCTTCCAAGCTAGATACGTGGGTTCGATTCCCATCACCCGCTTTACAATTGAATAAATTGTATTTCACTATGTGTCTGTAGCTCAGTTGGATAGAGCAACGGCCTTCTAAGCCGTGGGTCGGGGGTTCGAATCCCTCCAGGCACAGTTGTTGTTTGTACTAGCAACAGGGAAACAACATGGTGGGTATAGCGCAGTTGGTTAGCGCGCCAGATTGTGGCTCTGGAGGCCATGGGTTCGAATCCCATTATCCACCCTAGTGCTTCAAGAGGAGTACGTAATGGGCTATCGCCAAGCGGTAAGGCACAGGACTTTGACTCCTGCATTCGCTGGTTCGAATCCAGTTAGCCCAGCTAGTAAGTTGGGATAGAACTTACGAATGAAAGCATTATAATATGAAGACTCTTATGAGTTTATGGGATACTAGCTCAGGTGGTAGAGCACTTGACTTTTAATCAAGTTGTCCGGGGTTCGAGTCCCCGGTGTCTCATTAATACCGATACAAAATCGGTATTTTTTTTTCAAATCATTTTAATATGCGGATGTGGCGGAATTGGCAGACGCGCCAGATTTAGGTTCTGGTGGGAGACCGTGGGGGTTCAAGTCCCTTCATCCGCACGAGTAAAGTGCTGATTTCTTTAGAAATTGGCACTTTTTTTAAAACTTTTAATTCTTAAAAAAAACAAAAAGAATTATGCTATCAGTTGACAAAAGCTATCATTATACTATAATTTAGATGGTGACAATAGAAAAAATAATGGGAGAAATCTATGCATAAGAAAAGGGCATATAAGATCATAAGGATAAGCCTGATTTTGATTGTATTGTTTGTCCTGTTTGAATATGATTTAACAAATGTATTTCTGGATGCCAATGCGGCAAAAACAGGAATTGTAAATACGACAGGAGGCTCTTTAAGGGTAAGAAATGCACCTGACGGAGAACCGATAGGTTCTGTGGCAAAAGGACAGGCTGTAAATATATTAGAAGAACAGGAAGAATGGTATAAAATAGAGTACGGTAATTCCTATGGATATGTGGCATCTGCATACATAGAAATGGTAGAAGTAGATGACGGCTATAAAAAGGAATTGTTAGAGGCTGGATTTCCGGAAAGTTATTGTACTGCATTGATGAAGCTTCATGCAGACTATCCAAACTGGGAATTCGTAGCATGGGATACAGGGCTGGAATGGGAGGAAGCTGTAAAAGCAGAAAGTTCCGTGGGTAAAAACACGGTAGCCGGTTCCTCCATATCTTCTTATAAATCTATCAGCAAAGGAGCCTACAATTTAAAAACAAATACATGGGTAAGTTTTGACAGCGGAGGCTGGGTATCTGCCTCTGAGGAGATTGTAGCTTATTATATGGACCCAAGAAACTTTTTAGATCCGTATTACATATTTCAATTTATGGATCAGACATATTCAGCAGAAAATCAAACAGAAAAAGGCTTAAAGACAGTGGTGCAAGGCACCTTTTTGAATACAAAAAGTTATAGAAAAATGCTTATGAATGCCGGAGAACAGTCAGGGGTTAGCCCATATGTGCTGGCGTCCATGATTGCGGTAGAACAAGGTTCGAAAGGTACCGGAAAATCTATATCCGGCACACAGGCAGGATACGAAGGATATTATAATTTCTATAATATTGGTGCTTATGCAACCAAAAATATGACTGCGGTGCAGCGTGGTTTGTGGTATGCAAAAGGAGGAAGCATTGGAGCATCTTCCTACAACAGACCGTGGAACAGTAAAGAGCGGGCAATTATTGGTGGTGCGGTCTATTATGGAAAAAACTATGTTGATAAGGGGCAGACCACATTATATTTGAAGAAATTTAATGTACAGGGAAAAGAAATTTATTCCCACCAATATATGACAAATACCCAGGCAGCAGCGGCAGAAGCATTTCAGGTGGCAAAGGCATACAATAAGATAACCGATGGAAAAATAACATTTAGAATTCCTGTTTACAGAAACATGCCGGAAAGTAACACAGAAAAGCCGAAAGGCGATGGTAATCCTGTAAATTACCTGAAAAATATTGAAATCGAGGGATATCAATTTGCACCGGTATTTCGTACATATGAGCAGAAATATTCTTTGATTGTAGAAAAGAAAGTGAAAGAGATTAATATTTCGGCAGAAGCATATAATAATAAGGCGGTTGTAAACGGTGATGTAGGAAAATTTGCTTTAAATAAAGGAATGAATAAGGCAGAAATTGTGGTAACAGCAGAGAATGGTGCCAAAAGAAGTTATATAATATATGTATATCGGGGTAACAGTGCAGATGCAGATTTTGAAAATCCGGAAGAAGCATTGTGCAGCATCACTCCGACAGTTACTGTTACAGAGGCAGTAGAAGAAAAGCCGGAACCTACAACCCTTCCGGGAGTTACAGGAGATGTAAACGGTGATGGTAAAGTAACAGTTATGGATCTTTTGAAGGTTAGAAAAGCAATTCTTGGAATGACACAGTTAACAGAAACAGAACAAAAGTTAGCAGATGTCAATTGCAATGGAAAAGTTGATGTGATTGATTTGCTTCGTATTCAGAAAAACATTCTGGGAATCAAATAACAGGAGGAAAAAATGAAACAGTTAAAAAGAAGTATACAAATTATAATGCTCAGTTTAATCGTAGTGGTTAGCTGTAAAATGAATGTTTTTGCAGCTGGAAATTCGATATCATTTTCCGATCCTACGGCAAAAAAAGGAGAAACAGTCATTGTCACAGTAAAAGTTGCTTCCGACAGCACAGACTTGGGAGCTGTAGATATGACGCTGGTGTATGACAGTGATGCATTGGAATTTACAGGAAGCGGTTCAGCAGTAAAAGGTGGTTCCGGAAGTATCCGAATTGCTGACACTGCATCCGATTCTTCTACAAAGACATTAAGTTATGAGTTAACATTCACTGCATTAAAAGCAGGAAGTGCTTCACTTAAGGTTTCTAATTACGAAGTGTTTGGTTTTGACGAATCTGTGATTTCTATGGATCATGTAGGAAGCTCAAGTATTACAGTAACAGACGAAAGCAAAACTCTTTCTAAGGATGCCAGCCTGAAGGAATTAAAGTTATCCAATGGGACACTATCACCGGCTTTTAGTCCATCTACAATGAACTATACAGCATCAGTAGGAGCGGATATCAGCAGTATTGTAGTGTCAGGAACTACTTCTCATGAAAATGCAGCCATTACTTCTATCAATGGTGCAGATAATTTGAAAGAAGGACAAAATACCGTTAAAGTTTCTGTTACAGCAGAAAGTGGTGCAACAGCAGTTTATACAATTATTGTAACAAAAGGCACAGCAGCAGTAGCCACTGAAACACCGTTACCAACAGCAGAAGCAACAGCTGCTCCGGAACCAACTGGAGAGACACAAACACAGGGTAGTGGCACAATTGTTGTAAATGACAAGCAGTTAACACCATTGGCGTTACCGGCAGATGCAGAGTTAAAAGGTTATACAAAAGGTACCTTAGAATATAACGGAGAAACCATGGAAGCATTGGTATCTGATTATATGGATTTGTATGTTATTTATATGACAGATACAAATGACAATAAAGATTACTATGTATATTATAAAGATGTAGATCAGTTTACAGAGTTTATTAAAATTGAAAACAGTGGAGATAAATTTATTGTTGTTCTGGATGGATATCCAAGAGATATCAGTATTTATGGTTTTGAAAGAACCACAATTATGATTAATGATAAGAAGGCAAATGTGGTATGGAAATATACAGATGAACTGATTTCTTATTCCAGTGCAGCCGCAGAATATTATCTGGTAGGTGGTTTGAGTGAATCCGGTGTAAATACATGGTATGTCTATGACTTTGTAGATAAAACATATCAGAGATATTTTGTTCAGCCTGCAAATCTTATCGAAGAAGAAACAGGACCTGATTTGACATTGACAGAACAGGAACAGCAGGTGAAAGAATTAAACGAAGCGTTACAGAAAAGCAAGAACTCAAGACTTATGGTGATTGGTGTTTTAGCCTTTATAGTATTAATTCTTATCATGGTAAGCGTTAACTTATTCTTGAAGGTAAGGAGTTTAAAGGATGAAATTGAAGAATTAGAAGAAGGAGATACAGATACAGATACAGATGAACAGCCGGTACCGGTGAAGAAGAGAAAAGAAGTGGAACCGGAAGATGATTTCTTCGATGAAGCAGATGGAATTCCAAAAGAAATGGAAGATGAAATTATCAAAGCCAAGATTATTGGAAAAGAAGCGGAAGAAGATGAATTTGAAGAATCCTTAAAATTAAGAAAATCTAAACCGAAGCAGAAAAAGCCTGCAAAGGTAGAAGAAAAAGAATTTAATGAGGATGATTTTGATTTCGAATTTATTGATTTGGATGACAAATAAGATTATTAGTGGAAGATAGAGAGAATAGGAAAGAGGAGTAGCATGCAAAGACAGTATACGGAAAAGGCAAAAAAAGCCATAGAGCTTGCAAAAAAATCTGCAAAGCGGTTAAAACATTCCTACATTGGAAGTGAGCATATTTTAATTGGTCTGTTGGAAGAAGGCAGTGCTGTGGGGGCGAGAGTGCTGGAGGCAAATGGTGTAGATGAAGATGCATTGCTGGAATTAATGGAACAGCTGATTGTACCTGAAGGTAACGTGGGATTGTTGGACAAAGAGGGATTTACTCCAAGAGCCGAAAAAGTGTTAGAGGCAGCTAACAGAGAGGCAGAAAGATTCAAAGCAAACAAAATCGGTACAGAACATCTTTTGATTGCCATGGTGAAAGAAGCAGACAGTGTTGCTACAAAATTATTAATTACTTTGGGAATTAATCTCCAGAAGGTATATGTAGACACCCTTGCTGCTATGGGGCAGGAAGTAAATTTATACCGTGAAGATTTTCAGAATGGAAGGCTGGTAAAGAAGAAAGAAAAGGAGGCTACTCCTACACTAAATCAGTATAGCCGTGATTTGACTATGCTTGCCAAGGAACAGAAACTGGACCCAGTGGTAAGCCGTGAAAACGAAATCCAGCGTATGATTCAGATTTTAAGCAGAAGAAGCAAAAACAACCCATGCTTAATTGGTGAGCCGGGTGTCGGTAAAACTGCCATTGTGGAGGGGCTTGCCAGAAGAATTGTGGCAGATACCGTACCGGATAGTATGAAAGGAAAACGAGTTGTTGTATTAGACCTTGCCAGTATGGTAGCTGGTTCTAAGTACCGTGGTGAGTTTGAAGAAAGAATTAAGCGGGTTATAAAAGAAGTAGTAGCAGACGGAAATGTTCTCTTGTTTTTGGATGAAATTCACACAATAATTGGAGCCGGTGGTGCAGAAGGTGCTTTAGATGCATCTAATATTTTAAAGCCATCTCTTGCCAGAGGAGAATTGCAGATTATTGGTGCTACTACCATTAATGAATACCGTAAACACATTGAAAAAGATCCTGCATTAGAACGCAGATTCCAGCCGGTGGTAGTAGAGGAACCGGAGGAAGCAGAAGCAGTGAAAATTCTCAAAGGTGTCAGAGAAAATTATGAGAAGCATCATGGTGTGGAAATTACAGATGAAGCCCTTGAAGCTGCAGTAAAAATGTCTGCAAGATATATTAATGACAGGTTTTTGCCAGATAAAGCTATTGATTTAATTGACGAGGCAGCTGCAAAATTAAAATTAAGCAACGTAAAGCCGGTGTCAGGTCTGGAAGAATTAGAACAGCAAATTGAACAGTTAAATGAACAGGAAGAAGAGGCTCTTTGTCTGGAAGATTTTGAAACAGCCTCTGAACTGAAAAAGGAAAAAGAAGAATTAGAGGGTAAACTGTTAAAACTGAAAAAGAAACAGGACAGATCCAGAAAGGTTCCGGCAGTAACTGAAGCAGAAATAGCAGAAATTGTTGCTATGTGGACAAAAATTCCTGTGAAAAAGATTGCAGAAGAAGAAACAGCAAAATTAAAACGTCTGGAGAAAACGCTTCATGGCAGAGTTGTAGGACAGGAAGAAGCAGTGAAAGCTATTTCCAAGGCAATTAAGCGTGGCAGAGTGGGATTGAAGGACCCAAACCGTCCAATTGGTTCTTTCTTATTCTTAGGACCAACCGGCGTTGGTAAGACCGAATTATCCAAAGCTTTGGCAGAGGCGGTGTTTGGCAGTGAAGATGCCATTATCCGTGTAGATATGTCAGAATATATGGAAAAGCACAGCGTATCCAAAATGATTGGTTCTCCGCCGGGATATGTAGGATATGAAGAAGGTGGACAGTTAAGTGAAAAGATTAGAAGAAATCCGTATTCCGTAGTGTTGTTTGATGAAATTGAAAAAGCGCATCCGGATGTATTTAATATTTTGCTTCAGGTGTTAGACGATGGACATATTACAGATGCCCAGGGAAGAAAAATCAGCTTTAAGAATACCATCATTATTATGACCTCCAATGCAGGTGCCCAGGCAATTATTTCACCGAAGAAATTAGGATTTGCAGCGGTAGATGATGAAAAGGTAAATTACGAAAATATGAAGCAGAACGTAATGGAAGAAGTGAAACGTATTTTCAAACCGGAATTTATCAACCGTATTGATGAAATTATTGTTTTCCATGCATTAAACAAAGAACATATGAAGGAAATCGTGACCTTGCTTTCTAAAAAACTTGTAAACAGATGTAAAGAGCAGATGAATATCGAGTTAAACATTCGCGATAATGTTAAGAAATTTATTGTAGAAAAGGGTAGCGATGATAAATTTGGTGCCAGACCGTTGCGTCGTGCGGTGCAGACTTATATAGAAGATGCCATGGCAGAAGAAGTGCTTAACGGCAATATAAAAAATGGCGACAACGTGGTGGTATCCATGAAGGGGACTGAAATAAAATTTTCAATAAAGGAAAAATAAACTAGTAGAAAAATGCAGAAATATGATGTATACTAGAACATATAACAGTGAAAAACGTAAGAAGAACGGAGGACTTTGGGATGGCTGTAGTAAAAGAATTAATTCGTGCAAATGAAGCAGGAGAAATCAGCTTTGGAGATTATACATTAGATAAAAAAGCAAAGCTTGATAATTTCGAATGTAACGGAGATATTTATAAGGTAAAAACATTCAATGAAATCACAAAATTAGAAAAGAACGGAATGTTTATCTATGAATCCGTACCGGGAACGGCTGTAGCAGATTTGACACAGAGTGAATATGGAATGGAATTTACTGTGGAAGGTCCGGAAGATGCACAGATTACTATAGAATTACAGGACGAAACAGAATACAAGATTTACATTGATGATACTAATGTAGGTAAAATGAAAACAAATCTTGGCGGCAAGCTGATTTTAAGTGTTGAGCTTGCAAAAAGAGATGCAGTGAAAGTAAAAGTAGTAAAGTTATAAGTTTGAAATAAAAATATCCGGCTCCCCCGAATTTGAAGAATTTCTATTTCGGGGGAGTTTTTTTAGAAAAGAGGTTTGAAATATGGCGAAGGGTACAGTATTTTTTTGTCAAGGTTGTGGATATGAATCTTCCAAGTGGATGGGGCAGTGTCCGGGGTGTAAGGAGTGGAATACCTTTGTGGAGGAAGCTGCACCTAAGAAAACAGCCGGAGGACGAGTAAAGGGTGTAAGAGAACGGGCAGTTCCTGTCATGTTAAAAGAGATTGAATTAAAGGAAGAAGAAAGAATCAGTACCAGCATAGAAGAACTGGACAGAGTACTGGGGGGAGGTATTGTGGCAGGAGCCTTGATGTTAGTGGGCGGTGACCCGGGAATCGGAAAATCCACACTTCTTTTACAGGTATGTAAAAATTTAGCAGATGCCAATCATGATGTTATGTATATTTCCGGTGAAGAATCTTTAAAGCAGATTAAACTTCGTGCTCAGCGAATTGGTGAGTTTAAGGATACGTTGACCTTGCTTTGTGAAACAAATCTGACAGAAATCGAGGAAGTAGTAAAGGCAAAGAAGCCAGAAATTGTGATTATCGACTCTATCCAGACTATGTACAATGAAAACGTTTCTGCAGCCCCGGGAAGTGTTTCGCAGGTTAGGGAATCTACCGGAACATTAATGATGTTGGCTAAGACATTGGGAATTGCTATTTTTATTGTAGGTCACGTAACAAAAGAAGGAGTTGTAGCAGGGCCGAGAGTGTTGGAGCATATGGTGGATACGGTGTTGTATTTTGAGGGCGACCGTCATGCATCTTATCGTATTCTGCGAGGTGTTAAGAATCGTTTTGGTTCTACCAATGAAATTGGTGTGTTTGAAATGCAGGGAAATGGATTACGTGAGGTTACAAACCCGTCGGAATTCATGTTGAACGGTAAGCCGGTAGGGGCTTCCGGTTCAGTAGTAACCTGTTCCTTGGAAGGAACCAGACCTATTTTAGTGGAAATTCAGGCTTTGGTATCAGATACCAGTTTTCAGATTCCAAGAAGAACTACCGTAGGGATGGATTTTAACCGAATCAATTTACTCTTGGCTGTGTTGGAAAAAAGGGCAGGAATGCAGTTGGGTGGCTGCGATGCCTATGTAAACTTAACGGGAGGGATGCGCTTGTCAGAACCGTCCATTGATTTGGCAGTGGTGGCAGCGGTGATTTCCAGTTACCGAAATATCGTGGTAGATGAACATACCATAATTTTTGGTGAGGTGGGACTAACCGGAGAAGTCCGAGGCGTGGCACAGGCAGAGGTACGAATTAAGGAAGCCGAAAAAATGGGCTTTACAAGATGTATTGTGCCAAAGAGTAATTTTGACGGAATTATGGCAAATGGCAAGCCGGGAATTGAGGTTGTGGGCGTTGCCGGAGTGATTGAACTGGTGGATATTTTGTAGGTAGTGATGGAATGAGCCGATGAAAAATGCACTGTTACAAAATTTCAACATATATAGGAGGAAAAAGATATGGGAGATATTGTTATTATAGGAGTGATTGTGCTGTTGGTGCTTTTGGCAGTACCATCCAGTATAAAACATTTCAAAGGGCAAGGAGGCTGCTGTGGCGGTGGAAGTACCGTTAAAGAACATAAAAAACTGGATGCTCCAAAACTTGGCGAAAAAGAAATTCGAATCGAGGGAATGCATTGTGACCATTGCAAAACCAGTGTAGAACGGGCAGTAAACAAGATTGATGGTGCGGTTTGCAAGGTGAATTTGAAGAAAAAGGTAGCGAAGGTTTCCTATAGTAAAGAAATTCCGGATGAGGTATTAAGGCAGGCAGTTGAGGAGGCCGGGTTTCAGGTGGTAGAGATTGTTTCGTAGCCATTGAACTTGTGTAACTCAGGATATCCGGGAGGGAAAAGAATCAGAGTTATGCCGATTTACTTAGCGTTGATTATTGCGGTTCGGTGTCAGAAATGTCTGCTATTACCCAGTACATTAACAATGAAAACCGCTTATCCTGTGATAAATGTCCCGCAGCAAAGATTGTATTAGGAATTGCAATGGCAGAAATGATACATTTGCAGAAACTGGGAGAAATGATATTAATGGACATAAAGTCTGAAAAAGAAGCAAAAAGAAACATCAAAAGGTGTAAGGGCTTAGCAATTTAATAAGACCTTACACCTTGATTTATAGTTAGTTTGTTTTTGAATTATGTTATAGAGTTATATCTTCAACAGATACACCTAAAGAAGATAATTTTGCGATAGTTACTTTGATTTGATAGTCAAGTTCTTTGTTTTCACAAGCACCATTTGCTTTCTTAATGCGTTGCAAATCCGTATATTTATCAATGGTTATGCTGATTAATTCTTCTCTTGTCATAGCGTCACTCACCCTCGTTCACCGCCCTTTTATATAAGATACTTATATTATAAGGACTTTTAGAAAAGGTGTAAAGCCTTATTAAATTGTCAAGGTGCAAAAATCTTAGGGTGGGAATTTTACTCGTTAAAGCTGATAATTTAACTTAATAATAGAAATTAAGATATTTTTGTAAGTTCATTATAGAAATAAGTCTGGCAAAATGCAATAAAATCTTTCTAAACTTTCCACAAATTCATTTGGTAGTTATGCACATAATTTTTGCTTGCAATATACCCCTTGGGGGTATAAAATATAATAGAAGGGAGTGACATACCATGGAAAAAGAGTCTTGTTGCCATAAAACTAAGGAGCGTTCCGAAAAGGAATACAAAGATTTAATAAACCGCCTAAACCGCATCGAAGGGCAGGTGCGTGGAATCAAAGGCATGGTAGAAAAGGATGCTTATTGTACCGATATTTTAATTCAGGTAGCTGCGATTAATGCTGCCTTAAACAGTTTTAACAAAGTGTTGCTTGCAAACCATATCAAAACCTGTGTAACGCAGGATATTCGGGAAGGAAAAGAAGAATCTATGGAAGAATTACTTGCAATTTTACCCAAATTAATGAAGTAAAACGAATCAAAAAGGACATAGTAAGAAGAAGGAGGTAGAACGATGAAACAATATACAGTAACAGGGATGAGTTGTGCCGCCTGCAGTAGCCGAGTGGAAAAGGCAGTAACAAAAGTGTCGGGCGTTACGTCCTGTTCCGTAAGTTTGTTAACCAATTCCATGGGAGTGGAAGGCAGTGCATCCGATGAAGAAATTATTCGGGCAGTGGAAAATGCAGGATATGGCGCAGCGGTAAAGACAAGTGCTTCTCAAAATAAAAATACAATGGGTAATCCAGAGGATGAGTTGTTAAAAGATAAAGAAACACCCATATTGCAACGAAGATTGCTTACTTCTCTGGGATTTCTAGTGGCGTTAATGTATTTTTCCATGGGACATATGATGTGGGACTGGCCTCTTCCTAAAATAATAGAAGAAAACCATGTGTCAATGGGTTTGATACAATTACTTTTAACCGTAGCAATTATGGTGATTAACCAGAAGTTTTTTATTAGCGGATTTCGAGGGCTTTTGCATAAAGCACCAAATATGGACACCTTGGTAGCACTTGGTTCCAGTGCGGCCTTTGTATACAGCACATATGCCTTATTTGCCATGACAGATGCTCAGGTTAAGGGAGATATGGAAGGCGTTATGGCTTATATGCATGAATTTTATTTTGAATCGGCCGCTATGATTTTAACATTAATTACCTTAGGAAAAATGTTAGAAGCCCGCTCCAAAGGAAAAACCACAGATGCCTTAAAAAGCCTGATGAAGTTGTCTCCGAAAACAGCAATTATTATAAAAGACGGAACAGAACAGGAAGTAGCTATAGAACAGGTTCAGAAAGGTGACATTTTTGTGGTGCGTCCCGGCGAAAACATTCCGGTGGATGGCGTGATTTTAGAGGGAAGCAGTGCAGTAAATGAGGCGGCACTTACCGGTGAAAGTATTCCGGTGGACAAAGAAGTGGGTGACAGAGTGTCCGCGGCAACTATAAACCAGTCCGGATTCATTCGCTGTGAAGCTACCAGAGTAGGGGAAGATACGACACTTTCGCAGATTATTAAAATGGTAAGTGATGCGGCGGCAACCAAAGCACCGATTGCAAAAGTGGCAGACAAGGTATCCGGAGTATTTGTACCGGCAGTGATAGGAATTGGCGTAGTAACTGCATTTGTATGGCTTCTCTTAGGAGAAAGTGTTGGTTTTGCACTGGCAAGGGGAATTTCTGTTCTTGTAATCAGTTGTCCGTGTGCCTTGGGACTGGCAACTCCAGTGGCGATTATGGTAGGAAACGGCATGGGAGCCAAACATGGAATTATGTTTAAAACTGCGGTAGCTTTAGAAGAAGCCGGAAAAGTGCAGATTGTAGCACTGGATAAAACAGGAACCATTACCGAAGGGACACCAAAAGTAACAGATATTATACCGGTGGAGGGTATATCGGAAAAAGAATTACTTATCAATGCCAATGCATTAGAGCAGAAAAGTGAGCATCCACTGGCAAAAGCAATTTTAGAATATGCAACAGAACAGCAGATAGAAGTGGAGGAAGTGACGGAATTTCAGGCGTTGCCGGGAAATGGTTTATCCGGGGTATTGCAGGGAGAAGTTCTGGCAGGAGGAAATTATAAGTTTATAGAGGGACAGGCAGAGATTCCAAAGGAAATCAAAGTAAAATCAGAGCAGCTGGCAGAGGAAGGTAAGACACCGTTGTTTTTTACGAAAAACAAAAAACTAATTGGTATGATAGCAGTTGCGGATATTATGAAAGAGGACAGTCCAAAAGCAGTAAAACAGTTACAGAACATGGGAATTCACGTAGTAATGCTCACCGGCGACAATGAGCGTACTGCCAAAGCAATCGGAAAGCAGGCGGGCGTGGATGAAGTCATTGCAGGCGTATTGCCGGAAGGCAAAGAAAGTGTTATCCGCACTTTGAAAGAAAAGGGCAAAGTTGCCATGGTAGGAGATGGAATAAATGATGCTCCGGCTTTAACCAGAGCCGACATTGGAATCGCCATTGGGGCAGGAACGGACATTGCCATTGATGCGGCAGACGTGGTTTTAATGAAAAGCAGGTTAAGTGATGTGCCGGCAGCCATCCGCTTAAGTAGGGCAACCTTAAGAAATATTCATGAAAACTTGTTTTGGGCGTTTATTTATAATATAATAGGAATCCCATTGGCAGCAGGGGTATTTATCCCCTTGTTTGGCTGGCAGCTCAATCCAATGTTTGGTGCAGCGGCAATGAGTTTATCCAGTTTTTGTGTTGTGACAAATGCGTTGCGCTTAAACTGGTTTCAGATGTATAATTCAAAGAAAGATAGAAAAATAATTGGAAAAAATAAAATGAAAGAACAGAACATGGAGGAAAAAGATATGGAAAAGACAATGAAAATCGAAGGAATGATGTGTGGACACTGTGAGGCAGCGGTAAAGAAATGTTTAGAAGAACTTCCACAGGTAGCAGAAGCAGTAGTAAGTCATGAAAATGGAACAGCAGTTGTAACATTAAAGGAAGAAATTTCCGATGAAGTATTAAAGAAAATAGTAGAAGATAAGGATTATAAAGTAATTTCAATTCAGTAGTGACAGGAGAACATATGGTAGAAGAATTTTCAAGAACAGGATTACTTCTTGGCAGTGAGGCTTTAGAAAAACTGGCACAATCCAGAGTGGCAGTTTTCGGCATCGGAGGCGTAGGCGGCTATGTGGTAGAGGCTCTGGTAAGAAGTGGCATTGGAGCAGTAGATTTAATTGATAATGACACAGTTTGCCTTAGCAACTTAAACCGACAGATTATTGCCACCAGAAAGACCGTAGGGCAGTATAAAACCGATGTGATGAAAGAAAGAATTATGGATATCAATCCGGAATGTAAGGTGGAAGTTCACAGATGCTTTTATTTGCCGGAAACTAAGGACGAATTTGATTTTTTACAGTATTCCTATGTGGTGGATGCGGTAGACACGGTAACAGCTAAGATTCAGCTTGTAGTGCAGGCAGAAGAAGCAGGTGTGCCAATTATCAGCAGCATGGGAGCAGGAAATAAATTGAATCCTGCGGATTTTGAAATTACGGATATTTACAAAACCTCCGTTTGCCCGTTGGCGAAGGTTATGCGGAGAGAGTTGAAGAAGCGAAATGTAAAACATTTGAAGGTGGTATATTCTAAAGAAGAACCTATTGCTCCAATAGGAAATGCAGAAACGGAGCAGACAGGAGCAGATGTGGCAAGTAAACGTCGTTCCACACCGGGGTCGGTGGCATTTGTTCCGTCTGTAGTGGGGCTTTTGATTGCGTCAGAAGTGGTAAAAGACTTGATAAAAGAGTAAAGGACGAAGGAAAACATCATGTGTTGGGATAAAAAACTGAAAATAAATACACGTGGCAGAGATGATTCACAGGAAGACGAACATCATTATCCCTATGAACCGACCCCCTATTCGGTGCTTGAACGGTTGGCGGGAAGTGGGTATTTAAACAGAAAATCCGTTCTTGTTGATTACGGGTGCGGTAAAGGTCGGGTGGATTTTTTTCTGAGTCATAAAATCGGATGCCGTACCATCGGAGTAGAATATGATGAACGCATATTTCAGGCGGCATTGCGGAATAAGAAGACCTATGTAGGAAAAGGTGATTGCGAATTTGTATGCAATAGTGCAGAAAATTACAAAATAGAAGACGCAGACACATTTTACTTTTTTAATCCCTTTTCTGTGGAAACATTAGCACAGGTGTTAAGAGAGATTATGAAATCTTATTATCAGAAACCGAGAAAAATGATGTTTTTCTTCTATTATCCTAATGATGAGTATTTGGCTTATTTGATGACACTGGATGAAATTATGTTTTTAGACGAAATAGATTGTAGTGATTTGTTTGAAGGACAGAATCAATGGGAGAAGATTATCATATTTGAAACATTCTTTTAGATGAAACATTTTAAATGGGAGGAAACTATGGAACTATTGGATTTATTGTTAAAAAGAAGAAGTGTAAGACAGTATACAGGTGAGCAGATTCCGAAAGAGAAGTTGGAAAAGATTTTGCAGGCAGGGCTTTTGGCAGCCTCTGGAAGAAGCAGACGGCCTTGGGAATTTGTAGTGGTACAGGATAAAGAAACATTACAGAAATTATCTTGTTCCAGAGTAGGGGCGGCAAAAATGTTAGAAAATGCAGGCTGTGCCATTGTAGTGTTTGCAGACCCGGAGAAAACAGATGTCTGGACAGAAGATTGTTCCATCGCAATGAGCAATATGCATCTGATGGCAGACAGCTTAGGCTTGGGAAGTTGCTGGATTCAGGGCAGATTGCGGGAAACAGAAGATGGAATTACTACAGAGCAGTATTGTCGTGAATTGTTGTCTGTTCCGGAAAACTATGTATTAGAGGCAATGCTTTCTGTGGGAATATTAAAAGAGGAACATCCGGCGGCACATACATTAGAGGAATTGGATAGCACTAAGGTACATTTTGAAAAATTTTAAGGGGGAAGAATTATGTATTTAGAGCAAATTAATGAATCGGCTGATGTTAAAAAATTAAATGTGGAACAATTAAATGAGTTGGCAGCAGAAATGCGTAAGGCGTTACTTCAGAAGCTTAGTAAGAACGGGGGGCATTTTGGACCAAATCTTGGAATGGTAGAGGCAACCATTGCCCTTCATTACGTATTTAATTCACCTACGGATAAAATTGTATTTGATATTTCACATCAAAGTTACAGTCACAAAATGCTTACCGGAAGAAAAGAAGCATTTCTCGAGGAAGCGCATTATCGTGATGTTTCCGGCTTTACGGACCCGAAGGAAAGTCCTCATGATTTCTTTACCGTAGGACATACCTCCACTTCAGTAAGTCTTGCCTGTGGACTTGCAAAAGCAAGGGATGTAAAAGGGGATAGTGAAAATATTATCGCCGTGATAGGGGACGGTTCTTTAAGTGGTGGAGAAGCTTTGGAGGGCCTAGATTTTGCACCGGAATTAAACAGTAATTTGATTATTCTTGTAAACGATAATGATATGTCAATCGCAGAAAATCATGGTGGGCTCTATCAGAATTTAAAACTTCTTCGTGATACAAAGGGAGCGGCAGAATGTAATCTGTTTAAAGCCATGGGACTGGATTATCTGTTTGTGGAAGACGGACATGATATAGAACAGTTAATTAACGCCTTAACACAGGTGAAGGACAGCAAGAAGCCGGTAGTAGTGCATATTTGTACTCAAAAAGGAAAAGGTTATGACTTTGCAGAAAAAAATAAAGAACCTTGGCATTACTGTGGTCCGTTTGATTTGGAAACAGGGACGGCAGCGGTTACTATGACAGAGGAAGATTATTCTGATATTACGGTAGCGTATCTGTTAAAGAAAATGAAGGAAGACAGAACCGTTGTTGGTATCACTTCCGGAACTCCGGCGGTTATGGGATTTACAGAAGAAAAAAGAAAAGAAGCAGGAAGTCAGTTTGTGGATGTGGGAATTGCAGAAGAACATGCAGTTGCGTTTGCATCCGGAATTGCAGCAAATGGTGGAAAGCCTGTGTATGGTGTATACAGCAGTTTCCTGCAAAGAACTTACGACCAGTTATCACAGGATTTGTGTATTGACAGCAATCCTGCCACAATTATTGTGTATACCGCATCTGTATATGGAATGAATGATGTAACACATCTGGGAATTTTTGACATTCCTATGATATCCAATATACCGAGTTTGGTTTATTTAGCGCCGACCACCAAGGAAGAATATTTGGCAATGCTGGAATGGAGTATTTCACAGAAAGACCATCCAGTGGCAATCCGAGTGCCGGGAGGGCGTGTGGTTTCCAATGGCAAAGCGGTTACCACAGATTATTCTGAAATTAACCGATATCAGGTGACGAAAAAGGGAAGCAAAGTAGCAATCATTGCCTTGGGAACATTTTATGAGCTTGGCAGCCGCGTGGCAGAGGAAATTGCGAAAAAGACAGGTAGCGAGCCAACCTTAATCAATCCTGTTTATATTACAGGCACCGATGATAAGTTGTTGGAGGAATTAAAAGCAAACCATGATGTGGTGGTTACTTTGGAAGATGGAATATTAAACGGAGGTTTTGGCGAAAAAATTGCCAGATTCTACGGAGATTCTGAAATGAAAGTATTAAACTACGGGTTGAAAAAGGAATTTCTTGACCGCTACGATGTGGAAAAGTTATTACAGGAGAACCGCTTGACGGTGGGACAGATTGTGGAAGATGTTATGAAAATTCAGTAATTTGTTTCACAACAGGATAGAAGGAGTATAAATAATGTTGGATAAAAATGAGGTATTAACAGACCCTCAAAAATTAGTTCGGTTGGAGCTGAAAAATAAAGGATTTGATATAGATACAATGAAAGTTCCTGAAAGGGTATTTTTATTGGCGGACAGCCTTTATGATGCCATGATTTCCAGAAATTGTGGAGAATATAAATATCCATTGGGCGGAAAGCTTTTTGTATTTAAGGAAAACGAAACCGTTGGATTTATAAAAGGACATATGTGTTCGCCGGCAATCGCCACACAGGCAGAAGATTTGATTGCTGGCGGTGTGAAAGAGTTAATACATATTGGTTTTGCAGGTGGTTTACAGCCGGATATGTGTGCAGGAGATATTGTTTTGACCGACGGGGCATATAACGATACGGCAGTGGCAAGACTTTACGGATTTGATTATGACATGATTGAATCATCCAAAGGATTGACCGATGAACTGGAAGAATTATTAGCAAAAAATACAATCACATACCGACGAGGCAATCATTGGACAACAGATGCAGGCTACAGAGAAACCTGGGGACAAGTCATTGAATACAGAGAAAAAGGTGCATTATGCGTAGAAATGGAAGGAGTCGGTTTGTTTACGATAGCAAACTATAGAAACTGTACGGCTTCGGCTATGTATGTGGTTTCCGATGTATATGTGGAAGATGACTGGAAGTTAGGCTGGGGAGAAAATGTGTTGGAGGAAGCGGTTGAAAAAGTGATTGATATGATTGTGGAATCGGTGAGAAAATAAAGAAATAATAAATAGTTAAACGAAGAGAGGGAGTAGAATATGAGCGTTAGTGACATAGTTGAAATGTTAAAAACAGTTATTATATTAAGTCTTCCGGTTGTAGAATATTTAGGATTTAAAAAATTTAATGACTCCTATATGGAAGAAAAAGGAAAGAACTTAGCTACAAAAGAAGATGTTCAAGAGTTAACTGTGTTAGCAGAAGATATAAAAATTATGTATCAATCAAAACAATATAGGGACGAGCATATATATGATATTAAATTATCTGCAATACAAGAATCGTTAGAATTTTTAGATGATTATCTATCTTGGCTAAATTATAATAGCGACATTAAACCTGTAAGGAATGATATTACAAGTAAGGAGTTAACGCTGAAGGCGAGAAAGTGCTACAATAATTTAGTTTTGACTTGTGAGTCAAAAGAATTGCCAGAAACTTTTCTAAAATTGGTTTTTAAGGATGATGATAAGACATTGATTTTATATAATACATATAGAAATCTTTCTAGGAAAGAGATGGGAATATCTGAAGGTTTAGAATTAGACGAAGATTCAATTTTTATTTCCAAAATATCAACAAAAGATCTGGAAGAAAAATAAAAAATTGACCTTGAAGAAGCTTTGAAAGCATTTCTTCAAGGTTTTTTGTGTTTTTCAGAAACACCTGCAAATTACTAAAAAAATTTTCCATATCCATGCAACAAATCCCATGGTAAGATTATCTAATGTATGTAAAGCAAATGGTACCGTTTGGAGGAAGTATACATGATTTTTAAGGTAAAGCGCGCACAGCGCGGGGATACAAAAGCTTTTGTAGAGCTGATGGAAGAAAACAGGCAGGCAATGCAGAGAATTGCATTTGGATATTTTAGCTGTGAAGATGATGTGGCGGATGTAATGCAACAAACCACGTTAAATGCATTTGAAAAGCTGAAAACATTGCGGAATCCGGTTTATTTCAAAACATGGCTCATTCGGATACATATAAATAATTGCAATGCCCTCTACAATGCAAAGAAAAATTGTATGGCAGTAGATGAAATGGAGGAGGGGAGATATCTGGAAGAATATCCTTCAGAAGATGAATTTTATCAGTTGATTGCGGATTTGAGCGAAGAAAATCGTCTGATATTCCAATTATATTATGGTGAGGAGTATACCACAAAAGAAATTGGACGAATTCTGCATATGAAAGAGAGTACGGTTCGCAGTAGATTGTATAGAGGAAAAGAACAGATAAAAAGAAAATTAGAAACTTCTGTAAGATAAATTCAGCACAGAAAGGTGGAGAAATATGGAAGAAAGATATACAGAGCAGGAGCTTAAGAGGATTTTGCAAAGCAAGGGGAACGAATATGAGAAGATTCAAAAGAAAATGGAGGAAACATATAGAATGATAGAAGAAACACAGCAAAGAAAGAGGGGGGCAAGAAAGCCGGCAGTCTGGGCTGGTGGGCTGGCAGCGGCAATGGCAGTGTGTATAATTACACTTGGAATCAGTAACCCTGTACTGGCAGCAAAACTACCGGTAATCGGAGCAATTTTTCAGGCAGTACAAACTTATGTGAGTTATTCGGGAGATTTCAGCAAAGATGCCATACCATTGGCAGAAACAGAGAATGGGGAAGAAAACAATTTGGTACAGACTGACCAGGGAATTACAGTAGCCATATCTGAAATTGCCAGAGATGATAAGAGTTTTTATCTTGGAATCACCATGACAAGCGAAGAAGGATTTCCAAAAGATTTTAACAGAGTAAAAAATGATACAGAATATGTGCTGGAATACGATACAATGAACTGCCAGACCACAGGAGAATTGGTGACAGCAAACGGAAAAAAACTGGATATGTCAGGGGAGTTAGGGATTTTAGAAGGGATTTTTATAGATGATAATACGTTTCAGACCATTGGTTATGTAGATTTATCCGGTTACGAGAAGATAGCTGACAATTTTACCTATAATTTTGAAATTACCGATATATGGAGCTATTTAGGAGAAAACTATTATAGCAGTGAAACTACGGAGAACAGTGAAATGCACTACAGCGGTTCTTGGAAATTTTCTGTAGATGTCAGTCTTGATAAAGCTTCCGCAAAAGTAATAGAGGTAAATCAGACCAATGAACAAGGCATCGGTATTGCCACAGTAACTAAAGGAAAATATTACATAACAGCAGAGATAATTGTTCCGGAGGGAGAGGAAAAAGACCGCTATATCGTACTAATTTATGATGAAGAAGGAAACAGATTAGACTCCTTTGGAAGCAATGTGGAATATTATTCTGTAAAAGACAGAAAGACAGATAAGATAACAGTACGCGTCTGCTCAGAGGCTGATTTCTTTATGAATAAAGCAGAGGAAGAAAAATTGAAAGAGCATGCGCTGTATCAGGTGGAAGTAAATTGTAATCAGTAAGGAGAGAAGAGTATGAAAAAGAAACAAGTTGTAATAGTGATGTTTGCTGCCGCAATGGCAGCACTGACAGGCTGCTCCGGAGAAACAGGAGCTGTAAATGTTGGAAACACACAAGAAGTTATGGCTTCGGAAGTAAACGCAGCCCACAAGCAGGAAAATCAGTCAGCGACTGTATGGAACATTCCAGAAACATACACAAAGACCATTGGAAATGCAGCTTTTAATTTTACCGTTCAATTTCCGGAAAACTGGAAAAATTCCAAAGTATACAAAACCAAGGCAGAAAGAATTACGTTTACTAAAGAAAAATTAGAACAAGCGTTAGGAAAAGTGTCTTATGATTATGAAAAATGGCAGCAAAACAAAGAAGGTGGCTTTCTTTCAGCAGATGATTATGGAATTATGTATGAAACCGAACTGGGAGAACATATCATCAACTGTGTAGATTTAGATGCTAGAGATGGAAATATGGATAAATATAAGACGAATGCAGAACTTTCCTTTATGACAAAACAGGAAGCCTATGAAAATATTTTAAATACATTGAAAGAAATGGGCTTAGAACTGGAAGATGCCACATATATCTGCTATGCCTTAGAGCATAAAACCATGCAGTCACAGGAATATGTAATGGATGCAGACGGCAACCAAATGGAAGAATACAAGAAAAAAGACTGGAACAGTGAAGACGACTGCTACTTATTCTTAATTCGCCAGAAAGTACAGGGAGCTACCGAGTATCACACCTACGGAACAGAATTTGTAAGAATGGAAGAAGGCAATGCACCAATACAGGTCTACTATTCCAAAAACGGAATGGAACGTCTGGACATTGAAAAAGTATATCGCTTTACCAAAGAAGAGGAAACCCTTACCCTATTAGATTTCGAAGAAATAACAAAATCAGTCGCCAAAGAACTGGAAAACAGAAATGCAACCTCATCCTATCGTGTTATATCCGCTGAACTTTGCCTGAAAACCCCCGATTTCGGCTCAGAAATGACACCGGTGTGGGTATTCCAGTCAGAAGAAATCACCACAGAAAGAACTGTTTATCCTGTAACTGTAGTTATAAATGCTCAGAACGGAAAACTCTCTGCCATGGGAACTAGATAAAGTTTAAAAGCTGATATTCAGAAAAAGGAGCTGCACACTGATACCTAGTGAGCAGCTCCTTTTAAAGCATTTCTTTTATTACATTTTATAAATCAAAGATTTAGTCAGCTAATTTTGTAATACCTTGGTTTTTCACACCGTATGTGCCTGCACTAAGGGAATAGTTAGCAGAATTGCGGCTATCCCATTGGTTGTCACCATTGTTAAAACAAATTTGTGCAGTTTTTTCTGTGTCTAAATCAATGACATATTTCCATGAGTACCCCTCACGTTCAGAAGTAGCTTCCATCAAAACACCCGGAACATTAGTCCAACTGCGATTGGCGATACAGTAGTGTATATAAGCCTGTGACCAACTATCGTTGGAATAGTAAACCACAGCCACATTTTTGGCTACCGGAGTAGGAGTTGCAGTAGGAGCACTCGTAGGAGTTGGACTCGGAGTACTTGTAGGAGTCACAGTAGGTTCTGGACTTGGAGTACTTGTAGGAGTTGGACTCGGAGCACTCGTAGGAGTCGCAGTAGGAGTTGGACTCGGAGTAATCGTAGGTGTTACAGTAACAGTAGGAGCAGGTGTGATATCCAAATCCAATTCTGTAAATGTTCCGTTAGAATAACCGTAAGTACCAACACCGATAGAATAATTATTTCCATTGTTGCTGTCCCAACTACCGTTTCCGTTGTTAAAGCATACGGTAGCCCCCTGTTCTTCGCCTAAGTTTAAGGTATATTTGTGTGTATATCCTTCTACTTCTGTAGTAGCTTCCATTAAAACACCCGGAGCGGTAGTCCACTTGCCGTTATCCACCATGTAATGAATGTATGGGGTGTCGTAACCCTTATAGTAAATGGTGGTCTGATTTTCGATGGTATCTTTGATTTCAAAGTCCATGGCGTAGGTGCAGACATCACCAACACCATCGCGATAATATGCGAAGATGGTATAATTACCGGCTTCTTTTGGTGTCCAACTATTATCATCACTAAAGACAAAAGGAAGATAGTAGATAAGTTCTCCATCTTTTAAAACAAAATAAGAGGTGTAATTATAGCGGCTAGCCCTCAGCATATTTACAATGTTTGCTTTGAAATTGATGGTAGTACCTACCTTTTGTGGTGTCGGCAGGTCTGACGTAAATGTCAGGGAAGGAACCTCAAATGTGATACAGTTGGTTTCGCTTACTTGATTTCCAATATTGTCAGTTACTGTTGTGGTAACATAATATGTTCCCGGACAACCAGTATAGTATTTAAAAGTGGAATACTCACTTGTTTCTTCATAAAGGACTGAACCATCTGCCAAAAAGCATTTATAGGTATAGGTGTATGGAGCATGTCCGCCTGTTATTCGGCAAGAAGTGGCTATCTCATATTTGGAATAATCGTATGTACTACACTTTAAAGTGAGGTCGTTTGGCAATGTGGTAATAACACCATTTTTGATATTATAAGTTCCAGAACCCAAGGTATAATTTTTGCCGTTATTGTTGTCCCAGTTACCCTTGCCGTCATTAAAACATACAGTACATTCATTTTCAGAACCAAGAGGAATGATGGTTTTACGGCTATCACCGTATGCATCATATGAATAATCCATACGAATTCCAGGTGCAGTTGTCCAGTTTCCGGAACCTACCTTATAGTGAATGTAAGGAATATCATAGTCTGTGTAGTAGATAACGGTAAATTTTTCTTGCAGACTTGTGATATAGTAATGAATACTTTTTTCTGCGCTCTGTCCTAAATTGTCAGTCACATGATAAGTAATAGTGTAATATCCGCCTTTATTTGGGGTCCATACAGCAGAATGTGTTTCAGAGTTTACGGTAAGTGTGGTGTCTGTTTCTCCTACTTTACTTACGGTAAAGCTTTCTGTACCTCCAAACTGTAAGCCGTCATTTTCTAAAAGAGCCATAAGTTCAATGGTAGTTCCCGGCTTTTGTGGAGCTTCCACATTGGTTCTGATATCGTTTACCTGAATCCCATTCACTTTGTAGCTTTTTAGTTTCTTTGTTTTGATATGTCCGTTGCTGTCTTTTACTTCCACAAATAAGGTATGTGTTCCAATGGAATCCAAATTGTCGGAAGTACCCAAGAGTTTTCTCGGACTAAAAATAATTTCATTTGTTTCGTAGAAATCATCATTTCCGTTTTCAGAAAGATAAGCACCATTGCTATAGTAGGTTTTACCATTAAATATAGTTCCAAAACGATAAGTATAAGGCGCTTTTCCGCCGGCAGCTTCCACAGTTAACAGAATATCTTCAGCAACAGAAGCCTTTTCTTTGCTTGGATAAAAGGAAAGAATATCAAATGGGCTGTCTGTATCGGAAATAATCTTTATAGATACAGATTTATGAGCACAAGAACCATCATCGTCATATGCCATAAGATTTACTTTGTAGTTACCCACAGTATCGGGAGTCCATACAGTAGAGGTTTCTAAAGTATTTTGTGTAGAAAATACTACGTTATCAGAATCCTGATTTATGACTTCATATGTATAAGAAGCACTGTTGGCAGCCTGTAAGGATAATGTAATTTCACTTCCTAAGGTATAGGTAGTCTGGTTAGCGTTTCCTACGCTATAGTTTTGAATATGAAGTCCTTTCTTGCGTGCGGCTTCCGCACAAAGTTTTGCATTTACCATAGGGATGGAGAAGCCTTCTCTATCAGTTAGGAAAGTGGTAGCATTGCTTGGAGCGCAGATAATATCGTATACTTCCGGAGCTGTCAGGTTGTCATTTATTCCAAAAAGCAATCCGGCGATACCGGTTACAAAAGGGGCAGCCATAGATGTACCAGAGCCTAAATCATAAGTATTATTTGCAATTAAAGAATAGATATCTGTTCCCGGAGCTGCAATGTCAACCTGCTCTCCATAGTTAGAGTATTTGGCAATCTGATAATTACCATTGGAATTCATTTCCGAAGCAGCTACAATTAACTTTCTTTTTGTGATATCACTGACATCAATTCCATAATCAGCGGCACATTTTTCGGCATTTTTTTCGGTGATGCTGGAAAAAAAACCATTGTATAATGCAGGATAACTGCTGTTTCCGGCTGATTGAACATATAGAAAATCGTAGCCTTGAGTGTACAAACTTGCAATCAGACTGGCAGCAGGATAACCATCGGAAGTAGTTGGATAACCGGAACCTATCGATATATTAATGGATTTTGCACCGTGGATTACGGCATCGGTTAATCCGTTAACTATATAGGAAGTAGTCAATTGTTTAGAGTCATTACTAGCACTTACCAGTATCATATCGGACTGACAGATGCCGGCGATTCCCTTGTTGTTATTCCAAGTAGCACCTACAATACCGGAAGTATGGCTTCCATGGTCTTCGGTAATAGGTGTACTGCTATAATAAAGGTGTTCTTTTACGGAACCGATATCTTCGTGAGATAAATCAAATCCATCATCCACCACGCCTGTTGTTACATTGGTGAAACGGTTTGTTTTGATATCAGTAAATTCTTGAGCAATTTCCCAAGCAGATGCCATTTCCACTGCTTCAAATCCCCAGTTATTTCCGGCTGGTGCATCTTCTGTCCAGTTATCACCGTCATCAAACGGGTCTTCCGGTGTATATATTTGTGCTTCTTGAAGGGAATCGTAGGTAGCAGAGGTTACTTCTTCTGGATAAGCTGTCATTAACTGTTCAGATAATGCTTCTAATTTTTCCAGAGAACTTTCTGCAATCTGAACCTGATAACATTTGATAGCGTTAATCTGTCCAATTACCTTGCCGTTTACAGAAGCAATAATTTCTTCACGGCGTTCCGGTGTTACATCTAAATGGAAAGTGATTAAAAGTGTATTATTTACATACACTTCTCCGCTTTTAGCTTCTGTAAGATGTTCCTTGTCAATTGGAGCTAATTCACCCGATTCATAGGTTACGTTTACATTTTCGGTAGAAATGTTTCCTTGGGAATCTTCTGCGGTAAAGACTACCGTATTTTCACCGTCCTGTAATTGTACGTTTTCGGCAACAAATTCATTGCCCTGTACGGTTGCAGTCCCTTGAGAAGTTATTTCATTGTCTTCGGAATAAACTTCATAAGAAACAGATGCTATATCATCTGCACCTTTTACGGCACCACTTAGGTTTTCAGTTACGTTTTCGGTAGTTACGGTGTCTTCTGTTAACTGAATTTCCATATCCGTATTTGGAGTGCCGGCAGCGGCATTAGCCATTAGTATGGCACCGGAATTGGAAAAGACAGTAGAAGATAACATAGAAGTACACAGTAAATACGCTAGGAGTTTTCTTCTTTTCATAATGTGTCCTCTCTTTTTGAAAATTTGTATCAAAAACGAAATATTTTTGAAACATAGTTGCAATAATAACAAATTGGGTATGCAATGTCAAATTTTGTAAGAAAATTAAGAAAATTGAAATAATTTAAATTTCTTATTGACACGGAGATAAGAAGTGTGATAATATAATACAGTCGCTAAGACATAGGGGCATAGTTCATCGGTAGAATAAGAGTCTCCAAAACTCCAGAGCCGGGTTCGATTCCTGGTGCCCCTGCTACTATTTAGAAAGTTGTCTGATTAAAAATAATCAGGCAACTTTTTTCTTTTGTCTTACAGTTCTGTTTCAGTGCTTCACAGAAATTACACAAATTAATCGTAATATGAACACATTTTCCCCATATGATTAACGAGAGAAAAGTTTTAACAGGAGGAGATTTCAATGATTGAAATACGCCATTTATCGAAAAAGTATGGCAGTCATATAGCAGTAAATGACTTGAATCTGACCTTGGAAAAGGGGAAAATTTATGGATTTCTGGGTCCGAATGGTGCCGGAAAATCTACAACCATGAATATGTTAACAGGATACCTTGCACCTACAGAAGGAGAGGTTATTATTGATGGACATGACATTTTGAAAGAGCCGGAAGCAGCCAAGAAATGTATCGGCTATTTACCGGAGCTTCCACCGGTATATCAGGATATGACAGTAGGCGAATATTTGAGCTTCGTGGCAGAACTGAAGGGCATAAAGAAGACAGAAAGAAAAGAAAGTATTGCAGATGTTATGCGTCTGGTAAAGATTACGGACAGAGAGAAACAGCTTATTAAAAATTTGTCCAAAGGTTATAAGCAGAGAGTGGGACTGGCTCAGGCTCTTCTTGGTATGCCGGAAGTAATCATACTGGATGAACCTACGGTTGGTTTAGACCCGAAGCAGATTATTGAAATCAGAGATTTGATTCGTGGACTGGGGAAAAATCATACGGTGATTCTTAGTTCCCACATTTTGACGGAAATCAGTGCAGTGTGTGACCATATCTTTGTGATTTCCAAAGGAAAGCTGGTAGCAAGCGATACCACGGAAGGTTTGGAAAAACAGTTTGCTGGCGGAAACCAGATGGAAGTGACCATCAAGGGAGAAGAAGCAAAGGCAAAAGAAGTCATTTCCAACGTAAGAGGCGTAGAAAGTGTACGAACATTGGAACGCAGAGAAGCAGGTACTTGTACTCTTCAGGTAAAAACAAGAAAGAAGGATGTAAGAGAAGAAATGTTCTATGCACTGGCAGAGGCTAAAATGCCTGTTTATGGATTGAATTCCGGTGTGAAATCACTGGAAGAAATCTTCTTAATACTTACAGAAGGGAGTGTAGACGCAGATGAAAGCAATTTATAAAAGAGAGCTACGAGCGTATTTTCAGTCTGTGATAGGCTGGCTATTTTGTGCGGCAACTTTGTTTTGTGTGAGTTTGTATTTTGTATCCGCGAACCTTTTATCAGGATATTCCAATATTGCATATGCGTTAAGCAGTGGGGCGTTTTTATTCTTATTCAGTGTGCCGATTCTTACCATGAGAATTTTGGCGGAAGAAAGAAAACAGAAAACAGACCAGCTTATTTTGACCGCACCGATTCCGGTATGGAAAATTGTAATTGGTAAATATCTTGCCATGGCAACGGTATTTTTATGTGCAGTGGCAGTTGTTTGTTTCTATCCTATCATTATGAGTTTCTTCGGAACAGTAAATATGGTAGAAGCGTATGTAGCTATTTTCGGCTATGTGTTATATGGTTTGGCAGGGATTGCAGTAGGGATGTTTATATCCAGCATTACGGAAAGTCAGGTTGTTGCCATGGTATTAAGCTTTGTGGCAATGTTTATCACATATATGATGTCAGGTATTACCAGTATGTTGTCTTCCGAGGGAAATATTGCAACCAAAATTTTAGATTGTTTTGATTTTGGAAGCAGAATGCAGGATTTCTATAACGGAATTTTTTCCGTGACTGGTACCGTATATTATGTAACTGTTGTGTGCTTGGGAATTTATTTTACAATTCAGTCTATCCAGAAAAGAAGATACACCATTTCAACTAAAAAATTGAAAGCCGGTGTATATAGTTCAACGATGATTGCGATTGTAACGGTTGCAGCGGTATTTTTCAATTTAATGGTAAATGAATTGCCGGAAAGTGTACAGAGTATAGATGTAACAAATAATAAACTGTATTCCATCACGCAGGACACCAAAGACTTTTTGGCACAGCTTTCCGAAGACGTGACTATTTATGTACTGGCTTCCGAATCCAATCATGACACTAACGTAGAGAAAACATTAAATAAATATCAGGAAATCAGCAGTCACATTAAAATAGAATACAAAGACCCGAGTGTATATCCGGCATTTGCCTCCAATTATTCTGACAGTAGTGTATCCTCAGGAAGTCTTATTGTAGAGAGCAGTAAACGTTCCAAAGTGATTGATTACAGCGAATTGTATCAGACGGAATTTGACTACAGTACTTATCAGAGTACAGTAACCGGGTACGATGTGGAAGGTCAGGTGACAAGTGCTTTATCCTATGTAACTGGAGATAATAATTCTAAGATTTATGCCATTACAGGTCATGGAGAAATGGATGTACCGGAAAGCTTTACCGGTTCTTTGACAAAGGCAAATGTTGAGGTACAGAGTTTGAATCTGATTAGTGAAGCGGGCGTTCCGGAAGATGCACAGGCAATCTTAATTATGTCACCTCAGAGTGATTATTCCGAGGAAGATGCGAAGAAGATTAAAGATTATTTAAATAATGGTGGTAATGCACTGGTGACCATAGGATGGGTAGAAGAATCTATGGATAACTTTAAAGGAATCTTGGCTGAATATGGATTGAATGTTGGAACAGAAGTTGTTATGGAAACAAATACAGGAAATTATGCACAGGATAATCCGTTTTACTTATTGCCAACGATTTCGTCTACGGAATTAACCAGCAGCGTGTCAGGAAATTACTATATCTTCACACCTTATTCCGTAGGAATTACGGTAAACAGCGAGGATGAAAATAATAATATTACTACCTTACTTAGTACAAGTGATGCAGCTTATGGAAAGGCTGATATCCAGAATGCAGCTTCCTATGAGAAGGAAGAAGGCGATGTGGCCGGACCATTTTATATAGGGGCAAGCTCGGAAAGAACCATAGATGATAAAACAAGTACCGTGATTGTATATTCCTGTGACAGTATGTTTACGGATGAAGCAGACAGCATGGTAGCAGGTGCAAACAAAGAATTGTTTAAATCAAGTGTTAACAGCATGGTTACAGCAAATGTAAATGTATCTATTCCGGTAAAAGAATACGCTGCTTCTTATTTGACAGTACCACAGCTTCAGGTAGTGCTTATCGGTTTTGCTACTATCTTGGTAATTCCGTTGGTATTGCTGATTACAGGCATTGTTATTACTGTAAGGAGGGCGAAAAAGTAATGAAAAAAAAGCAAATGATAATAGGAATTGTATTACTTGTATTGTGTGTTGGTGGATATTTCGGAGTGAAAGCTTATAACTCTTATCAGGAGAAAAAGAAAGAAGCAGAAACGATGAAACCGGTAGGTATTGCAGTCAGTGACATTACAGGCTTTTCCTATATATATAATGGAGAAACACTGGAGTTTGTGAAAGATGGAGAAGAATGGCTATACAAAGGCGACACGTCCTTAGATATGGACGAAGCAGCCATTGAAGAAATGCTGGCAACAGCATGCGACATCACTTCTACAGAAAAAATCACCGCAGAAAATGTAAGTGATTACGGATTTGACGAGCCAACCAATACTATTACCTTAGATACAGCACAAGGAACAACAACCGTAAAGATAGGTATGTACAACGAAATGGTTTCCAAGTACTATCTTTCCATCAACGATTCCATAGAACTGTATCTGATAGGTTCAGAAATGATATCAGGATTCGACATGAACGTAGAAAATTTAGAAGCAGACGAAGAAGTAACAGCAGATACACCGGAAACAGCAGAAGAATAAATATTACGGCAAAGGCTCTGACGGAAGGTTGGGGCCTTTGTTTTGGTGGTTACGGGACGCTCATAGCCGGCACAACTTCTTCCTTGGCGGACAGAGGCAACGAGAAGCCAAACTAACTGTCAACTGCGACTAAGACACTCCCGAGAGCGGTCGTGCCTAAGTCGCAGTAGCCAGTGGATTTCGTCTTCTCTAAAAACGCCTCTTAAATTGTCCTCCAAGGAAGAAGTTGTGCCGGCTATGAGCTGTTCGTGGAAACAGCCAAAGTAAAAGGTCGAACATTGTGTCTGACTCTTTGGAAATATTTGACATAATTTATAGAAATCGCTGCTAAATTTTTAGTGCTGAAGGTCAGTTTGATTTTGTGTGAGCCAGTCACAGCCCCCTCGACTCCCCAAAGGTTACCGGCCGGTTTGGGTCTGTTCGGGAACCGTTGGGGAGTCGAGGGGGCGTACTGATACCAATAAATGCAACTTCCTTCTCATAAAAAAATTACTCAAGATTTCTTGACCTTTATAGCTCAAAGTGATACTATTTAGAGTAAAGTGAAAAAAAACATACTGCTGTACAACCAGCGGAAATCAATAACAATTACGAGGTGTAAAAAATGAAAAACAGTTTTGATGAATTAGTAGCAAGAGTATCAGAGTGTTCCAGAAAGAAAGTATCTGTAGCAGTGGCACAGGACTCTGAAGTATTAGAGGCAGTTCGCGAAGCGAAGAAAAGAAATATTGCAGATGCTATCTTAGTCGGCGATGAAGAAAAAATCAGAGAAGTAGCAGCGTCTATCAATATGGATTTAGATGGTTATGAAATCATCAATGAACCTGATATGATTGAAGCTTCATTAAAAGCTGTTCAGCTTGTTCATGATGGAAAAGCTGATATGTACATGAAAGGTTTAATTGATACTAAAAACTTCTTAAAGAGTGTATTAAATAAAGAAGTTGGTTTAAGAACAGGACAAGGTTTATCTCATGTATGTGTATTTGAAGTGAAGGGTGTCGACCATTTATTGTTCTTAACAGACGTGGCTTTCATTCCATATCCAACCTTAGAAGACAAGATTACAATTATTGAAAATACACTTCCGGTAGCAAAAGCTTGTGGCGTGGAATGTCCAAAGATTGCACCACTTGCAGCGGTAGAAGTGGTAAATCCAAAGATGCCTGTAACAGTAGAAGCAGAAGAATTAACAAAAATGTGTGAAGAAGGAAAGATTCAGGGTTGTATTATCGACGGACCTTTATCTTTAGACCTTGCCATTGACCCGGAAGCTGCAAAACATAAAGGTGCATTGGACAGAAAGATTCAGGGTGACGCTGATGTATTATTATTCCCTGATATTCATGCAGGTAACTTGGTATACAAAGCATTGGTACATACAGCAGACGTAAAGAATGGATGTATTTTAACAGGAACAAAAGCACCGGTTATCTTAACATCACGTTCTGATACATTTGAAACAAAAGTAAATTCTATTGCTCTTGCGGCAGTAGTAGCAGAAGCTATGAATAAATAATTAGGAGGAAACAATATGTCTATTAAGAGTTTGATTATTAATCCGGGTTCTACTTCAACAAAAATTGGGGTATTTGAAGATGAAACACTGGTATTTGACGAAACACTTCGTCATTCCACAGAAGAAATTTCAAAGTATGCAACTATCGTTGACCAGAAGGATTTCCGTAAGGAAGTTATCTTAAACGTATTAAAAGAAAAGAACTTTGATATTAAGGATTTAGGAGTTGTAGTTGGTCGTGGTGGCTTGTTAAAGCCAATTTTAAGTGGTACATACGCAGTAACAGAAGAATTGTTAAAGGACTTGTATGTAGGAGTACAGGGACAGCATGCATCTAACCTTGGCGGTATCTTGGCAAAAGAAATCGCTGACGAAATAGGTGTTCCATCTTATATCGTAGACCCTGTATGTGTAGATGAATTGTCACCGGTAGCAAGAATTTCAGGACATCCTGAACTTCCTAGAACAAGCATTTTCCATGCATTAAACCAGAAAGCAGTTGCAAAACGTTATGCAAAAGAAAACGGAAAGAAATACGAAGATTTAAACTTAATCGTAGTACATATGGGTGGCGGTGTATCTGTTGGTGCTCATGAAAACGGTAAGATTGTAGATGTAGCAAATGCATTAGACGGAGATGGAGCATTTTCACCGGAAAGAGCAGGTGCAGTACCTCCGGGAGCATTAATCAAAATGTGCTTCAGCGGAAAATATACAGAAAAAGAAGTATATAAAAAATTAGTAGGCAACGGTGGAACAAATGCATATCTTGGAACAAACGATATGCGTGATGTAATTGCCGGAATGAATGAAGGAAAAGAAGAATATCAGTTAATCTTTGATGCATTTATTTATCAGATGGCAAAAGAGATTGGTGCTGCTGCTACTGTGTTAAAAGGAAAAGTAGACCAGGTAATCGTAACCGGTGGTATTGCTTACAGTGATTTAGTAGTAAACGCTATTAAAGAAAGAGCAGGATTTGTAGGAGAATTTACTGTATATCCTGGCGAAGATGAAATGTTAGCATTGGCACAGGGAGCACTTCGTGTAATCAATGGCGAAGAAGAAGTAATGAAATACTAATTGATAAAATAATTGTGCGTACTAAGGACGATAGACCTGCTTAAGATTGGCAGGTCTGTCTTTCGTTAAGGAAGTGAAAGGGCGATATGGTAAAATTAGAGCAGGAAAGCAGGGAGTTTTATAAAAAGGTTTTTGCACTGGTAATCCCAATGGCATTGCAGAATTTAATCAATACGGGAATCACCACTGCGGACGTAGTCATGCTTGGAAGAGTGGGAGAAGATGTGTTATCCGGTTCTTCTCTGGCTGGGCAGATTCAGTTTATCTTGAATCTGATTTTTTTTGGCATCACTTCTGGAGCAACGGTATTAACTGCCCAGTACTGGGGAAAGGGTGATAAACGTACCATTGAAAAAGTATTGGGAATTGCCCTTAGGGTATCATTGGTTACAGCAGCTCTATTTACTGTGATAACGTTGTGTTTTCCAACCCGGTTAATGCGTATTTTTACCACAGAACCGCAGGTGATTGCGGAGGGAACAAAGTACTTGAAAATAGTGGCATATACTTACTTGTTTATGGCAATCACGGTTGTGTATCTGAATATTATGCGCAGCGTGGAGCGTGTGGTGATTTCTACCATCGTTTATCTGGTTTCTATGCTGATAAATATTGTGTTTAATGCAATCTTTATCTTTGGTTTATTTGGATTTCCGGAAATGGGAATAGAAGGTGCAGCTCTTGCCACCTTACTTGCCAGATTTGCGGAGCTTGCAATTGTACTATGTTATGCAAAGTGGAAAAATAAAGATATTCGAATGCATGTCAGTGATATCTGGGGAAAGAATCCGGTGCTGTTTCAGGATTTCTTAAAGTATTCTTTGCCAGTGATTATCAATGAATTAATCTGGGGAGCAGGGTTTTCGGCAAATGCGGCAATTATCGGTCATCTAAACAGTTCAGCAGTGGCGGCTAATTCGGTGGCACGGGTTACCAGAAATCTGGCAACGGTCATTGTATTTGGAATTGCCAATGCAACGTCCATTATGTTGGGAAAAGTGATTGGAGAAAACAAGCCGGAGCTTGCAAAAAAGTACGCCAAACGTTTTATTTTCCTATCTATTATTTTTGGAATTATGGGAGCAGGTGTGATAATGATTGCAAGACCGTTTGTGATATCTAACCTCAGTGTATCGGAGCGTTCCGCAGAATATATGAGCTTTATGCTTCTTTGTATGGCGATTTATGTGATAGCACAGGCAATGAATACAACTTTAATTGTAGGCATATTTCGTGCCGGTGGAGATACCAGAATCGGATTGTTTATTGATGCCGGAACTATGTGGTGCGGTTCCATATTGTTTGGTGCTTTGGCAGCATTTGTATTTAAAGCACCGGTGGAAATCGTGTATTTAATATTATTATCCGATGAAGTGCTTAAACTGCCTTTTAGCTTTGGAAGATATTTTCAGAAGAAATGGTTGAAAAATGTAACACGATAATATAAATAGGAGTAAGTATGGAAAGAAAAGAAATGTTATCAGCAATTCCGATTAAAAATCCGGAGGTGTTATGGGAGGAAAACAAAGCAGGACGGATTCGAATTAAGTTGGAGAGAAAAGATTTGCTTTATACCATCATGAAAAAGCTGACCGGAAGGGTGCGGATTGACAGAGTACCCTTGGATAGGTATGGAAGCTTTATCTGGAGAAATATCGACGGAACACGTACCATAGAGGAGATAAAAGATTCACTTCAGGAACAAGAGGAAGAAATTGAGCATTTGGAAGAAAGAGTGTTTCGTTATTTTGAAGAGTTAAAAAAACATCAGTTTGTTGTGTATTAAAAAAGAAAAAGCATACAAAATGTGGATAAGCCATGTCAGATAGCATTAGAGCTGATTTTTCTATAATCACTATAGAAAAATCAGCTTTTTTCACTTTAAGGATACAATTCCCCAATACGTGTAATGGCAACATAAATTCCTGAAATTTCGTACCAGGTAGGATAATCTACCACACCGGTAACCGGAAGACCGAAAATACGCTGGAAAGCTCGCACGGCTTCGGCGGTTGCAGGTCCATAGATGCCGTCAGCAGATACCTTTGGGATAGCTGTGTAGGTTTGGGAAATCCGATTTAACTGTTCCTGCATCTGTCGCACTTTGGCACCACTGCTTCCAATGCTAAGATTATAACCCGGCCAGGAAGAAGGGATACCGGAAATCTGTTCAGCAGTATTGATATACATATCATCCCCATAAAAATAGCGAATAATTTCGATAGGGCTATATCCCTGGTCGCCTAAATATTTACTTCCCCATTGTGTCATCCAGCCCCGGTCCAGGCATTGTACCTGCTGCCCATCGCAGTACTGGGTGAGAATAGGTTGTTTTACGTTAGGACGTGAAAGGTAGTAAGCAAAAATTTCGTCTACAATATAAGAAATATTTTCATAGATATTTCTTCCGCGAATCCATTTATGGTCATAGGCAGTAGAGGAAGTGATGGTAAAATCATATCCCTTGTTTCTATACCATTCGGTATATACTCTGTTTAAGGTAAAAGAAAGAATGGCGAGTACATTGGCACGAATGGTGGCATTGGACCAGGTAGCATAGATTTCACTGCTGGCAACGTTTTTAATATAATCTTTAAAACGGATATAATAATCGTTTGCAGAGTTATCGCCAGGTGGACCATCATGTACAATTACATATTCCGGAATTACCACACGGCTAAGAACAATTTCCCCACTTTCGTTGACTGGTTTAATTTCATCTTCGGGAATTTTAGGAGGATATTCACCGTATAAAGTGTGAGGTCCAATGACAATACGTTCTTCGTTGGCAGATGTTTCTTCTAACGGAATCAAAGTTACATTTTGGATTGCCTGTTCGTTTGGCAAAAGCTCAATTCCACTGATGTTAACCGGTTCATATCCTTCAGCGGTCACCTCGATGGTGTACTCTGCATAGGGTTGATTTTGCCCCGGCTCCATACTATATTCTAAAGGTGGAGTGTCAAGAAGAACTTCTTCTGTCTGACCGGAAACATCGGTAGATAACGTTTCCAGTGTTGAATTTGGCTGTCCGGTGTAAGAAAGACGGACAGTTGCCCCCTCAATGGGAATTTCACCTGTTTCGGAGCGGATATTAATTAGCAGGTGACCTTGATCTACAAGATTTTCTGTATCCTGCTGCATATATAATCTGGACATAAAATAGAAATACCTCATGTATTTTAAGTTAATAAAATATATGAGGTCAAAAGAAGGATTATGATAAATGCATATTTTTTATATTGTTTTTCAGGGTTTCTGCCACATCCACATTGTTATTTAGCTTGGCAGCATATAAAAAGCCGGTAATTAATATGGCAAGCACCCCAATGCCTATAATAATGTAATTTACAATTTTCTTTTTTGGAGCATCCACATATTCGAATTCGTTTTTTCTATATTTCATAAAAATCACCTTTCCCATTTGCTGTACATTATTTACAGATAAAAGTGTAACACTAAAATGTGAAAAAAGCTTTAAGGCATGATGGAGAATTTCTTAAGATATTTGGAAGATTTGTGGCAGGCGGGGGGCGGCAGAGGTGGACAGCACAGTGGCGACGGCGGGGGCATACTGACAGGGGCTGGGAGAACGGTTACGAGGGGGAAGATGTCCTAAGTGTCCCGGTGGGGGATTTTGGTGAACGGGACGCAACCGGTGTGCATTCGCCATCCATGGCTCAGGCACACCTTTTCCGGACGTCCTGTCCGGAAATTGCTGCATGTTGGACGGGACACTAAGGACATCTAATCCCCCTCTTCACAGTCCTCCCAGCCCCAGTCAGTATGCCCCCGCCGTCGCCACTGTGCTGTCCACCTCTGCCGCATCGCAGGCCACAAACATCGGCAGTAGGCACTGCCTCGTTTTCAGATACCTTAGCAAGTTTGGGGAGTTTCTGGAACGAAAAACGGGTGGTGACTACCACCACGTTTTGAAAAATTGCCGTTTATTCAACTATAGTTAAAACTTTGCTGTATTAGAGGTAGGCCGTGCCAGTGATTGGCTGACATATTGGAGTTGCGTACTGTTTGCCACACCCCCACCAAGGGATACCCCAGAACTTCTTACCTCCCGGAACCGTTCCCACCCCCACATCCCCAACTCCAATATGTCCACCACTCCCTCCACCGCCCCTCTAATCCCGCAATTTTCCCCTATAATATAGAAGAAACGTCACATTTTGATATAACTACAAAAAAACGGTTGAAAAATGTATCGTAATATGATAAAATTTTTACAATTTGAGCAAATATGAAAGGACAAAGGTGTACTACATGAAAGCTTTTCTGATACTTGAGGATGGAACTACATTTACAGGGACCAGTATTGGGTCTACAAAAGAAGTAATTAGTGAAATCGTTTTTAACACATCCATGACTGGGTATTTAGAGGTATTAACCGACCCATCTTATGCCGGACAGGCAGTTGTTATGACATATCCTTTAATTGGTAATTACGGTATTTGCCATGAAGATATGGAATCTTTAAAACCATGGCCGGACGGCTATATCGTACGTGAACTTTCAAGACTTCCAAGTAATTTCCGAAGCGAAGATACAATTCAGCATTTCTTAGAGGAAAATGATATTCCGGGAATTGCAGGGGTAGATACCAGAGCCCTTACAAAAATCTTAAGAGAAAAGGGTACCATGAATGGTATGATTACCACAAACGAAAACTACAATCTGGATGAAATTCTTCCGAAATTGAAAGAATATAAGACAGGTAATGTGGTTGAAAAGGTAACCTGTGCAGAGAAGAAAGTCATCAAAGGGGACGGAAAGAAAGTAGCTTTGATGGATTTTGGAGCAAAAAATAATATTGCAAAGAGCTTAAACGAACGTGGATGCGAAGTTACCATTTATCCTGCCGGTACAAAGGCAGAGGAAATTATTGCAGCAAATCCGGACGGAATTATGCTTTCTAACGGACCTGGAGATCCAAAGGATTGTGGAGCAATTATTGAAGAAATCAAGAAGCTGTATAATACAGAAATTCCTATCTTTGCTATCTGCTTAGGGCATCAGTTGATGGCTCTGGCAAACGGCGCGGATACACATAAGATGAAATACGGACATCGTGGTGGAAACCATCCGGTTAAGGATTTGGAAACCAACAGAGTGTATATTTCATCTCAGAACCATGGCTATGTAGTTGACATGGACAAAATGGACCCAAATGTGGCAGAAGTAAGCTTTGTAAATGTAAATGATGGAACCGTAGAAGGATTAAAATATAAGAACAAAAACATCTTTACTGTACAGTTCCACCCTGAAGCATGTCCGGGACCACAGGACAGTGCATTTCTTTTTGACAGATTTATGAAAATGATGGAGGTAACGGAATAATGCCTAAAAATCCTAATATTAAAAAAGTATTGGTTATTGGTTCTGGTCCAATTGTAATTGGTCAGGCAGCAGAATTCGATTATGCAGGAACACAGGCTTGCCGTTCCTTGAAAGAAGAAGGAATTGAAGTAGTCTTAGTAAACTCCAATCCTGCAACAATCATGACAGATAAAGATATTGCAGATAAGGTATACATCGAGCCTTTAACATCAAAAGTGTTAGAGCAGTTAATTATTAAAGAACAGCCTGACAGCGTTCTTCCAACTCTTGGTGGACAGGCTGCCTTAAACCTTGCAATGGAATTAGATGAATCCGGTTTCTTAAAAGAACATAATGTAAAATTGATTGGTACCACACCGGAAACCATCAAAAAAGCAGAAGACCGTGAAATGTTCAAAGAAACCATGGGAAAAATTGGTGAGCCATGTGCACCATCAGAAATCGTTCACACCGTAGAAGCCGGTATTGAATTTACCAATAAAATTGGTTACCCGGTAGTACTTCGTCCTGCTTACACCTTGGGTGGAAGCGGTGGTGGTATCGCTCATAACGAAGAAGAATTGATTAATATTTTATCAAACGGACTTCGTTTAAGCCGTGTGGGTCAGGTTCTTGTAGAACGTTGTATCGCCGGATGGAAAGAAATTGAATACGAAGTAATGCGTGACAGCAACGGAAACTGCATCACTGTATGTAACATGGAAAACATCGACCCTGTTGGTGTACATACAGGAGATAGTATCGTTGTGGCACCATCCCAGACATTAGGTGATAAAGAATACCAGATGTTAAGAAGTTCAGCTCTTAACATTATCAGTGAATTAAATATTACAGGTGGATGTAACGTACAGTACGCATTACACCCAACTACATTTGAATACTGTGTTATCGAAGTAAACCCTCGTGTAAGCCGTTCTTCCGCACTTGCTTCCAAGGCAACAGGTTATCCGATTGCTAAGGTGGCTGCTAAAATTGCATTAGGCTACACATTGGATGAAATTAAAAATGCAATCACAGGAAAGACATACGCAAGCTTTGAGCCTACATTGGACTACTGCGTAGTTAAGATTCCACGTCTTCCATTTGATAAATTTATTATGGCAAAACGTACACTTACTACACAGATGAAAGCTACCGGAGAAGTTATGAGTATCTGTACAAACTTCGAAGGTGCATTGATGAAAGCACTTCGTTCTTTGGAACAGCATGTAGACAGTCTGATGTCTTATGACTTCAGTGATTTAGACAACGCACAGTTAGAAGAAGCACTTCACAGAGTAGATGACAGACGTATCTTTGTTATCGCGGAAGCTTTAAGACGTGGCGTTTCTTACGATAAAATTAACGAAATCACCAAGATTGACAAATGGTTTATCGACAAATTTGCAATCTTAGTTGAAATGGAAAATAAATTACGCAGAGAGCCTTTAACAAAGGAACTTCTTGCAGAAGCTAAGAGAATTGAATTCCCTGACAGTGTTATCGCAAAACTGACAGGAAAAGAAGAAGCACAGATTAAGGCGTTGAGAGATGAAGCCGGAATTAAGGCTGCATTTAAGATGGTTGATACTTGTGCTGCGGAATTTGAAGCAACAACACCTTACTACTATTCCTGCTTTGGCAGTGAAAATGAAGTAATTGAAACAAAGGATAAGAAGAAAGTACTTGTACTTGGTTCCGGTCCAATCCGTATCGGACAGGGTATCGAGTTTGACTATTGTTCTGTACACTCTACTTGGGCGTTTAGAGAAGAAGGATGGGAAACAATCATTGTTAACAACAATCCGGAAACCGTAAGTACAGACTTTGATATTGCAGATAAGCTGTATTTCGAGCCATTAACAGCAGAAGATGTAGAAAGCATTGTAGAAATCGAAAAACCGGACGGAGCAGTAGTACAGTTTGGCGGACAGACAGCCATCAAATTAACAGAAGCATTGATGAAGATGGGAGTTCCAATTCTTGGAACATCTGCGGAAAATGTAGATGCGGCAGAAGACCGTGAAATCTTCGACCAGATTTTGGAAGATTGTTGTATTCCAAGACCTTCAGGTCATACAGTATACACAGCAGAAGAAGCAAAAGCTGCTGCAAACGAATTAGGATATCCGGTATTAGTAAGACCATCTTATGTACTTGGTGGACAGGGTATGCAAATTGCTATTTCTGATGATGATATTGATGAATTTATCGGAATTATCAACAGAATTGCACAGGAACATCCGATTTTGGTTGATAAATATTTGGTTGGTAAAGAAATTGAAGTAGATGCTGTATGTGACGGAGAAGACATTTTGATTCCGGGTATTATGGAACATATTGAAAGAGCCGGAGTTCACTCAGGTGACAGTATTTCCGTATATCCTGCACAGTCACTGACAGAAAAACAGAAGAAGATTATCGTGGAATATACAAGAAAATTAGCAAAAGCATTGCATGTAATCGGTTTGATTAACATTCAGTTTATTGCTTTTGGTGAAGAAATTTACGTAATCGAAGTAAATCCACGTTCCAGCCGTACCGTACCATATATTTCCAAGGTAACAGGTATTCCGATTGTAAAACTTGCAACAAAAGTTATCATTGGAAATACAATCAAAGGCTTAGGCTATACACCTGGCTTACAGAAGGAAGCAGATTACATTGCAATCAAGATGCCTGTATTCTCCTTTGAAAAGCTTCGTGGAGCAGATATCAGCCTTGGACCGGAAATGAAATCCACCGGTGAAGTTCTTGGTATTGCTACAACCTTTGAAGAAGCATTGTACAAAGCATTCTTAGGTTCAGGATTCAGTCTGCCAAAACATAAGCAGATGATTATTACTGTAAAAGATGCAGATAAATTAGAAGTAGTAGATATTGCAAAACGTTTCGAAGCGTTAGGCTACAAGATTTTTGCAACTAAGAGTACTGCAAGAGTATTAAATGAAAATGGTGTAAAAGCATCCAAGGTAAATAAGATTGAACAGGAATCTCCAAACCTTATGGACTTAATCTTAGGACATAAGATTGACTTAGTTATCGACACACCAACCAATGGTCGTGATAAGAGTAGAGATGGCTTCCTGATTCGTAGAAATGCAATTGAAACAGGTGTGAATGTACTTACCAGCTTAGATACAGCGGAAGCGTTGGTTACAAGTATGGAAACAGCAGAACAGCAGCGTTTGACCTTAATTGATATTGCAACTGTAAAAAATGTATAAATATACAGGTTCGTAAGAACTGATTGCTGAAAGAATATCTCTTTTCGGAGATATTCTTTCGTGCTGTTCATAACAATGAAAATAAGTGGTTATCAGGGAATAGAAACAAAAAGATGCACATATAATAAAAATGGTTACACAGGAAAAGGAGATGCACACATGAAAAATTTACTGATTGCACAGTCGGGCGGTCCAACTGCAGCCATTAATGCAACGGTGGCAGGAATCGTTACCGGAGCAGGTGCCAGTGGGAAAATTGACAAAATTTATGGAGCTGTAAACGGTATTAAAGGTGTTTTAGAGGAAAAGTTTGTTTCTTTAAACTCTGTGTTAAAAGATATGGGCTGTATTGAACTTTTAAGTCATACACCGGCAGCGGCCTTAGGTTCCTGTCGGTTTAAACTGGACAGTTTGGAAGAAAATGATGAACAGTATCGTAAAATTGTGGAAGTATTGCGAAAATATGAAATTGGATATTTTATCTATATCGGTGGAAACGATTCGATGGATACCGTAGATAAATTATCACGTTATTGTATTATGCACGATATTGATGATATCAAAGTGGTGGGTGCCCCAAAAACCATCGATAATGACTTGACTGCAACAGACCACTGTCCGGGATTTGGTTCTGCTGCAAAATACATTGCAACTACCTTCTGTGAATTGGAACGAGATTGTAACGTATACGATATGCCTGCGGTTACCATCGTGGAAGTCATGGGAAGAAATGCCGGTTGGCTTACAGCGGCTTCTGCCCTTTCTAGATTAAATGGTGCAGAAGGTCCAAGTCTGATTTACCTTTGTGAAAAGGAATTTGATATAGATAAATTTATCGAAGACGTGAAAGAAAAACTGGAAACAAGACCTGCGATATTGGTGGCGGTTAGTGAAGGTATTAAGGATAAGAATGGTGTGTATGTTTCAGAAAGCCAGCAAAGCGGAGCAGTAGATGTGTTTGGACACAGTTATATAGCAGGTGCAGCAAGAGTACTGGAGCAGGCTGTAAGAGAACGCATCGGCTGTAAGGTTCGTTCCATAGAATTGAATTTGATGCAGAGATGTGCAAGTCATGTTGCCAGTGCTACAGATATTGCTGAATCTAAAATGTTGGGAATTCATGCGTTCCAGTGTGCTATTGAAGGAATGACCGGAGTTATGGCTGCCATAATCCGTACGAATTCTAATCCATATGAAGTAATCTTCAGACGAGTACGAGTATCTGAAGTTGCCAATAAGGAAAAAACAGTACCATTGGAATGGATTACAGAAGAAGGAAATGATATTACCGAAGAAATGATGGAATATCTGACACCATTGATTCAGGGAGAAGTACATTCTGTCTTTGAAAATGGTATTCCGAAACATATTACATTGTATTAAGTTAATAAAGTATCAAAAGATAAGGCTTTGTATTACGAAAATATTACAAAGCCTTTAATATTTGTTTAAAACGACGAAAAATATGGTTAAAAAATGGGAAATTATGCATATTTTTAACAAAAAAGCTTTATTTTTTTGAAAAAGAATGGTATCATATGCTTGTAGGGAAAAAACAAATTAAGTTAACAACTGAGGGATTAAGTTAACAAATAATTAATAAGGGATTTTTGAGGAAGGAGGATTAATATGGGACATGATGTAGTTCGAGGTTATGTGAATATGCAGAGTGGGGAACAGCAAAGCTTTTACTTTCGCAATACAGATGGAAATATTGCAAGTTTTATAGCAAAGAATGCTGGTGAGGATAATCGAATTGCAGTTGAAAACATTTTTGGAAGAACAATTATTAAGACAGTAGGTATTGATGGTGTATTTGATGGGGTTCAGTCAGCGATTAAGAGAGTGGGGGCTGAACTGGAGTTAATCAAAAGCGGTGCCAAAGAAGCAGATGAGCTGGAATGTTATGAATTAAGCAGTCTTATCGGATATAATGGCATGTGCGAACACTTTAACTAAAATAGATATTTTAAACATTGTGAAATCAGCAATGGCAGAAACTAGGGGGGGTCTGTCGTTGCTTTTTTTTTATAATCGTTGTATAATGAAAAAATGCGAATAATAAAGCTTCAAGCAATGCACTAGGAGGAAATATGGAAAAGATAATTGATATAATTACAAAAGAAGCGGCAAAAGCCTTCTCTGACTGTGGATACGAAGAAAAATACGGTATGATATCCGTATCTAACCGACCGGATTTATGCGAATACCAGTGTAACGGTGCCATGGCAGCAGCAAAAGCTTATAAAAAAGCACCAATTATGATTGCAAATGAAGTGGTAGAAAAGTTAAAGGATAAAGAAATATTTTCCATGGTTGAGGCGGTAATGCCGGGATTTATTAACATAAAGCTTTCTTTAGAATTTCTGAAGACATACATGAACGATATGCTTAACACAGAAAATCAGGGCTGTGAAAAGGCAAAGGAAGCCAAAACCATTATGATTGACTATGGCGGACCAAATGTGGCAAAACCATTGCATGTAGGACATTTGCGTTCTGCGATTATTGGCGAGAGCTTAAAACGTATGGGACGTTTTATGGGACATAAGGTAATTGGTGACGTACATTTAGGGGACTGGGGTCTTCAGATGGGGCTGATTATTACAGAGATGAAGAAACGTCAGCCGGAGTTGGTGTATTTTGATGAAAGCTATACCGGTGAATATCCGCCAGAAGCTCCTTTTACCATCAGCGAACTGGAAGAAATTTATCCAGCAGCAAGTGCATATTCCAAAGAACATCCGGAATATAAAGAAGAAGCTATGCAGGCAACTTACTTATTGCAGCATGGAAACAGAGGTTATCAGGCATTGTGGAATCATATTCTGGAAGTGTCTGTAAACGATTTAAAGAAGAACTATGAAAAATTAAACGTAGAATTTGATTTATGGAAGAAAGAATCCGATGCACAGCCATATATTCCAGAAATGGTACAGTATATGAAGGATAACGGTTATGCATATTTAAGTGACGGTGCCTTGGTGGTAGATGTAAAAGAAGAAAAGGATACTAAGGAAATTCCGCCATGTATGATTTTGAAGTCTGATGGTGCATCTCTTTACAATACCACAGACCTGGCAACTATCGTAGAACGTATGAAATTATTCCGGCCGGATGAAATAATTTATGTGGTAGATAAGCGTCAGGAACTTTATTTTGAACAGGTATTCCGTTGCGCAAGGAAGACAAAATTAGTGGAAGAAGACACATCTCTTCGTTTCTTGGGCTTTGGTACTATGAACGGTAAAGATGGCAAGCCGTTTAAGACACGTGCAGGTGGCGTAATGCGTCTGGAACACTTGATTGGTGAAATTAATGAAGAAATGTTCCAGAAGATTACACAGAACCATGAAGTGGAAGAAAATGAAGCGAAAGATACAGCGAAGATTGTAGGTCTTTCTGCAATTAAATATGGTGATTTATCAAATCAGGCATCCAAGGATTATGTGTTTGATGTAGAACGCTTTACTTCCTTTGAAGGAAATACAGGACCATACATTTTATACACGATTGTACGTATTAAATCTATTTTGAACAAATATAAAGAGCAGGGTGGTAGCATAGAAGGGTTACAGGCTGTAAAATTGGATGAAACCAATGAAAGTGCAAAATCACTTGTGCTGGAAGCTGCAAGATTTAACGGTGTAATCGAGAATGCATTTGCAGAACTGGCACCACATAAGGTATGTTCTTATATTTACAACCTTGCAAATACCTTTAATCATTTTTATCATGAAACAAAGATTCTTGCAGAAGAAGACGAAGAGAAAAAGGAAAGTTATATTGCATTGCTGTTATTGACAGAAAAAATCTTGGAAACATCCATCGGCGTGCTGGGATTTGAAGCGGCAGAAAGAATGTAATATGAACATTGTAATTGTCAGCGGGGGCAGACTGGAACAGTCTGCCTTGAGCTTTTTCGAAGAAAAACAAGTGGTGATTGCAGTAGACGGAGGCTTGGAATTCTGTTATAACAATAATATTTCGGTGGATTATATTGTGGGGGATTTCGATACCATTGCGCCGGAAATACTTGCGTATTATAAAAGCGAGGGTAAAGCAGAAATTAAGGCATATATGCCGGAAAAAGATTTGACAGATACCAAAGCAGCTTTGGAACTGGCAGTCCGGCTTATCAAGGAAAAACAAAGCCTGTTGGAACAGGGAGAGAGCGGGGAAGACCATGGAATTACTTTGCTGGGAGGAACCGGTAGCAGAATGGACCATACCCTGGCAAACATAGGGTGCCTGAAATATGCCTTAGAGCAGTCTGTTTTCATGAAAATTATAGATAATCATAATTGTATCTATGCATATAATCATTCCTTTTTTTTGGAGAGAAAACGAATGGTTTATCATAAATATCTTTCACTGATGTCTATGGATGGGGAAGTGAAGAATCTTACTGTTCACGGGTTGAAATATGAGGTGGAGAATGTAACGCTTCCGGTATTAAGTGACTGGGGGGTGAGTAATGAATTGTTGGAAGAAAAAGCAGAAATTACTTTTTCGGATGGGATTTTATTGGTAATTGAATCAAGGGATTAGGAGGAAAAAATGAGGAAAGATAATGTGCTTTTAGCTATTTGGCGTTGTCTGTATCCAATGCTTATTCATTTGGCGGTTACTTTTGTACTTTGTTTTGCGTATATGTTTTTGGCCAGCTTTTGGATAGGATTTAAAAATGCAGGAAATGTGGATGTTGTGGCGGTGACCCAGCAGGTGATGGAGAGTTATACGAAACATGCGTTGTATTTGCTGTTGCTGACATCTGTTATCTGTATTCCGGTGTTTACGCTGTTATGCAGGGCAGATCGTAAGAGAGAGCAGAATGTGAGAAAAGCGGAAACATCCAAAATGGCGTGGATTTTGTTGGTGATATTGGCTGTAGCTCTGTGCGTTTCATTAAATTTATTGATTGGAATAAGTGGATTGGAAAAATATTCAAAATCCTATCAGGAAGTGGCGAATACACTGTATTCAGGTGGAATTGTGCTGGAACTGCTTGCAGTAGGGATTCTGGGACCGATTTGTGAAGAGCTGGTATTTCGTGGGCTGATGTTTCGGAGATTATGTGGATATATGAAGCCGATAATAGCGGTGCTCGTATCGGCATTGATGTTTGGAATATATCATGGAAATATTGTGCAGGGGGTGTATGCGTTCTTCTTAGGGATGATTATGGCGCTTTGCTGTCAGAGATTTAATACATTATGGGCGCCGATTGTGATTCACGTGGCGGCCAATATTACTTCGGTGTGTATAACAGAAATTCCTATAATTGGAAAAATGTTTGAGCAAACAAGTGTTGTAATTGTAGCTACAATTACAACAACTATACTTTGGATAGTAATTTCAGCAATTTTATTGAAAAAAAGTTTCAAAGAAAAATTGGCATAAAAGAGAAAAAAAGGAAACAACTCTCGTTGTTTCCTTTTTTGTTCGTTGGAATTGACAGAAAATTATAGAATGGAGCTTGAATTAACAAACAATCAGACAACTTGGAGAAAAAAGTTGTTTACATCCCAAAAAAAAAGTAGTATATTAAAAAAGAGCAAGACATAAGCGAAAGCACAACGAAAGGAAGGAATGCAGAATGAGTAAAGAAATTTCTAAGGTAACACAGCCGTCATTGTACAGTGAAAGATTTGAACATGATAACTGTGGTATCGGTGCAGTAGTTAACATTAAAGGTATCAAAACTCATCAGACCGTGGAAAACGCTTTAAAAATTGTTGAGAATTTAGAGCATAGAGCAGGTAAAGATGCAGAAGGTAAGACCGGTGACGGTGTAGGCATTCTGTTACAGATTTCTCATAAATTTTTCTCGAAAGCAGCCAAAGAGGCAGGTATCCGGTTAGGCGGAGAAAGAGATTATGGCGTAGGTATGTTTTTCTTCCCGCAGGATGAATTAAAAAGAAGACAGGCAATGAAAATGTTTGAAATTATTGTCAACAAAGAGGGGATGGAATTTTTAGGTTGGAGAAATGTGCCAACAGAGCCTACTACTCTTGGACAGAAGGCAATTGACTGTATGCCATGCATTATGCAAGGATTTGTGAAACGTCCGGCAGATGTGGCACAGGGCATTGACTTTGACCGTAAGCTTTATATTGTAAGAAGAGTATTTGAACAGAGTATAGATGAAACATACGTACCATCCTTATCAAGCAGAACTATCGTGTACAAAGGTATGTTCCTTGTGGATCAGTTACGTTTGTTCTTTAAAGATTTACAGAATCCGGATTATGAATCTGCAATTGCAACGGTACATTCCCGATTCAGTACCAACACCAACCCAAGTTGGGAACGTGCTCATCCAAATCGTTTTATTGTGCATAACGGTGAAATTAATACAATTCAGGGAAATGTAGACAAAATGCTAGCCCGTGAAGAAACTATGGAATCCAGTAAACTTCATGGTGAACTTCATAAAGTACTTCCGGTAGTAAATGTAGCCGGTTCCGATTCTGCCAGATTAGATAATACTTTGGAATTCCTTGTTATGTCAGGGATGGATTTACCATTGGCTGTCATGATTACAATTCCGGAACCGTGGGAAAACAATAAAAATATGGATCAGAAGAAACGTGACTTCTACCAGTATTATGCAACAATGATGGAACCATGGGACGGCCCGGCGTCTATTCTTTTCAGCGATGGTGATATTATGGGAGCTGTATTGGATAGAAACGGCCTTCGTCCATCCCGATATTATATTACAGAAGATGATTATTTAATTCTTTCTTCTGAAGTTGGTGTTATGGACGTGGATCAGACTAAGGTAGTAGTTAAAGAAAGACTTCGCCCGGGTAAAATGCTTTTAGTAGATACTGTGAAAGGTGAAGTGATTGATGATGAAACCATCAAGTCAAGATATGCAGAAAGCCAACCATACGGCGAATGGTTAGACCGTAATTTGGTTAAATTACAGGATTTAAAGATTCCAAATCAGCCGGTACCGGAATTGACAGCAGAACAGCGTGCAAGGCTGCAGAAGACTTTTGGATATACTTACGAAGAGTACAAGAGTTCTATTTTACCAATGGCCTTAAATGGTTCAGAATCTATCGCAGCTATGGGTGTTGATACAGCTTTACCTGCATTGTCAGGAAAACATCAGCCATTATTCAACTACTTTAAGCAGCTGTTTGCACAGGTTACAAATCCGCCAATTGATGCCATTCGAGAAGAAGTAGTGACATCTACCAGTATCTACATTGGAGAAGACGGTAACTTATTGGAAGATAAGCCGGAAAACTGTCATGTGTTAAAAGTAAAGAATCCGATTCTTACCAATACAGATGTATTAAAAATTAAGAATTTGAATGTTCCGGGATTAAAGGTTGAAGTGATTCCGATTACCTACTATAAAAATACAAGCTTAGAAAAAGCAATTGACCGTTTGTATGTAGAAGTGGACAGGGCACACAGAGAAGGTGCCAATATCCTGATTCTTTCTGATAGAGAGGTGGAAGAAAACCATGTACCAATTCCTTCTTTATTAGCGGTATCCGCAGTACATCAGCACTTAGTACGCACTAAGAAGAGAACCAGTGTTGCGGTTATCTTAGAAAGTGGTGAGCCAAGAGAAGTACATCATTTTGCCACACTGTTAGGTTACGGTGCGTGTGCGGTTAACCCATATCTTGCGCAGGAAACAATTCGCGAATTAATTGAAAGCGGTATGTTAAAGAAAGATTACTATGCGGCAGTGGAAGATTACAACAATGCAGTAATTCACGGTATTGTTAAAATTGCTTCTAAAATGGGTATTTCTACAATTCAGTCTTACCAGGGAGCGCAGATTTTTGAAGCTGTAGGCATTGATAAGGATGTAGTTGATAAATATTTCACAGATACTGTAAGCCGTATTGGTGGTATTACTTTAAAAGATATTGCAGAAGATGTAGAAAGCTTGCATTCTACAGCATTTGACCCATTAGGTCTGGAAGTTGACTTAACTTTGGACAGTGTTGGTAAACACAAGATGAGAAGCGGTGGAGAAGAACATTTATACAATCCACAGACGATTCATCTGTTACAGCAGTCTACCAAGCTTGGGGACTATGAAATGTTCAAGGAATATACAAACCTTGTAAATAAAGAAGATATGACAGGAAATCTTCGTTCTTTGATGGATTTTAATTATCCAAAGAAAGGAATTTCCATTGATGAAGTAGAAAGTGTGGATTCCATTGTAAGAAGATTTAAAACAGGAGCCATGTCTTACGGTTCTATTTCTCAGGAAGCCCATGAAACCTTGGCAATTGCCATGAACAAAATTCACGGTAAGTCCAACAGTGGTGAAGGTGGAGAAAGCTTAGAACGTCTTACTGTAGGAAAAGATGGATTAAATAAATGTTCTGCCATTAAGCAGGTAGCTTCCGGACGATTTGGTGTAACCTCCAGATATTTAGTAAGTGCACAGGAAATCCAGATTAAAATGGCACAGGGCGCAAAACCGGGTGAAGGTGGACACTTACCTGGTGGAAAAGTATATCCATGGGTTGCAAAAACAAGACATTCCACACCGGGAGTAGGCTTGATTTCCCCACCACCACATCACGATATTTACTCTATCGAAGATTTGGCCCAATTGATTTATGACTGCAAGAATGCAAACAAAGAGGCACGTATTTCCGTAAAACTTGTTTCAGAAGCTGGTGTTGGTACCGTTGCAGCCGGTGTTGCAAAAGCGGGAGCTCAGGTTATTTTGATTTCCGGTTATGATGGTGGTACTGGTGCAGCGCCTAAGAGTTCTATTCACAATGCAGGCCTTCCATGGGAAATCGGTTTGGCAGAAACACACCAGACCTTACTTAGGAACGGACTTCGTAACAAGGTTCGCATTGAAACAGACGGTAAATTAATGAGCGGACGTGACGTTGCCGTTGCTGCTTTATTGGGAGCAGAAGAATTTGGATTTGCAACTGCACCATTGGTAACTATGGGATGCGTCATGATGAGAGTATGTAATTTGGATACCTGTCCTGTGGGTGTGGCTACACAGAATCCGGAACTTCGTAAGAGATTTAAAGGAAAACCGGAATATGTTATCAATTTTATGAAGTTTGTTGCAGAAGAACTTCGTGAATATATGGCAAAACTGGGTGTTAAGACAGTAGATGAATTAGTTGGAAGAACTGATTTATTAAAGGTAAAAGAAAACTTAGGCACCAGAGCTTCTAAGATTGACTTGTCAGGTATCTTAAACAACCCATATGCTAAGGAAAAACAGGTTATTTTTGATCCAAAACAGGTATATGATTTTAAGCTGGAGGAAACAGCAGATGAAAGAATTCTGTTAAAACAATTTAAATCTGCATTGGAAAATAAGCAAAAAAGAGGTATTGAGGTAGACGTGACTAACACTGACCGTTCTTTTGGTACTATCTTTGGTTCTGAAATTACCAAGAAATACGGTGATACTTTAGAACCGGATACTTTCACAGTAAAATGTACCGGTGCCGGTGGACAGAGTTTTGGAGCCTTTATTCCTAAGGGATTGACTTTGGAACTGGTTGGAGATAGCAATGACTACTTTGGTAAAGGACTTTCCGGTGGGAAGTTGGTTGTTTACCCGCCAAGAGGAATTAAGTTTAAACAGGACGAAAACATCATTATTGGTAATGTGGCATTGTATGGTGCAACCAGTGGTGAAGCATATATCAATGGTGTTGCCGGAGAACGTTTCTGTGTTCGTAACTCAGGTGCCATTGCGGTGGTAGAAGGCGTTGGGGAGCACGGATGTGAATATATGACTGGAGGTCGTGTGGCAGTTCTTGGAAAAACAGGGAAGAACTTTGCGGCAGGTATGAGTGGCGGTGTTGCTTATGTATTGGATGAGGACAGGGACTTATACATGAAGTTAAATAAGGAAATGGTTTCTATTGAAGAAATTACCAATAAATATGATGTGGTAGAATTAAAAGATATGATTCAGGCACATGTAGCATATACCAATTCAGAAAAAGGTAAAGAAATCTTGGATAATTTCAAAGAATACTTACCTAAATTTAAGAAAATTATTCCACATGACTACAAGCGTATGTTAAATACCATTGTACAGATGGAAGAAAAAGGTTTAAGCAGTGAACAGGCACAGATTGAAGCATTTTACGCAAATAGAGGATAAGGAGGGACTACAAAATGGGAAAACCAACAGGATTTTTGGAATACGAGAGAGAAACAAGTAAAGCGGTAAAACCACAGGACCGAATTAAAAACTTTAATGAATTCCATACCCCTCTACCGAAAGAACAGCAGCAGAAGCAGGGTGCCCGTTGTATGGCGTGTGGTGTACCATTCTGTCAGTCGGGTATGACCGTTGGCGGAATGGCATCCGGTTGTCCGTTGCACAACCTTGTTCCGGAATGGAACGATTTAGTATATGTAGGAAACTGGAAGGAAGCATATAATCGTCTGAAGAAGACAAACAATTTCCCGGAATTTACTTCCAGAGTATGTCCTGCCCTTTGTGAAGCGGCTTGTACCTGTGGATTTAACGGAGATGCCGTATCTGTGAAAGAAAATGAGTACGGTATCATTGAAAATGCATATGCAGAAGGATATGCAGATCCAAAACCACCAAAAGTTCGCACAGGGAAAAGAGTGGCAGTTGTAGGTTCAGGGCCGGCCGGACTTGCGGCTGCCGACCAGTTGAATAAACGTGGACATTCCGTCACTGTATTTGAAAAATCTGACCGTATTGGTGGACTTTTGATGTACGGAATTCCGAATATGAAGCTAGAAAAGCACATCATTGACCGGAAAGTGGACGTGATGAAAGCAGAAGGCGTGGAATTTGTAACAGATGCTAATGTAGGTAAGGACATAAAGGCAGCAAAGCTTTTGAAGGAATATGATAAAGTGATTTTAGCCTGCGGTTCTTCCAATCCAAGAGATATCGACGTTCCGGGAAGAGATGCAAACGGAATTTATTTTGCAGTGGATTTTCTGACAGCAACCACAAAGAGCCTGTTAGACTCTGATATAAAAGACGGAAAATATATTTCAGCAAAGGGCAAGAAAGTTGTTATCATCGGTGGCGGTGATACCGGTAATGACTGCGTAGGTACTGCTATCCGTCACGGTGCAGCAGCGGTAACGCAGATTGAAATGATGCCAAAGCTTCCGGATAAAAGAGCGGAGGACAATCCATGGCCGGTATGGCCAAAAGTCTGCAAGACAGATTACGGTCAGGAAGAAGCCATTGCAGTATTTGGACAGGATCCAAGAATTTATCAGACTACCGTAAAAGAGTTTGTAAAAGACAAAAACGGAAACCTAACTAAGGTAGTTACTGTAAAATTAGAGCCAAAGAAAGATGAAAAGACTGGAAGAATGATAATGAGCGAAGTGGCAGGAAGTGAAACTACTATAGAAGCTGATATTGTTCTGATTGCCGCCGGATTCTTAGGCAGCCAGAAATATGTGGCAGATGCCTTTGGCGTAAAATTAAATGAAAGAACAAACGTAGCAACCGAAGCAGGAGAATACAATACAAATGTAGAAAATGTATTTGTTGCAGGTGATATGCACCGTGGTCAGTCTTTAGTGGTATGGGCAATCCGCGAAGGAAGAGAAGTGGCACGGGCTGTTGATTTGAGTTTGATGGGATATACGAACCTTTCGGTGCAGTAATGAAAAAGAAAATGGCAGTGGCTGTAAGTAGCGCACTGCCATTTTGCGTGGTGTGTTAGCGATATTAGAAACTTTATACAGATGATTTGTTTTTGATTTTGGGTTCTGAATTGCAATTTTGTAATAAAAAGGGTAAGATATACATAGATATGTTTTCGTGTGATTTCAGGATAAGAGTATTGGAGTGGGGATAATGAGAGGTATAACAAGGTATTTTAAAATATTTTATGTATGCTTATTAATTACACTTTCCCTTGCCGTGTATCTGGTTTA
>JAFQUB010000006.1 GCA_017408735.1 Lachnospiraceae bacterium
AGAAGTCAGGATAAAGAGCCAATAGAGATAGCGATTGAGTTATGTATGTACTGTATGAAAACGCAGGTATTCAAAGATGGAAATAAGCGAGCGTCGGTTATTTTTGCCAATCATTATTTGATTGCACACGGTATGGGATTTATGGTTATACCAGAAAAGGATGTTCCAGAATTTAAGAAATTATTGGTGCAGTATTATGAAGGTGAGCCATTAGAGGTTATTGGTGCCTTCTTAAAAGAGCGTTGCTGGAAGAATTTTTAGAGTACTATTGTTCCTAAAATAAGTACAATATTAAAGATAATGGGCGAAGGCTTATCCAACGCCCATAGTGTTTTTGTAAATAATAGACAAATTTTGAAATGAAAAAGCAAAAAAAAACGAAAAAAATTGGTTGATTTTACCAAAAGAGTATGATACAATTCTAAACTGTAAGTACTTACATATGAATAAAAATGAAACAAGGAGTAATAATTATGAAATTGGGAAAAACAATCAAAAAATTATCTGCTATGATTATGGCTTTAGCAATGATCTTTAGCTTAGTAGGATTTTGTGGTAATGACATCACTGCAAAAGCAGCAAGTAACCCAGTAAAACTGTATAGTTCTGAAATTACTTTCTGTAAATATGGTATGACAAAATATGATGTATACATTCAGGTAGATGCCAACAGTGCAACTAACAAAAAAGTCTATGTACATCACACCACTTATGATCAGGGCTGGATTGATACAGAAGCAACTTACTGTGGTAGAACAGGCAGCAATACAGAAATCTGGAAAGCAAGCGTTAGTGTTATGGGAGAAACAGATTATGCAATCAAATATGTAGGCGATGGAGTAACATATTGGGATAATAACAACGGACAGAACTATGAGGCGGCTAACACATTAGGAACAGCTACAGTAAAAGCAATTCCTCGTCGTGAGCAGGGTTATATTCAGGCTCTTGTTAAAAATCTTGCATATAACAAGACAGTTAAAGTTAGATATACAGAAGATAACTGGGCAACATATAAGGAAGCAAATTTAACATATTCTTATGCTATTGCAAATGCAAATGCAGAATGTTGGGCAACAACTATCAGTGTATCTAATCCGTCAAATTTCCAGTACTGCATCAGCTACACAGTAAATGGTAAAACATACTGGGATAATAATTTTGGTGCAAACTATAATCATTTATTCTATCGTGCATACTAGAATTTAATAAGAAGATTATCTTAACAGGATGATTATAAGACAAGGCTGCATGTGCCAATATGGTACATAGCAGTCTTGTTTTAATTTTGTCAAATACCTTGTCATGAATGGCAGGGTATTTTTTTTGAAAAAGAAAAGATAACTTTAACAATTCGTTAACAACCCTGTGGTATGATAAATTACAATATAGTGGGAGGTATTTTGCGATGTTTAAAATATTAGTAGTGGAAGATGATAAAGATTTAAATCAGACAGTGTGTGCATACTTAAATAAAAATGGATATGAAGCCAGGGGATGCTTGTCTGCAAATGATGCGTATAACGAAATGTATGGTAACTTATTTGATATGATTATTTCAGATATTATGATGCCGCAGATTGATGGCTATGAGTTCGCTAAAACAGTTCGTGAAATGAATCAGGATATACCGATTCTTTTTATGACAGCAAGAGAAGATTTTGAATCTAAAAGAAAAGGATTTGGTGTGGGTGTAGATGATTATATGGTAAAGCCTATTGACTTGGATGAGCTTGCACTAAGAATTGAAGCACTTTTACGAAGGGCAAAGATTGCAACAAATCGAAAGCTTTCTATTGGAAATCTGGTGTTGGATGTGGAAGAACATTCCGCCTATGTGGGAGAGGAAGAAATTCCTCTTACTGTAAGAGAATTTAATATTTTATATAAGCTTTTATCCTATCCAAAGAAAACTTTTACTCGCTCACAGCTTATGGATGAGTTCTGGGATGTGGAATCTGCCTCTGGGCCAAGAGTTGTAGATGTTTATATGACAAAGCTCAGAGATAAGTTTAAGGAATGTAATGATTTTGAAATCGTTACTGTTCACGGGTTGGGTTATAAGGCGGTGATAAAATGAAAGGCAGAGCAAAAGTAAACAGTATCTGGCAGTTCATTGTATTTTTCATGCTTATGTCTTTTGTAGTTACCTGTAATTTTCTTTTGTTTTTAAATTTTATTGATTTGAAAAAAGAGGAAATAAAAAATGCTGCAACCATTACTTTTATAAATGTATTGCTGCTTACCCTGATATTTTGCGTAATGGATGCCATTCGAAGACGGCAGATGATCACAAAACCGGTAAAACGAATTCAGGAAGGAATAGACAGGGTAATGAAGGGAGATTTCTCTACCAGAATTGAATATATTTATGGAGAAGATAGCAGCAATGAGTTTAACATGATTATTACAGGGCTGAATCAGATGATTGAAGAATTGTCCGGAGTGGAAACCTTAAGAACTGATTTTATAGCAAATGTATCTCATGAATTAAAGACTCCCCTTACCGTAATACAAAATTATGGAACGCTTCTTCAAAATCCGGAGTTAAGTGAAGAACAGCGAATCCAGTATGGAAAGGCGATACAGGAACAGACAAGGCGGTTATCCAATCTGGTTATGAATATTTTGAAACTGAATAAGCTGGAAAATCAGCAGATTTATCCTAATGTGGAAAAGTATGATTTAGGGGAGCAACTATGTGAATGTATGCTGGAATTTGAGTCAGTCTGGGAAGAAAAAAACATTGAGATTGATGTGGATATTCAGGAAGAAGTTCAAATTGAAGCAGATAAGGAACTGCTCAGTCTTGTATGGAATAATTTGTTATCTAATGCATTGAAATTTACTGAGGCAGAGGGACAGGTATCACTGGCACTTCATAGTGACGAAAAACATGCTTATATTGAGATAAAAGATACCGGATGTGGTATGAGCGCAGATACCGGTAAAAATATTTTTAAAAAGTTTTATCAGGGAGATACTTCACATGCAACCAAAGGAAATGGTCTTGGACTTGCACTAGTAAAGAGAGTGATTGATATATGCGGTGGTGAAATATCTGTAAGCAGTCAACTGGGGGAAGGAAGTACCTTTACGGTTAAGTTAAGGAGGGATGTGGATGGATAAATGGAAAAAATTACTTTGGAAGCTGTTGTTTCCTCATACTATCCTAATCTTTCTTTTGTTTAATGTATCTGTTCTGTTGCTGTTATATGCCTTTTGGGGGAAAGATTGTCCGGAGCCTGTGGCTTATATTTCTTATGGTGTATCAGCATATACTCTCACTATAGTATGTGCCAGAGTGCCTGGCATTATAAAAAAAGTGAAAAAGCATCTGTATCACAATAAATACACAAACAAATATTTAACTGAGAAAGAGCTACGCATTCGAATTTCCTTGTATGGCGGATTGGTCATAAATATTTGTTTTGCCATATTTAAGGTGGTAATGGGAGCGCTGTATCAGTCAAAGTGGCTTTTTGCAATGGCAGGATATAATACAATTCTAAGTGTAACGAGGTTTTTTCTTGTATATAAGGATAAAACGGATAAAAAAGAAGAAACAGATTATGAAAAAAGGCTTCACGGTTTGCATGGCTACAAGGTATGTGGCTGGCTGATGCTTCTCCTTAACATAGCAATATCAGTCATTGTAGCGATGGTAGTTATTGATAATCAAACCATTGATTACCCAGGATTTATGATCTATGCCATAGCTGCATTTACCTTTTATTGTTTGACCATGGCTATTATTAATATGGTGAAATACTGGCATAGAAACAATCCCATTTTTTCGGCTGTAAAGCGAATTGGAATGGCAAAAGCACTGGTTTCTATATTTACATTACAGGTAGCAATGATTACCCAGTTTGGTGAAAAGGATGGTTTTGATTATAGAATTGCAAATGGTGCTACAGGTTTTGCCGTATGTACGATTATCACGGTTATGGCTATCTTGATGCTGACGGATGTGAAGAAGGATTATGAGTTCATTAGTAATAGAAATGAGGTAGAATAATATGGAAAACAAGAAAGAAACATTTGAGTATACATATTCAGCAAAAAGACAGGAAGAAATTGAAAAAATCCGAAAAAAATACATGCCAAAAGAAGAGGACAAAATGGAACTGCTTAGAAAATTGGATCGAGATGTAACTAAGCCGGGAAGTATATGGTCACTGGCAATAGGAATAATTGGATGTCTGTTATTAGGTGTTGGAATGTGCTGTACCATGGTCTGGGCAGAATCATTTTTTGTATTAGGTATTATAGTTGGGATTTTGGGCATGGTGATTATGGGAACAGCTTATCCGGTGTATGTAAAAGTTACAAAAAGACAGCGGGAGAAACTTGCACCACAGATTTTGGCACTTACGGAAGAATTAAGTAAATAATAGGGAAATCATCAATATTAAACCAACAATAATTTTTAAGATTAACATTTCGTAAACATTTCCCAAACATCTCTCAAACAACAGAAAGCTATTATAAATACAACAAATGAAACAGAGAGAAGCGAAAGGAGCTATATAAGTATGGAAAAGAAAAATTTTATTACTTTAATTATGAGTGTTATCGGAGGAATGTTGTTTTCATTAGGAATGTGCATGTGTCTGGTGTCTGAATGGGGAACATTTAACCAGGGAGTTGTGTTAGGAGTAATTGGAGCTGTTGAACTTTTGATTACATGGATTGTGTATCGCAAGATGTCAGGAAAACAGCCAATAAAATTAAATGCAAAAATTATTGGAAAAGTAATTTACGGCATCTTTGCCACAATGGTATTTGGTATAGGAATGTGTATGACAATGGTATTTGAAAATATGATGATGCTGGGAATTATAGTTGGAATTGTAGGTATCGTATTACTTCTCTGCCTAATACCAATGTGTGTTGGGTTTAAAGAAAGCGAAAAATAATATCAAAAATTAGTAAATAAAATCATTATTTTAAAAAAGGAGAATATAAAAATGGCAAAATCAAAATTAGTAGAAGTAAACAAAAAAATCGAAGAAGGCGTTGTAGGAGGCTACAAGAAAATTGAAGAAGGTGTTGTAGGAGGCTACAAAAAAATTGAAGAAGGTGTAGTTGAGGGATTCCAGAAAATTACCGATAAATTTGTTGATAATTATTTGACAAAAGAAGGAGAATCTGTAGAAGAAGCCAAGGAAAGACTTGCAGAAGAACAGCGTGAAAGAAACGGGTTTTAATGTAGGAAAAAAATAAGGAAGCAGATAAATACAGATGAATACAGGCGGTTTTATCAGAGATGATAAAACTGCCTTATTGGCATATAGGAAAGGAGTTGCCTATGAAGAAAAAAATTGTGATTTATAACAAAGATGGGGCGAAAGAGCAGGAAGTAAATTATATACCTGTTCGATTTATTATTGCTATTTTGCTTATTGCTCTGGAAACATTGGCGGTTCTAACACTTACTGTACTATGTGCAATTTATATACCATATTTTTATATTGCCATGTATCTGACAGAGATTTTCTGTGTACTTAAGATTATTAATTCACAGGAAAATCCTGATTATAAGATTCCATGGCTGTTATTTGTGCTTGTGGTTCCTGTTGCTGGTTTTATGATTTATTTTATGTTTTATGATAGAAAACTGTCCCCAAAATATACAAAAAGAATGGAAAAAATAAATAATCAACAGGTACATACCAAAGATGAAGAAACATTAGTAAGACTGGAAAAGGAAGACAAACAGGCATATTTGCAGGCAAATCTGTTGTGTAAATTATCCAAGACACATGTATATCAAAACACCCATGCAGAGTATTTTGATATGGGAGAAAAAATGTTTGCCAGTATGATGGCAGACTTAAAAAAAGCAGAAAAATTTATTTTTTTGGAATACTTTATTATTGAGGAAGGTATTTTCTGGAACAGTATATTGGATGTTTTAAAAGAAAAGGCGGCACAAGGTGTTGAGGTGCGGGTTATTTATGATGATATTGGGTGTATGTGTACATTGCCGGGAGATTATTATAAGACACTCAGTGGCTGCGGTATAAAAGCAGTCTGCTTTTCAAGATTAAAAGGACAGGCAAATAATGAATTTAATAATCGAAGTCATAGAAAAATCATGGTAATTGATGGAACAGTAGGATATACCGGTGATGTAAATATTGCTGATGAATACATCAATGAGAAAGTGTTATTTGGTCTTTGGAAGGATGTGGGAATCCGTCTGGAAGGAGAAGCAGTAACACAGTTAACCTCCATTTTTCTGGCAGATTATGAGCTGAATGTAAAGACCCCTGTATCTGATTTTAGACCTTATTTCCAACACAGCAGTTCTGTAGAAAATAATGGGTATGTAATACCATTTGGAGATGGTCCGGGACCAATGTTTAAGCATAGAGTTGCTAAAATTATGATAATGAATATGTTGAATCAGGCACAGGATTATGTATACATGATGAGTCCTTACTTGATTATTGATAACGAACTTTGTCAGGCAATTGAAAATGCGGCAATGCGGGGCGTGGATGTAAGAATTATCACGCCCCATATTCCGGATAAGAAGATTGTCTTTGTAATGACAAGAAGTTATTATAAAAGGCTTATGGATGCAGGTGTTACGATATATGAGTTTGAACCGGGATTTGTTCACGCAAAGGTATATCTCTCGGATGATAAGTATGCAATTGTAGGAACCATAAATTTGGATTACAGAAGTCATGGGTATGTCAATGGAAATGACAGACAAACGAATGAAGAATACATTGTTACAGCGATTTATCAGGGCATTGGTGAGAGTCCTATCACCGATGTTATAGGAAATTTTTATATAAATCTATAGGAAAAGATGCTATAATGGAACGTAAGCTTGCGAGAGATAAAATGGTTATCTGAAATTTGTATTAAATATAAAAAGAGCATTTATAAGGAGAACACAATGGAAAAATTGTACTTAGAAAAATTTCGTAAGGATTTAACAGCGTTTCGTGAAATGACAGAAAAATTTTATAACAAAGAGATTACGGTAGTGGAATATAAAGGTTTTTCCGGAGGATTTGGAAGTTATGCTCAGCGTGGCGGAGAACGGAGTATGTTGCGACTTCGTATGGCAGGCGGTGAAGTGGACAAAGAAAAATTGAAATTTGTTGCAGACAGTATCGAAAAATATAATATTGATAAAGTGCATCTGACTACCTGTCAGACCATCCAGCTTCATAATTTAACAAAAAATACAGTTTGTCAGTTAGTGGAGGAGGCTTGGGAACATGGAATTATTACCAGAGGAGGTGGTGGAGATTATCCAAGAAATGTAATGTGCTCCCCTCTTTCCGGTGTGAATAAAGAAGAAGTCTTTGATGTACTTCCCTTTGCAAAGGAGGCAGGAAATTATCTTTTGGGATTGATTGGAGAAGTGAAACTGCCAAGAAAATTAAAAGTATGTTTTTCCAATAACAATAAAAACGAAGTCCATGCAACCTTTAGAGATCTTGGATTTATCGCAAAAGAAAATGGAAGTTTTGATGTGTATATTGCAGGAGGTTTGGGGATAAAACCAAAATTCGGAGTGAAGGTTGTGGAAAACATAGAGCCGTCTAAAGTTCTGTTTTGCATCAAAACTATGGTAGATATTTTTACAGAACATGGAAATTATGAGAACCGTGCGGCTTCCAGAACCAGATATTTACAGGAAACTTTGGGAGTGGAAGAATTAAAAAAATTATTTCAGGAGAAACTGGCACAAAATCTTAGTGTAGAAAAACTGGAACTGGATTTGGTTCCGGAAAGCTTCCAACCAAAGAAAAAGGGAACCACAACAGATTTAAAACATGCAAGAGTGATTGCCCAAAAACAGGAAGGATTGTATGCTGTTTCTTATCATCCGGTAGGTGGCATAGTGGCACCGGAGTTTTTCCAAAAGTTGCATAAAATTATCGTTGACATGGATGAGGTAAAAGTTCGTCTGACACCGGCTCAGGGTATGTATATTATTAATCTGACAGCCAAAGAAGCAGAGAAAGTTTTAGAAATCACAAAAGATGGAGCAGAAACCATCTTTGAGCGCTCCACAGCATGCATTGGTGCGGATATCTGCCAGCAGGGAATCGGTTTATCCCAGGCTCTTTTAAAGGCCTGCGTGGAACGAGTAAGAAAAGAAAATTTTGCAGATGGAGTACTGCCGGCAATTTATATTTCCGGATGCCCATCTTCCTGCGGAGCTCACCAGACAGCTGCCATTGGACTGCGTGGTGGTAAAAAACCATCTCCGGAAGGACCAAAGTTTGCCTTTGCTGTTTATGAAAACGGCTGCCAGTTAGAAGGAGAAGAACGTTTCGGACAGGAACTGGGAATTATGTATGAGGAACAGATACCGGAATTCTTTGTGGAGCTGGGACGTGCAGTAGAAGCAGAAGGTATGAGTTATGAAGAATTTCGCAACAAATATCCGGAAAAAATCCGAGAAATTGCGACAAAATATATTTAAGTAAGTGAATTCACAAGCGTTATAAAACTAAGCGAATAAAAACTATATCACACAATTATATGAATTTTGTCACACATTTTTCAAAAATACATCGTAAGATTAGCAACGAAACAATGTGTACTGGCAGGTTGGAATTTCTTATTGTGAAAATCCTGTGGCTGAGGAATATGAAACTTTGGGGATTTTTGTTCCCGGGGATTATATGAATGCAGTTGATAATGGAGATGGAACTTTTACCTGTGAAATGAATGCTCAGGCAACCGTTGGCAATTATACAGCAGAAACAGCACCACTGGTAATTCCGGTAGATACACCGGGATATTCGGCAATGTCAGCTCCAACGGATTATGTCAGTGATGCGGCAGAATATACCAGTCAGGGATTTGTATATGTAAATGCAGGATGCCGTGGCCGTGATGCAGGAGCACCAGCCGGAGTTACGGATTTGAAAGCAGCAATTCGGTATATTAGACATAATGAAGGAAATATCCCCGGAAATATGGAACGAATTTTCTCTTTTGGCATGAGTGGCGGAGGAGCACAAAGTGCATTACTTGGAGCAACCGGTGACAGCCAACTGTATACACCATATCTGGAAGCTATTGGAGCAGTCACCGGCGTGAGTGATGCGGTAGCAGGTTCCATGTGCTGGTGTCCAATTACTAATCTTGACTATGCAAATGAGGCATATGAATGGAATCTTGGTGTGACTCGTACTGATTTAGATGAAGAAATGCAACAATTATCCAATGCTATGGCAGAAAAATTTGCACTTTATGTAAATGAATTAGGTCTTACAGATGAGAATGGAAATGTGCTTTCTTTAACAGAATCAGAAGAAGGAATTTATCAGGCTGGCAGTTACTATGATTATTTAAAATCCGTAATTGAACAATCACTTAATAACTTTTTGCAGGATACGTCTTTTCCTTATGATGGGCAGAGCAGTTCTAAAGGAGCTGGTATGAGAGGGGGAAGAGGCAATCGTGGCGAGTTACCGGATGGAGAGTTACCGGATGGAGAGTTGCCAAATGGAAAATTGCCGGATGGCGAATTGCCAGGCAGGGATGACCGGAATGAATACAGGGATAATATTAACCGTAATACTACAACCGGAGGTATTACACTTTCAGGAACTTATGAAACAGCACAAGATTATATTGACGCGTTGAATGCAGAAACGAGCTGGGTTACATACGACAGCGAAACCAATACTGCAACCATTACAAGTGTTGCTGATTTTGTGAAGGCATTAAAGATAGCATCAAAAAATGTTGGAGCCTTTGATGATTTAGATAGAACACAGGGAGAAAATACTTTATTTGGCTATGGTGATGGTGCCGGGGCTCATTTTGATTCTGTTATGGCGGAATTGCTGAAGGACAATGAACAATATGGAGAAGCTTATGCAAGTGACCTTGAAAAAACAGATTCTCTGGGTAATACTGTGGATTATCGTTTGAATATGTACAATCCAATGTATTATCTGGAAGATTATTATGAAGGATACCAGTCAGCCAACGTGGCAAAATATTGGAGAATCCGTACAGGAATTAATCAGGGAGATACTGCATTGACAACAGAAATGAATCTGGCATTGGCGTTGGAAAATTACGGTGCAGATGTGGATTTTGAAATGGTATGGGGACAGGGCCATGTAGAAGCAGAGCGTACCGGAGATTCCACTTCTAATTTTATTACATGGGTGAATGAATGCTTGAAGTAAGTAGGTATCAGAATGAAAAAGATAGCAATCATAGAAGACGATAAAGGTTTGAACAATGGAATTGTACTGGCGCTAAAAAATGAAAAATATCAATTTGACCAGTACTATTCCCTGAACGAAGCAAAAAACATAGAATCCAATTCACCGGCAGACTTAATTATTCTGGATATTAATCTGCCGGATGGAAATGGATTTGAGTATTTAAAAGAACTACGAAAGAAATCAGAGATTCCGGTGATTATTCTTACAGCCAATGATTTGGAAACAGACGAAGTGATGGGACTGGAACTGGGAGCCGATGATTACATTACAAAACCTTTTAGTTTGATGGTGCTTCGGGCAAGGATTGAAAAGGTATTAAAAAGTGTAAAGGTTCAGTCAAAGAATGTGTATGAAACTGGAAATTTAGTATTTGATTTTGAACGTATGTATTTTACCCGAAATAAACAGGAAATAGACCTTAGCAAAACAGAACAGAAATTGTTGCGAATATTGGTACAAAATAAAGGGATTACATTAGCAAGGGCAAAGCTGGTGGACAGCATATGGACAGATGGTGCAGAATATGTGGATGAAAATGCTTTGTCGGTTACCGTAAAACGATTGAGAGATAAAATAGAAGAAACTCCATCCAAACCAATTTATATTCAGACCGTATATGGAATCGGATATGTATGGAGGGAAGAATGAGAAAAAGAGGAATCAGATATACTTATGCAAGGTTGAATCAAATGATAGATGAAGCCATGGCAGGGACGTTTGAAGAACAGTCTTATGATGAAACAGAACTTTCTAAATTGGAAGTTAAATGGAAACGTTTTTTGACTTCTTCTAAGCTGTCAAAGCAAAGAGTAGAAGAAGAGCGGGCCGGTATCAAAGAAATTGTATCAGATATATCTCATCAGACAAAAACGCCGCTATCCAATATTCTTCTATATTCCCAATTGTTAGAAGAGCAAAATCTGGATGCAGGTAGCCGCAGGTTAGTTTTGGAAATTATAAAACAATCAGAAAAACTGGACTTTTTAATTCAATCGCTGGTAAAAACTTCCAGACTGGAAACCGGAACATTTCAGTTAACCCCGGAAGTTCAGGAGGTTTCACCGGTATTGGAAGAAATCATACTGCAGGCAGAGCAGAAAGCAGCGAAAAAGAACATACAAATTATATTAGAAGTTCCAACCTCAGTAAAAGCAGTATATGATAAAAAATGGACAAGTGAAGCTTTATACAATATTTTAGACAATGCTGTGAAATATTCGCAGGAGGGTAGTGAGATATATATTCAGGTAAAAGCCTATGAGTTATTTGTATGTATCGAAATCCGTGATGAAGGAATTGGAATTCCAGAGGAAGAAGTCCCTCTGATTTTTCAAAGATTTTATAGGGGTAAAAATGTAAATGAAGAAGAAGGAGTTGGAATCGGGCTTTATCTTACAAGACAGATTGTTGAAGGTCAGAAAGGATACATTAAGACAGGTTCCCAAATAGGACAAGGTTCGTCTTTTTCCGTTTATTTGCCTAAAAGTAGATAAAATCTTTATAGATACAGCATAATTGACCTAGGGGAAAAATATGATATAATTTATCTATAGTTGAGAAAGGTTTAGTTAAAACAAATTTTACAATCGGAGGTAAAGATATGGGAAACAGTAAATATGCAGGAACTAAGACAGAAAAGAATTTATGGGAGGCTTTTGCGGGAGAATCTCAGGCAAGAAACAAGTATACCTATTTTGCATCAGTAGCCAAAAAGGCGGGATATGAACAGATTGCAGCATTATTTCTGCAGACTGCTGACAATGAAAAAGAACATGCAAAATTATGGTTCAAAGAACTGGGCGAACTGGGAAATACTGCTGAAAACCTGTTACATGCGGCAGAAGGAGAAAATGCTGAGTGGACAGATATGTATGAGCGTATGGCAAAAGACGCAGAAGAAGAAGGGTTCCATGAGTTGGCAGCCAGATTCCGCGGGGTTGGAGCCATTGAAAAAATGCATGAAGAAAGATACCGCGCATTACTTCACAATGTGGAAGCCATGGAAGTATTTAAAAAGAGCGGAGTAACCATGTGGGAGTGCCGTAATTGTGGTCATGTGGTAGTTGGATTGGAAGCACCACAGGTATGTCCTGTTTGCAACCATCCTCAGAGCTACTTTGAAGTGAGAAAAGAAAATTATTAAATAGAAAACAGAATCTTTCCAATCTGTAATATTTCAGAAAGAATCTGGTAAGATTGATTTGTTATAGTCTATGTTGTAAACAACATAGGCTATTTTAAATTGTGAAGGAGGATATAACTATGGAAGTTTTACATACAGAAGGCTTGAAGAAGTATTATGGCAATCAGGAAAATGAAGTTAAGGCATTGGATGGAATTGATCTGTCCATTAAGCAGGGAGAGTTTGTAGCAATTGTAGGTACCAGTGGAAGTGGAAAATCTACGTTGCTTCATATGCTGGGAGGACTGGACAGACCTACAGAGGGAAAGGTATATGTAGAGAATAAAGATATTTTTTCTTTGGAAGATGAAGCACTGACTATTTTCCGAAGAAGAAAAATTGGATTTGTATTTCAGGCATTTAATCTGGTACCAGTGTTAAATGTCTATGAAAATATTGTGTTGCCAATAGAACTGGATGGAAACCCGGTGGACAAAGATTATGTAAATCAGGTCATAGATTCCTTGGGATTGACAGAAAAGATAAACAGTATGCCAAACCAGTTGTCTGGAGGACAGCAGCAGAGAGTAGCCATTGCAAGGGCATTAGCTACGAAGCCTGCCATTGTACTGGCAGATGAACCTACAGGAAATTTAGACTCCCGCACCAGTCAAGACGTGTTGAGTCTGTTAAAAGTAACAGGGCAGAATTTCAACCAAACCATTGTAATGATTACCCACAATGAAGAAATTTCCCAGATGGCAGACCGAATCATACGAATAGAAGATGGAAAAATCATAAAAGGGGGAGATGGATATGCAAAAGGTACAAAATAGAAAAGTGATCAGCCGTCTGTCAGCCAGAATTGTCAGTGCCAGAGGAAAAAAGAATCTGGTAACCATTCTTGCCATTATGCTTACCACCGTGCTATTCACAGCACTTTTTACCATTGGCGGAAGCATGATGGAAAGTATTCAGGAATCTACCATGCGGCAGGTAGGGGGAAGTTCCATGGCAGGTGTAAAATTTGTTCTTCCAAAAGATTACGAAAAGCTTTCAAAAGATTCCAAAGTGAAAAACCCCAGTTATCGAATTATTGTAGGAACTGCAGAAAACGAAGAACTGTTGAAATTAAGTACAGAAGTTAATTATGCCGAAGACGAAAATGCCAAAGAGATGTTTAGCTATCCAGAGGAAGGCAGTATGCCAAGGGAAAGAAATGAAATTGCCACCAGTACTCTTGTGTTGGATGCCTTGGGAATTCCTCATACATTAGGCGAAAAAGTCGCACTGAAAATTTCCATAGACGGAAAACAGATCACAGAGGATTTTATACTTTCCGGTTTCTGGAAAGGGGACGGTATAGCAATGGCACAGCAATGCTGGGTTTCCAGAGAATTTTGCGATGAAGTGGCACCTACTCCGGAGACCTCTTTTTATGAGCAACTGGATACAAAATATGCCGGTTACTGGATGATGGATTTTGATTATTCTAACAGCTGGGACATTCAGGATAAAACAACTGCCTTGTTAGAACGAAACGGCTATGACATCAACAGAATTGCTTATGGAGTAAACTGGGCATATACCACTAGTGATGTGGATGGAGGAGCTATCATATTTATTGTGGTTTTACTGGGACTCATTCTGGCGTCCGGATATCTGATTATCTATAATATATTTTCTTTAAATGTAGCTGGAGATATCAAAAGTTATGGACTTTTAAAAACCATAGGTACCACGGAAGTACAGTTAAAGAAGTTAGTAAGAAGACAGGCTTTTTTCTTATCTGCCATCGGAATTCCGATAGGGCTTGTGACAGGTGTGCTTCTTGGAAAATGTTTATTTCCTGTAATTGTAAGAAATTTTGAACTGGGAGAGATAGTAACATTTTCTATTAACCCGCTGGTTTTTCTGGGGGCTGCAGCCTTTTCTTTCCTAACAGTATGGATTAGTTGCAACAAACCATGCAAACTGGCAGCGCGGGTTTCACCGATAGAAGCTGTCCGCTACACAGAAAAAACAACTTACAGCAAAGTTAAAGAGCGAAAAGTAAGAAAAGTAACTGCCTTTTCTTTTGCATGGGCGAATATGGGGCGGAATCGTAAAAAAGTTGCAATTGTAGTAGCATCCCTATCTTTAAGCATGATTTTAATGAACTCCGTGTATACCATGATACAGGGATTTGATATGGATAAATATGTTTCCAATTTTATTGTGGGTGATGCCATAGTGGCGGATGCAACCATATTAAATATGGGAAGTCAGGTGTATTCCAATAATGAAATTACGCCGGAAGTACAGGAAGAATTGAAAGGAATTGAGGGAATTGAATCCGTTCATAATGTATATTTTGCTGAAATCGGCATTACAATTAGTGAGAATGCTCAAAGAAATCTTGTGCAGTTTGTAGAAGAAAATCCACAATATTTTTCAGACTCTTATGGAGAAAATATGCTTACTATGGTAAAAGAAAGGAATATACCATGGAACAGCGTTTACGGGGTAGATTCCTGGGGAATGGAACAACTGGAGGGTTATAAAGGAGAGTTGGATTGGGAGAAATTTAAAACCGGAAACTATTGTCTGGTAAACAGTTATGGAGCAGTGCATGGCATGGAAGAACCTCTTGACGGAATGTTTAGTGATGTGGGGGATAAACTCTCCATAGAACTGTTGGATGGTTCGGTAAAGGAATATGAAGTTCTGGCGATTGCCAGTATACCGTATGCCATGTCCAGCCGCTTTATGACAAATCTTGGAATAGAAGTAATATTGCCGGAACAGGAATTTCAGACATTTGTAAATCCCAAAGGGGCAATGCTGAGTGTCTTAACACGGGAAAAGGACAATGCAGTTTCCATAGACAAATGTCTGGAAAACTATACAAATCAGGTACGCACCAATTTAGATGCTGTTACCAAAGCTACTTACGAGGAAGAATTTAAAGATTTTGTAAATACATTCTGGATTGTTGGAGGAGGTTTAAGCCTTGTACTTGCATTGATTGGAATATTGAATTTTGTCAACGCAGTGGTTACGGGAATTCTGGCGCGAAAGCAGGAGCTTGCCATGATGGAAGCAGTGGGAATGACAGGAAAACAGATGAAATCCATGCTGGCATGGGAAGGGACTTTATATGCAGTTTTTACGATGGCAGTGTCCATGGTAGCAGTAGTCCCTGTAAATAATCTGGTGTTGAAGCTTGTGGTAGATGGTATGTGGTATTTTACCAATCATTTTACCATTGTGCCGATTATTTTATGTATGCCGGTGCTGTTGCTTGCAGCAAGCATTATTCCGGTAATAGCATATCAAAATATGAAGCGGGAAAGTGTTGTGGAACGTTTAAGAGAAACAGAATAGGGTAATACTAATTATAAATTAAGGAAGAATAAGAGGTATTATCAATGGAATCCATCTGGAAAATGACAGCCCAAAAGCCTGCAAACAAAGAAAAGTTAGACAGAACAGAAGCGGAAACAGTAGTAATCGGTGCAGGAATGGCAGGAATCCTCACTGCATGGTTTTTACAGCAAAAGGGAAATGATGTGATTGTACTGGAAGCCAACGAAGTAGGTAGCGGACAAACCGGAAACACCACCGCCAAAATCACTTCTCAGCATGGTCTTATCTATGAAAAATTGATATATAATCATGGAATGCAATTTGCACAATTATATGCAAAGGCAAATGAGGAGGCAATTCATTCTTACCAAAAGCTGATAGAGAAAGAAAAAATATCCTGCGATTTTGAAAGAAAACCTTCTTATTTGTACACGAAGCAGGATTTGCACAGTCTTATGGTAGAAGCAGAGTTTGCCAACCGACTGGGGCTTTCCGCTTCTCTTGTAACGGAAACAGAATTACCCTTTGAAATGGAAGGGGCTGTATGTTTTGAGAAACAGGCACAATTTCATCCCTTAAAGTTTTTATATGCATTGGCAGAAAAACTTCCGGTATATGAGCATACAAAGGTTTTGAAAGTGGAGGGAAATACTGTAGAAACAGAGCATGGAAATGTAAAAGCCGCAAATGTGGTGTTTGCCACCCACTATCCGTTTGTGAACAGACCGGGATATTATTTTATGCGGCTTCATCAGGAACGAAGCTATGCGGTTGCTGTGGAAGGGGCAGAACCTTTGCAGGGAATGTATCTTGGAATTGATGAGGATGGACTATCCTTTCGAAGTTATGAGAAATACATTATTGTAGGTGGTGGAGGTCATAGAACAGGAGAAAATCCTTTTGGTGGACAATACGAAAATTTATATGGGCAGGCAATTAAGCTATGGAGTGGCATAGAAGAAAAAACCAGATGGTCGGCTCAGGATTGTTTTACCTTAGATGATATCCCTTATGTTGGAAAATTCTCAAAAAAAACACCGGACTGGTATGTGGCAACCGGTTTCCGAAAATGGGGAATGACCGGCTCCATGGCAGCGGCAAAGCTGTTGACAGATAGAATATTAAAGGAAGAAAATCAATATGAGCCACTGTTTTCACCACAACGAAGGCTGGTATCACAGGCACAGAAAAATTTTTTGTACGATACGATGTATTCAGGAATACATTTGTCCAAAAGAATCATAAAACCGGCGAAGGGAGAACTGGAAGACCTATTACCGGGACACGGAGGTGTTGTGCGGTATCAGGGGAAAAAGCAGGGGGCATATAAAACAGAAACGGGAGAAGTGTTTCTGGTGGATATCAAATGTCCCCATTTAGGCTGTCAGCTGGAATGGAATGCTGAGGAACACACATGGGATTGTCCCTGCCATGGCTCCCGCTTTGATTATCAGGGAAATCTTATTAATAATCCTGCACAGAATCATATTTCATGATAAAAATAAAAAGTAAAGGCACACCGGAAATCCGGTGTGCCTTTGTCCGCTTAAGAGGGAACACTGCCATTTTCAAACCTGCGAATTAATCTGGCAAGAGGAACAATTAAGAAACCTGCAAAAAAGTTGCCGATACCCTGAAGTGCATCCCAAGGCAATCCGGAAATAATCCACGCAATCATTTGTTGGAAATTTAATCCAAACATAATTGCTTGTGCCGGAGCATACAGTGTTCCAAACAAAAATCCATGCAAAGCACAAACCACCGGATATACAATGACTCCTATTTTAGCAGGCATCTTTTTCGGTAATAACATAGTAATTCCCCAAAGTACAGTCCAAACATACAGATAGGGAATCCACCAAGGTGAGAAGCCCGCAAAAAGTCCATTTAATATAACATATACGTAAATAGGAATTAAAGCTTTTTTTCGGTAAACCAGTGTATATAACATGGTAAGCATTCCCAGCAAATGGATATTAGGTATCCATTCCATAATAATCTTAGAACAAAACATCAGTGTTCCAAGCATTGTGAACTTTGTGATTTCTGCTGTGGTAAGCAGTCTGGTTTGTGTTTCTTTAGTCTTGGGTGTAAACAAGTTCATAATGTTCGCCGTCAGAGATAGTAGCACCGTCTATTCCGGTATTTGCATATTCTCCGTCTTTATAGAACGCCCAATAAGCTTTAGCTGTGTTGTAATCGGCGGTAATGCCATTTACTTCTTTAATATAAAGTCCGTAATCGCCGTCTTCTCCGGCAATAATTTCATGTTCTAATAAAGCATCCCCCAGAATTGTTTTGTCCGTGTGTACGGTAAAAGTAACAGATTTATCATTTACTTTAACCTCCACATGAACAGTGGTATTTCCTTCGCCAAGTTCCGTATCCTCGGTGTAAGTGGCATTTGCCCAAAGGGAATCCTGTTCTGTAGTTGCTTCATTTGCGGTAGAGCTACTGCATCCCACCATGCTCAGTGCGAGCATAAGACAGAGTAACAATACCATTGGTGTCTTAAAAATTTTTTTCATACTTCATCCTTCTTTCCGTTTTTTATTACGAAAAGCATAACGCAAAAAGAGCCCTTCTTAGGAAGGGCTATGTAACAAAAATAAGAATATTTTTCAATATTCATCTCTTACTACCCTCCTGTTTGCCCAAGGGACTTTAAGCAGTACACAGAACGATAAGAATTCCGGCTTAAGGATTCGTCAATCCTAATACGGTAATGGCTGTTGTCACGGATTCGCACCGTAGTTTCCTTATCCCCTAACATATTGTTTGGCAATATGTCCGGCAACAAAGATGCTGTCACATCTTTGATGAACTGTGGTTATTCTTTTCACATTTTCCTATTATATCACATATTGCAACAATTTCAACAGAAGAAAAGTATCGTGACAGGAAACAAAATATCATAAAATATCGCAATACTCCATTGTAACTTAGGTAGAAACAAAGTAAACTGATAGAAAGATTTCTGTTAAAAAGATATTTAATGAGAAGGGAGTAAGGTTTATGAATAAACTTGCATTTTCAGAAAATATAGTAAATTTGCGTCATAAGAGTAAGATAACCCAAGAGCAGCTGGCGGATTTTTTGGGAGTCACAAAAGCATCAGTATCCAAATGGGAAACGGGAAATACCATGCCGGATATACAGATATTACCGTTGTTGGCTTCCTATTTTGATGTGTCTGTGGACGAACTGTTGGGATATGAGCTAAGCTTAAGCAGGGAACAGATTAAATGCTTATATCACAGACTGGCAGAGGATTTTGCAGAAAAGCCTTTTGAAGAAGTGATGAAAGAAACACAGGAACTGGTGAAAAAATATTATTCCTGCTATCCTTTTTTGCAGCAAATCTGTGTTTTATGGATGAATCATGCACCGTTGGCAAATGATGTGGAACGACAAAGAGAAATCAGAGAAAATATCACTGATTTGTGTGACCGAATGATACAAAATTGCCGTGATATTGGAGTTTGTAACAATGCAATTGCAATAAAGTCCCTGATAGATTTGCAAAATGGAAATGCAGAAAAAGTAATTGAAGCTATGGGAGATAGCCTTGATGTAAACAGCATTGAGGATAGAGGCTCCCTTCTTACCATGGCATATATGACATTGGGAGATGTAGAAAGTGCAGACAAAACAGCACAGATTTGTATGTATCGTGATTTATCAGAACTGCTTAGTTCCGGGCTACATTTGTTAACGTTGCATACAAATGATTGGAAGTACAATGAAGAAATCAGAAAACGGTTGGAGAGCATAATAGACAGCTTTCAGATAGAAACGCTAAATCCCAACTCAGCGGCAGGATACTATTTTCAGGCAGCGGTCAGCTTATGTGTTTTTTTAGAGGAAAGAAAAGAAGCGGTAGAACCGTTGATTTTAGAGTATCTGGAGAAGTATACACTGGCTGCCAAAAGGCTGTTGGATGAAGGAATTATACTACATGGCGATACGTTTTTTACAAAGCTGGATGAATGGTTTGAGGGGCTGGATTTGGGAATCAAGGGAGTACGCAGCGAAAAGCTGGTTAAGGAAAGTGCCTTGGAAGGCTTAAACTATCCCGGATTTCAGAGGCTTACCCATCAGGAAAAGTTGGAACAATATCGTAAAATATTGCGTTCATAAATAACAGGAGGAGAAACATATGCTGAAAATTCAAAATCTTACCAAAACATATACAGAGGGAAAAGTAGCTGTAGACAATTTGACATTACAGGTAGAACCGGGGGATATCTATGGATTTATCGGTCACAATGGTGCAGGGAAAACTACCACCATTAAAAGTATTGTGGGAATCCATGAATTTGACCGTGGAGAAATTTATGTAAATGGAATTTCCGTGGGGGAAAATCCTATTTCCTGCAAGCAGGTGATGGCTTATATTCCGGACAATCCGGAGTTATATGATTATCTTACCGGAATCCAGTATTTGAACTTTATTGCAGATATTTATCGGATATCACAAAAAGAACGTCAGGAGCGGATTCAGAAAGAGGCAGACGATTTTGAAATCACTCATGCACTGGGCGATTTGATTTCTTCCTATTCTCACGGCATGAAGCAAAAGCTTGCGTTAATCGGTGCATTAATTCACAAACCAAAGCTGTTGGTGTTGGATGAACCATTTGTAGGCTTGGACCCGAAAGCTTCCCTTTTATTAAAAGAAAAAATGAGAGAGTTATGCAGTGAAGGGAGTGCAGTTTTCTTTTCCACCCATGTACTGGATGTGGCAGAAAAGCTGTGTAACAAGCTTGCCATAATTTCACAGGGAAAATTACAGTTAGCTGGGGAAACCTCTTATGTAATCAAAGAAAAATCTTTAGAGCAGGTATTTATGGAGGTGGCTGTACATGATACGACAGATTAAATTATTGACGAAGCTTCAAATTTGTAATCTTTTTGGCATCAATGAAGTACGATTTACTAAAGATAAAAAGAAAAAGGCACGTTTCTGTGGCTTGTCTGTTATCTGGGCAATTTTGCTTGTATGCCTTTTAAGTTATGTGGCAGGGATGTCTTTTGTTTTAGTAAAACTTGAGGCGGCACAGTTAATTCCTATGGTTTTGTCTGGAATCACCTGTGTGATTGTGTTTGTATTTACCTTTTTAAAAACAGGAAAAGTTATTTTTCAACAGAAAGCATTTGAACAGCAGATAGTATTGCCAGTGTCCAAAACGGCCATTATTGTCAGCAGGTTTTTAACCATGTATCTAACTAATTTGTTGTTTACAGTAATGGTGATGGGAACAGGCGGTGTGGTATATGCTTATCTTGTACAACCGAATATTTCCTTCTATATATATGGTGTTGTTTGTACAATGTTACTGCCATTGCTTCCAATTACTGTTGCGACTATGATTGGTGTAATCATTACTGCTATTAGCTGTAGAATGAAGTACAAAAGTCTGGTGGAAACAGCTCTTACCATGTTGTTTATGGGTGGAGTCATTGGGGCAAGTATGTTTTCTTCCAACACCGGTCAGATTGCAATGGAGGACATACTGCAAAGCCTCGCCCGAATGTTGGAACAACAAATTGGCGGAATGTATCCACCGGCGTTATGGGTTGGAAATGCTATGGTTTCTGGTAATCTCACGGATTTTTTACTGTTTATCATAACCTCTCTGGGAGTGTTTGGTGTGTTTCTTTTCTGCTTACAGAAATGCTTTTTAAGTATCTGCACTGCATTAAGCACCAATGCAGGAAATAAATCGTTTCGCCTGACAGAACTAAGCACCAGTTCCATACTGAAAGCTCTCTGGAAAAAGGAGATAAAGCGTTATTTCGCCTCCCCAATCTATGTGACAAACACTATGATGGGATACTTTTTAATGGTGGTATTTCCGGCAATATTTCTTATAGCAGACTTGGGTAATATTAATATTATCAATGGTGCAAAGAGTTTGGAACAGACGTTACAGATGGAAGCTGTTATAAGAAAAATGTTTCCCTTCCTGCTGGCGATTATGCCTTCCATCATGCCGACCACTTCAGTTTCCATTTCCATGGAAGGCAAGCAATGGTGGATTCTCCAGTCCCTGCCGGTGAGTAAAGAGAAAATAATTCAGGCAAAAGTTCTGGCAGATTTAACTGTGGTAGCACCGTTTTATGTGGTATCGGAAATATTGGCAATTATTACATTCCGTCCGAGTTTTTTGGAAATGGTTTGGCTGTTAGTTATTCCGGCAGTTTATATATTATTTAGTGCTGTGGCAGGAATTGTTATCAATTTGCATTTCCCAGTATTTGACTGGGAAAATGAAACCGTAGTAGTCAAACAAAGTGCAGCCACCTTTTTTGTAATGCTGGTAGGTGCAGTCACCTGCGGAATCCCGATGGGGATATTGGTTGTGTTGCCGGAGGGATTTGAAATGATTTATATGGCGGTTGTGATTTTGTTGGTGCTTGGGGGGACGGGAGTGCTTTGGAAGAGTAAATGCGTTGACAGATAATATCCCTTGGTGTAGTATATAAGATAAAGTGATTAAATAAAGAAAAAAGATTTAACAAGACTAATAGTTTGAATACGTACAGAAAGGGTTTTGACTATAAATGCATACATCAATAGCAATTTGTGATGATGAGGATATATTTCGTTTTCAAATAAGGGAAGCGGTGGAAGACTATTGTGAAAAGAAGAAGATAGAATACACAGTGCGAGAATATAGTTCGGCAGAAGAATATTTGAAACGTATGGAAAAAGCAGATCTGTTATTGCTTGATATGGAAATGGAGGAAATGTCAGGCATTCATTTAAAGGAACAATTAGAGAAGCATGGAAGAAATGTAAGAATACTGTTTGTAACCAGCCATGAGGAGATGATGAGTGAGGCTTTCGGAAAAAATGTTTTTGGATTTCTGTCAAAGCCTGTAGATAAAGAAAAATTGAAAAAATATATGGATAGAATGTTGGAGGACATGGAAACATACATCACCATATCAGCAGCAGATGGGGAAAAAGCATTGTTAGCAAATGATATATTATACTTTCAGGCAGACGGAAAGTTTTGCTATGCAATAACCTATACTGGAAAAATATTTTGTAATCAAGGGTTGAGCGATTTAGAGCCACAGTTGTTAAAAATGGATTTTATTCGTTGCCATAGAAGTATTCTTTTGAATCTTCACAATGTCAAAAAAGTAACCGAAAACGTGACAATGAAAAACGGTGAGAGTGTAGTGTTGGCAAGAAGAAAGAAAGAGGAAGTGCGCGTGGCACATATTAAATATATTTCAAAGGTGGCGAAATATAATGACTGATGTAATAATGATTTTTTTGATAGGGATACTAGGAATTATAGAAATTTTAATTATGGCAGTGGGAGTATTCTGTTTAGAGATCCAGCAAAGTAAGTTACGAAGGTTGTTTTTTATAGGAAGCGTTTTCTTAAGTGGAATTATTGAAGTTATATGTAATTTTTGGGAATCGAATTTAATGATGATTATATGCATTATAATGACTCCGTTATCATTATTCATTGGACTTAAGAATAAGAAAAGAAGAATTATAGCGGTTTATCTTTGTAGCTTGACTTATGTAGCATTGCCGTATTTTTGTATTGACATGATTGTCGCAAACCGGTGGGGATATGATTATGTGGAAAATAATTATAGTATATATGCTGTGATTCGTTCCTTAACTACCATAGTGCTTGTAACCAGTATTATCATATTTTTGCGAAAAGATAAAACGTATGAGGATAAAATGAAAAAACTTCCAGTGAGATTTTTGGCAATACAAGGGGTGTGTGCAATTTGCGGAGGAATCATGCAAGAAACTTATGTGTTAGCACTATCTTTATTTGAAAAAGGTAGAGAGAGAGTGACGGTTAGTATTGCACTTGTTATAGTAATTTTGGTGTTTTACTCACTGGGAATGATTATCGCGTACATATTTGGATTAAAAGAGCAATATAGGGAAGAAAACCGAAAAAAAGATGAATATTTGAGAATGTCGAAGGAATACATACAATTAGTAAAGGAAAATGCAAAAGAAACCAGAAAAATTCGACATGATATGAGTAATCATATTAATGTTATTAACGAATATCTTTGTAGAGAACAGTATCAAAAAGCGAAAGAGTATGTAGCTACTTTTCAGGAGCATATGAATCAAAAAATTTCCAAAGTATCTGTAGTTGGAAATGAAACGGTAGATGCAGTAATTACTTCTTATATGAATCAGGAAGAAGTAGAAGATATTAAATGGAATGTATGTGGAAAAATACCGGTTCAAATGTATGTAACGGATTTTGAATTATGTACGTTGTTCTCTAATTTATTATCAAATGGGGTAGAAGCCTGTAAAAAAGTCGAGAAAAGCAAGAGGTTTATTAATATAGATATTAAAAGAACAGAGGAACAGTTAGTTATAGAAGTAGAAAATTCTGTAGCAGAAATTGTACCGATTGAAACGTTAGGAAAAATAACAACGAAAGCAGATAAAAAGAATCATGGTTTGGGGATAAAGAATATTTTGGAGGTAGTCGAAAAGAGTAAAGGGCAGATACTTTTTGAGAATGATGAACAAGCGTTTAGAACTAGAATTGTATTAGATTTACAGTAGAAGAAGTCGAAATGATTTTTTGGTGTAACCATTAGAATCATTTCGACTTTTTTTGACCGTTCGTTCCTAAAAATGACCGCTCGTTCCTTAAGGGATTGAAAATAGTGAGAGAGATAGAGTTTAATAGGATTAGGAAGGAGGGGAGAAGTATGTATTTTGTATATTCCAAGTGGGATATAATTTTTGGCTGGCTTTGGGAATAGAAGAAAATAAAACTTGAGATGGTATGGTTACTAGTGGAACTTGGAATGCAAGCATGCAAATACAATAGAGGGGGATTTGATATGTATTGTGGTGTTGTGGATAATTTATTAAATTTGTTTGGGTGAAAAAGAGAAAAGAGGAATAAGTGATATGATGAAAAAAGTAAGAAGAATAGGTGTATTAGCATTGGCGTTGATGCTTACAATTACAAACACAGTTGTGGCAAAAGAAAGTGAGCCAGTAGTGAAGGTAAATGATGTGATACAAGGAAGTACAGGGAGCAAAGAAGTTGTAATAAGAGTTAATGAAGACGGAAGTTATGTATCATGTGTATATTCTCTTCAAAAAGCATCTGTTAAAGCAAATAGTACATGCGATCATACAAATCTCGTAGAATATAGCAAATATACAGAAACAGAAAGTTATAAAAAAAAGAATGCAACCTACTGCTATAAAACTAGAATTGTGCAGAATGCCAGATGTGCAAAATGTGGAAAGACGGGGTTCAAAATGTATGGAAAGTGGACAAAATATAAGCATAAGTATAGCCTTTTTGGAAAAACTTGTAAAAAATGTGGATATAAGAAATAGGGAGTGATTTAATATGAAAAAGAAAATAATTGCAGTAGTAACAAGTTGTATAGCAATAGCCATAATTGCAGGTGGAATCTCTGTATTTGCAAAAGGTGGAGTAAAATATTTTACAGGAAAAGAAGGAGAAGTAATTACGGTATATTTGAATGAAGATGTTCCATTTAATGGAGATGTTGAAATTGTAGGAAGTACAGATGAAACCTATAAAGTAGGGGATGTAATTCAGGCTAATGGTCATCAGGAAAAAGTTATTGCAGTGAGTGAAGATGGTTGCATGATTACGGAAGAGTTGACAGAGTAATTACATTAGAAGTAAATAAAGAACATTTATAAAAGGGAGCCTAAGTTGGAGGAAAATAGTAAAAAGTTTCAATTAGAGAAAGGGAATAAAAGAAATGAAGAAGAAATTACTTATTGTAGGAAGTTGTATTATGGTATCAGCAATGGGACTTACAGCCTGTGGACAACAGCAGGAAAATAGTGCAGCAGAAGATAATAAAACGGTCGAAAGTGCTTCGGTAACAGCAGCGGTTAAACTGGAAGGAAACCATATGACAGGAGAATTGACGGAAAATATAAAAATCGATGCACAGGTGCAGGGGCAGGAAATAACAAGCTGTACAACTTATAATACTGTAGGAAAAGAATTTGACAAGAATACGATGGAAGCAATATTTTGGGAAAATACTTCAGAATTGAAAAGTGAAGAAGATAAGGAAGATAATTCTTATTCCATAGAAGATGCTTTGGGCGGGGGAGTATATGCATATTTGGGAAGTCTATCATATAACATCAATGACAGCATAAATGATTTATCAATATTAGCAATGTATTGTTATGGAAACGAAATGCGTGAAATGAGCATGGAAGAAAAAGCAACAATTCTACAGGAAACTACGGTACAAAATGCAATGCAAAAATTGAATCAAATATATCCATTGGGAGAAGGAGAAGAATTTTGTCTTCAGCAAGGGATAAAAATTAATATGGAAGATATTATAAAAGAACAGAGTGACAGTGATATGTCAGACATGCAGACAATGACGCAGGATATGCTTGGAAATGACGCATATTATTTGAATTTTGCAGTAGAGAAAGAGGGTATTTTGTTGGCTTCACAAGTTGGACCGGATTTTGTCAGTCTAAGTGAAAATCTAAATACACAGACTACCGGAATTACAATGATTGTTGATGAGAACGAAATAAAATTACTTTCTATTGAGGGGGCATATGAACTAAAGGAAGGAACGAAGGAAGGTATTATTACGGCACAGGAGGCAGCCGGATATGTAGCAAAAGAATATGAAAATCAGATTTCGGCTGATAGCATTACATTTGATAAAGTATGGTTGGAATACGTTTTTTGTTCAGGAACATCTTCAACAGAGTTTAGTGAGGGAACATTACAACCATACTGGGTATTTATGGATAGTAAAGAAAACGTGGCAGAACGTATCAATGCAATCACAGGAGAAAATTTTAAATATGAATAAAACTCAGAGATTTTTGAATTATTTAAAGGGTAATCTCAAAAACATGGTAACAATTAAGTTATTATTTGTTGTGTTGGCGGTTGCATTTTGCATTTGCCTTGACACATGGAATCAATTACCGTTTTTGTGGGAAGCGGAACGAGGAAGTTTGACAGTATATTATTATATATTTAATTCTTTTGTATACGGCGGTCAATATGTACCTTATGTAATTCCTGTGTTATCTACATTGATAGGAACTACAGAATATTGTGTGGAGCATGGATGTGGTATAGAAGGAGTTATTGTAGCACGTTTGGGTAGTCGCAGTGCATATGCGATAGTAAAAGTAATAACTTCTCTAGTGGGAGCCGTGTTTGCGGTGCTGGCGGGAATGAGTTTGTTTATTGCGATTGCACATATGTTTCAACCATTGTATAGTACTGAATTTGATATGGAGGCTTCGGGATTTCCGTATTATTCTTTTCTAGTAAGCAATCAGGGAATCGGATATTTTCTGATTATTTTATATTTGGCAGCTTTGAGTGCGATTTTATGGAATATGACAGCATTATTATGCTCTGCATATTTTCATAATAAATATATTACGATAACCAGTCCAATGCTGTTTTCTTACTTTTTGAATCGTGTACTTACGCTATTCAAGATTCCGGACGAATATCGTTTGGATTATTGGTTATATGCCAGATATAGTAGTGGTAATGATGTGAGAATGCTACTGTATATAACAGTTGTAGTATTTGTAATATCAGGTATTTGTGGTATTTTCTTTGTGAAGAAAGTGAAACACTCAGGGGAGGAACAAAAGAATGGGTAGTGTACAAAAGGTTGTAAAGGTAACAATGTTTCATTTTAGACGAGAATTGTTATCCCAAAAGAATATATTTTTGTATTTTTTAATGGGAATATATATATATTCTAACATGAATGGCGTGGTACGACTATGTAGCCAGGTAGGGATTTCGGCTTCACCGGCTGGTTATGTTTTTCTAATGAATGATTTCATTTTTCAGACTACTTTTTTAATCGGATTAGTTTTTATATTTAGTAATGCACCATTTCGGGATACAATGTACAGCTACATTGTGCATCGTGTGGGCAGTATGTGTTGGGAGATAGGAACCATACTGTACATAGTATTGATGTCGTTATTATATGTGTTATATATTATTGGGATAAGTTGGTTGGCATTAAAAGGAAATTTGGAATTTACTATGGAGTGGGGGAAAATATGGGGAACGCTTGCAAAAACAACAGCAGCACAACAGTTTGAAATTCCTTTTTCCATAAATGCTTATATTATTGGAAAATATTCGCCTGGGTTTGGAATGTTTATTTCGGCATTGTTGGAATGGATTTGTTTTGTGTGGATAGCACTTTGCATTTATCTTTGTAATGTTATGATTAAAAAGGGAGCAGGTATTTTGGCAGCAGGGTTGTTTATTTTTCTGGATGTCATGATATATAATTCATGGACACCGTGGGCATATCGTTTTTCACCAATCACATTGGCACAACTGTCAAACTATAACAGAGAGAAACTCTCTTATGGAATTACATTGAATTATACATGGTGTTTTTATGGAATTACCATAGTATGTTTTATTATAGGAATTATTTGTGCCAGAAGGAGAAATTATCATGAGTGTAATTAAAATAGAAAACGTAAGTGTGGAGTTTGTAGGGGAAAAAGTATTGCAGGAGATAAACCTGCAAATGGAAAGTAAAAAAATATATGGATTGATAGGAAGAAATGGATCAGGAAAAAGTGTATTATTGAGATGTATTATAGGTTTCTTAAAACCGTCCAGCGGTGATGTATGGATAAATGGAAAAAGAATTGGAAAAGATATGGAGTTTTTCGACAATATAGGATTTATATTGAACAGTCCCGGTTTTCTTCCAGAATTATCCGGTTTTAAGAATTTGTGTTATCTCGCATCAATCAAAAAGATTGCAGATAAGAAAAAAATAGCAGAAACTATGGAACTGGTAGGATTGGATCCTAAGAGCAGGAAAAGTGTTGCAAAATATTCCCTTGGAATGCGTCAAAGATTGGCAATTGCACAAGCAATTATGGAAGAACCTGAAATACTTATACTGGATGAACCTATGAATGGACTGGACGAAGATGCAGTAGAGGAAATAAGAGCTTTATTGTTAGAATTAAAAGAAAAAGGAGTTCTTATTATCATTACCAGTCATAATAGAGAAGATATTGATGTTTTGTGCGACGAAGTTTATAGGATAAAGAAGGGAAAGATGCTTAGGGAACTTCCTATAATTTCAGGATGATTTTCCTGTCATTTTGTGTTACCTTATAATTAGATTTAAAATCCAATTCATAAGGAGGAGCCTAAAATGACAAAGAAAAAATTAGCGTTGGAAATCATAGAGCGATTGAAAAAAGAATATCCCGACGCAGGATGTTCCTTGGAATATGATGAGGCATGGAAGCTGTTGGTCAGTGTACGTCTGGCGGCTCAATGTACAGATGCCAGAGTAAACATTGTAGTGCAGGATTTGTATGATAAATATCCAACGGTGGAAGCATTGGCAGAAGCAGATGTGGATAAAATTGAACAAATAGTAAGGCCTTGTGGATTAGGACGCAGCAAAGCGAGAGATATCAGTGCATGCATGAAGATATTAAGGGACGAATACGATGGCAAGGTACCGGAGGATTTTGATGCGTTATTAAAGTTACCGGGAGTGGGACGTAAGAGTGCAAATCTTATTATGGGAGATGTGTATGGAAAACCTGCCATAGTAACAGATACCCACTGTATTCGTCTGGCGAATCGCATGGGCTTAGTTGACAATATAAAAGAACCGAAAAAAGTAGAGATGGCACTTTGGAAAATCGTTCCTCCGGAAGAAGGAAACGACTTATGTCACAGATTTGTATTTCATGGCAGAGAGGTATGTACTGCCAGAACCAAACCTTTCTGTGATAAGTGTTGTCTAAGCGATATTTGCAAAAAAAATATAAGATAATAAAGATAAAAATCTCCATCCGGAAATTCGGTTGGAGATTTTTATGTACAATAAGAAAAATTATTTCTTTAAATTTTTCTTACGCTGTTTTACCAATTCTTCTAAGTCATTTAATAACTGAGTCTGATCTTCTTCTGCATCTAATAAAGCCTCTACTACACCGATTTTGTTAGTGTATTTGCATAAGAAAGAAGCATCTGTCTGAATCTGACGTTTAGCATATTCATCAGCTGTAACAATTGGTAAATAACTTCTTGTCAATACAGTACCGCTGTATACGATTTCGTCAATCTTAAGATATTTTTTCTGGATTAACTTTTTGATTACAGCCTGAACGGTATTGATGCTAAGACTTCCATTAACTTTTGGAATGTCTGATGCGATTACAGGACCTTCCTGTGCCCAAAATACATTCATTACGTCAAGTTCACGTTTACTTAATTCGTATGAATTTTCTGGATTGTTTTTACTTCTCATTTTAACACCACCTTGCTATTTAATAATATATTATTAAAGGTGTGCTGTCAATCGATTTACCAAGAAAAAATATTATTTTACAATAAAGATTATAAATAAAGTCCTTTCTGAAGTGTAAAAGGGTTGACATGTATAGATGACCGATATATAATCTGTATATAGATAATCTATATATGGAAAGGAGAAAGAAACATGGCAGTAGATAAGAGCTTACTATCCGGAAGTACTTCTATGCTGATTTTACGGTTGTTGGAAGGCAGGGATATGTATGGTTATGAAATGATTGAGAGTTTAAGGGAAAAGTCCCAGGATGTATTTCAACTAAAGGCGGGGACGTTATACCCTCTGCTTCACTCCATGGAAAATAAGGGCTATGTGAAATCCTATGAGAAGGAAGCAAATGGGAAAGTAAGAAAGTATTACAGTCTTACGCAAGAAGGAAGAAAATATCTTGGTGAAAAAAAGGAGGAATGGCGTGAGTATACCACAGCCGTTACGAATATCTTGAGCATGGGGGGATTTGTATGTCAGTAGAGGAATATTTAAAAAACGTTACAGAGCAGATAAGATGCAGACAAGCAAGAGAAGCTGTAAAAGAGGAAATGGAAGGGCATTTGGAAGACCAGATGGAAGAATGCATGAAAATGGGCTTGAGTAGGGAAGAAGCGGAGAATTTTGCGGTAGAGCAAATGGGTGACCCTGTAGAAGTGGGGATTTCGCTGGACAGGGTACATCAGCCTAAGATTGCATGGAGTATGATATTTCTAATTACTTTTTTAAGTATTTTGGGGCTGGGAGTACAGTATTTTATTAGTACCCAGTGCGAAAACGTACAGAGTTTTTCAATCATATCCCAGCTGGGCTACATGGCAATGGGCTTTGTGGTGCTTGCTATTATGTATTATCTGGATTATAGCTTTTTTGGAACCTATGGAAAATATATAGCGATTGTTTTTCTGGGATACATGTTTTTACAGATTTTCTTTTTAGGCACGGAAGTAAACGGAGCCATAGTTTTTTCCGGTGAAATGAATTTTTCGCTTAGAGTGTTAATAATGTGTTTTATTCCTATGTATGCAGGAGTATTATACTCATATCGCGGAGCGGGCAGAAAGGGAATTTTGAAAAGTTTCTTATTTTTGGTGTTTCCTGTATGGCTTACCATGGAAATGCCTTGCCTTAGTATGGCGTTAGTGCTTTTCTTTACGTTGCTGATTATGTTATCCGTTGCTATTCAAAAGAAATGGTTTGGGGAAAGCGGAAGGAAGCTATTATATACTTTATGGGGGATGACTCTTCTTTGTCCGCCATTGTTTATTGTGGCAGGCTGTAAAATGAAATTGTTTGCAGACTATCAGATTGAAAGACTGCAGTCTTTGATAAGCAGAGATACTTTGGATGAAAACGGTTCTGGTTATGAATATTATAGAATTCGCGAGATTATTGGAAATAGTAAAATGGTAGGAGCAGGAGAGGAATGTCTGGATACATCTACGGTACTACCACAGGTAGGTTCAGATTTCATTATTACTCATCTGATTTCCTATTATGGAATTTTGGCCGGCTTGCTGGTAGTTGGCTTACTTGCCTTTCTTGTATTTAAAATATTCCATATATCACTGCATCAGAAAAATCAATTGGGAATGATGATTGGCATGGGATGTGGCAGTATATTTGGAATACAGATTGTCTTGTACTTTTTAGAAAATATTGGATTACTTCCATATTCCTATCTGTATCTTCCGTTGTTCTCTTTGGGCGGAACAGGAATGGTGGTCACTTATTTTCTATTGGGAATCGTATTGAGTGTCTACAAATATCAGGACATTCCGTTGAAAGTGAAGCAGAAAAAGATTATAATTAAAATCTAGTGATAAAGTGGAGGCAGCTACATGCAAAATTACGGGGAAGTGGAAAGATGAAAAATAGAAGACAAAGATGGAATATGTTATGGCTTATGTTGGCGTTGGTATTGATGTTTGCAGGCTGCTCCGGTTATAGTAAAGATACACAACAACAGTCGGTAGACGGCACTTTGCAGGTACATTATATTGATGTGGGGCAGGGAGACAGTATTCTGCTTATTCAGGATGAACACAGCATGCTCATTGATGCCGGAGATAACAATTGTGGAACAAGAGTTCAGTCTTATCTTCAGTCAAACAATATTGATACGTTGGATTATGTAATAGGCACACATCCGGATTCAGACCATATAGGCGGGCTGGATGTTATTATTTATAAATTTACCTGTAATCAGATTTTTATGCCGGATTGCAGCAAGGACACAAAAACCTATGAGGATGTGCTTGCTTCTGCAAAAGAGAAAAATTACCAGATTACTTCTCCAGTGGCAGGGGATACCTTTTCGCTGGGACAGGCGAAAGTGCAAGTGCTTTCTCCGGCAGTAAATGCAAATTACGGGGAAGATGCGAACAACAATTCTATTGCAGTCAAGGTTACTTATGGAAATAATTCTTTCTTGTTTACGGGAGATTGTGAGGAAGCAGCGGAAACCGATTTATTAAATAGTGAATATGATTTGCAGGCAGATGTTATGAAAGCGGCGCATCATGGCAGTGACACTTCTAACGGCAGAGAGTTTTTAGAGGCGGTGAACCCGGAAGTTTGTGTTATAAGCTGTGGTGAGGGGAACGATTATGGTCATCCAAGAGCAGAAGTATTAAATAACTTAAGAGATTTGGGAGTTGAAGTATATCGTACGGATGAGCAGGGAACTATTGTGGCTGTTTCTGACGGAACAGACATTACATGGAACACTCAGCCATCCCAAAGTTGGCAGGCCGGAGAACCGGAAGGAGGCAGTCAGCCGGAAAAGGACAGTGAGTCAATGGGAGCTGGACAACCGGTAAGTATGGAAGCAACATATATTCTCAACACAAACACTATGAAAATACACAAAAAGGATTGTAGCAGTGTCAGTGATATGAGTGAGAAAAATAAGCAGGAAACGGACAAAACAGTGAATGAATTAGAAGCAGAAGGATATGAACCATGCAAAAGATGTGAACCATAAAACAAAGCAGAGAGAAGTTGTATTAACTTCTCTCTGTTTTGTCTATCAGTTGTTCCGGGAGATATTTTAATAAAAGGGCCTCCAATTTGGTGGAATCCACCGGTTTGGACAAATAATCGGTAAATCCTACAGATGTATACATTTCCTTTGCACCGGAAATTGCATTGGCAGTCAGTATAATCACCGGAATATTCTTACACAGGTTATCCTCCATAGAATTCATCTTTTCCAAAGTTTGTATGCCATCCATGGATGGCATTAAATGGTCCATAAAAATAAGATCAAAATGTTGCTGTTTTACTATTGAAATACATTGCTCACCACTTGTGGCAGAGGTAATGGAAACCTTGGTTTTCTTCAATAGCCCGGATACTACAGCAATGTTTACAGCATTGTCATCCACTACCAGAATAGAAGCCTTTGGAGCAGTAAATTCAGGAATATATGGCTGGAAATTCTGTTGCTGTTTTTTAAAACGCTGTTCCAAATCGCCCATTGGTGTGGGATCTACAATCGTTTGAGGTATAATGGCAGTGAAAGTACTGCCGGTTCCATACTGACTTTCTACGTGTATTTCGCCGTTCATAGCAGTGATTAACTGCTGGGAAATTGCCATACCAAGACCGGTTCCTTCAATGTGGCGATTTTGTTCTCTGTCTAACCGTTCAAAGGATGAGAAGAGCTTAGGAATATCTTCTTTGCGGATACCGATACCCGTATCGTTTACTTTTACAATGAGTGATACAGAATTATTTGGGCCCGTTTCTACATTCGCGGTCATGGTTACCGTTCCTTCGTGAGTATATTTCACACCATTGGAAAGAAAATTAGTAATAACCTGTTTGATTCGAATTTCATCTCCCAAAAGTCTGGAAGGAATGTTCGGTGAAATTTTTATCTGAAAATCTAAATGTTTTTTTTCTGCTCTCAACTTTGTCAGAGTAATCAAGTCATGAAACAAAGAAGCGGTATCATATTCTACCGGAATAATTTCAGTTTTACCGGATTCAATTTTTGAAAAATCTAAAATATCATTAATAATGGCTAATAGTGATGTGCCGGCTGTCTGTATCTCAGAAGCATAATTTGTAATTTCCGTATCGGTACTTTCCCTTAAAATAATTTCATCCATCCCAAGAATGGCATTGATTGGTGTACGGATTTCATGGGACATATGAGCAAGAAAGTCTGCTTTTGCCTGATTGGCAGCGTCTGCTCTTTTTCTTTGTAAATTCAATTCATCAATCAAAGCCATATCGGGATTTTCCAGTGAAAAATATATAAAAATCACAGACAAAGCCCCGCCGGTACTTACTAATAGAATGGAAGGATTCAAAAACTGTATCATGGCAGTAATTCCCTGAATGGTAGAAAAAATGTACAGGGAAAGACGTTTTTGCCTTGTAATATTTTTACCGTTCAGCAAAGTATAGAGAAAGACAAATATAATGCTGGAACCGGCATATGCGTAAAGAAAAACAGTTCCGGCCCCGTAAGAATAAAGAAGTCTTCCTTCGCGCCAAAAATTAAGTTTTGTAAATATAATAATTCCAGATACTAAAAAAGCAAAAATATTAAGTACATATTTTGCAATATGGTCAAAAGCAATGCCTTTCCGTTCTGTTTTTTCTGTGGCATTGACGGTGAGAGAATAATTTGCTACAACGCAAATCCAACAGGCCATGGAGCATAAATAGCCTTTGGCAACAATCAGATTTAAAACAGGAAATGTTTCCATGTTAATAATGGTAACTACACTTCCTGCATCAAAAAATAACACAATAGCACTGAGGACCAGAAGTAAACCGTAAATTTGATTTTGCTCATTTTTTAATCTTTTCTTTGAAAAAAACTGGTATATAAAAATCAAAATAACGCACAGACTGAGCAATTGAAATTCAATATTATAATTCATAAAATAGTTCCCCCCTTATCTCTCGTATTTCTATAAGTTCATTATACATTAGAATGAACGGTTAGACAATGAGTGAAATAATAAAAAATGAAACGCTGAAGCATTGCATATATGAGGATGAATTTGTTATACTGGAAAAAAGGTTTAGTACTAAGTAAGCATTAAGATAAAGGAAGGAACATTATGGAAAAGGAAAAAACATTCAAAGAACTATATTTAAATCATGAAATCGAATTTGAAGCTATCGATGATTACGTGTATGACTGGGGTATGAGTGATGCAACTTGTACATTACGGGAATATCTTGGACTAAACGAGGAAGAAGAAGACGTCTGGATTAGCATTGGAGAAGACGCGTTGCGAGAACTTTTAGATGCCCAGCACTAGACAATTTCCAAAGAAAAGTGTATACTACATACATTAAAAGCACAAAATAATATTAAAAATATCTTAGGAGGAAATAGAAATGGCAGAAATCACAAAGGAAATGACAATCGGTGAATTATTAAGAGTTGCTCCACAGGCAGCACCGGTACTTATGGAAATTGGAATGCATTGTTTAGGATGTCCATCTGCACAGGGTGAAAGCTTAGAAGAAGCAGCTATGGTACATGGTATCGACGCAGTAGATTTAGTAGCTAAGATTAACGAAGTGGTAAACGCTTAATTTTAATCGGATATACAAGTTTACAGAGAATTTCTACAAAGGATACCCTGATTTTATAAATCAGGGTGTTTTCGTATGTAAAAAGAAAGGGAAACGGAATGGAAAGTTTAAAAGCAGTAATATTGGCAGCAGGAAAAGGAACAAGAATGGAATCTGATTTGCCAAAAGTAATACATACCATTGATGAAAAACCTATGGTGGAATATGTGATTGCAGCCGTGAAAGAAGCCGGAATTGAAGATATCTGCCTGATTGTAGGGTACAAGGCGGAACAGGTAAAAGAAGCAGTAACTTCTGCAGTTACTTATGCATATCAGGAAGAACAGCTGGGCACAGGCCACGCAGTAAAATGTGCAGGAGATTTTATCGGTGAACAGGGCGATGTACTTGTACTTTGTGGTGATACTCCATTGATTACAGGAAAAACCATCAAATCTGCCATGGATTTTCATAAGAAAAGTAACAATCAGATGACCGTAATTTCTGCTATGGTAGAAGAACCGACCGGATATGGAAGAATTATTCGTGACAGCGAAGGAAATTTCGTGAAAAACGTGGAGCATAAGGACGCTACTGAGGAGGAAAGAAAGAGTAAAGAAGTAAATTCCGGAATGTATATTTTCCATGCCAGCGATTTACAGAGCGCACTTGCAAAGATTAATAATAACAATGCCCAGGGAGAATACTACCTTCCGGACGCACTGGAAATCATCAAAAAAGAAGGTGGCAGAGTAGATGCGTACATATTGGAAGATGCGGACGAAATGGCAGGAGTTAATACAAAGGCTCAGTTGCAGGACGCTGCAGACATCATGGCAAAGAGAAAAGGGTGAAGCAATGTATATAATAGCAGGCTTGGGAAATCCAACAAAAGAATATGAGCATACAAGACACAATGTGGGTTTTGATACCATCGATGTAATTGCAGACAGATTTGGAATCGGCATGGGCGAAAAAAAGCACAAGGCAATCATTGGAAAAGGTCACATTGAGGGAAATAAAGTGATTTTGGTAAAACCTCAGACATATATGAACTTAAGTGGAGAAAGTCTGAGAGAAATTGTAGATTATTATAAAATAGACGAAGAAAGTGAACTGATTGTAATTTACGACGATATCAGTCTGGCACCGGGAAAACTGCGTATCCGTAAAAAAGGAAGTGCCGGAGGACATAACGGTATCAAAAATATTATTGCCCAGTTAGGCACACAGAACTTCTACCGTATTAAAGTAGGCGTAGGGGAAAAACCAAAAGGATGGGATCTGGCAGATTATGTGTTAGGGCATTTTAAAGGAGAGGAAAAAAAGCTTATGGAAGAGGCTTTCTCCAATGCTGCAGACGCAGTGGTAACTATCCTCAACGAAGACATTGACGTTGCAATGAACAAGTATAATTAATCACAAATGGTAGTGAGGTCAGAATATGAATGTATTTGAAAGCCCCCTAAGTGGCTTAGAGGAATATAATGAAATAAAGAAAAAGCTTTCAAAGAACAAAGGAATCCTACAGCTTTCCGGCTGTGTGGAATCCCAGAGAGTTCACATGATGCATGCCCTTGGCGATGGTTTTCAGAGGAAAATCATCGTTACTTTTAATGAACAAAAGGCACAGGAAATGTATGAGGACATGAAACTCTTTGGAGAGCCGGTGGTATTGTATCCTGCAAAAGATTTTATCTTTTTCAATGCGGATATTAAGAGCAATCTTCTGGTAAAGAAAAGAATGAGCGCCATCAAAACCTTATTGGAGGAGGAAAAGGTTACATTTATCACCACCATTGACGGTTTGATGGACAGTCTGATTCCGTTAGATGTGATTCGAAACAGTGTCATAGAAATTACGGAAGAAAGCACCATAGAGGTGGAAAAACTGACAAAACAGCTGTTTTCCATGGGTTATGAAAAGACAGGGCAGGTGGAGAGTGCCGGTCAGTTTGCTGTTCGTGGCGGTATTATAGATATTTTTCCGTTAACTGAGGAAAATCCTTATCGAATCGAGTTGTGGGATGAGGAAGTAGATTCCATTCGTAGTTTCGAGGCGGAAGGGCAGCGTTCCATAGAAAACGTTGCTGGTGTCCGCATATATCCAGCCAGTGAATTGATTATCACAGAAGAATGTAAAGAACAGGGATTGAAAAAAATCAAGGCAGAAGCAAAAGAATGCTATGATGCACTGCGGGCGCAGATGAAGACGGAGGAAGCCCACAGAATCACCAGACATATGGAGGAACTGGAAGACGAACTTCTGGTGCTGGGGTGCGCCAGTGCAGACAGTCATATTAAAAGCTTCTATGATAACACCGTATCGCTGTTGTCTTACTTTCTGGAATTAAATGCTGAAAATGCTAATGGAACCATTGTTTTTCTGGATGAGCCAAATCGGGTTTCAGAAAAGGGAAATGTGGTAGAAACGGAATTTCGGGAAAGTATGCTTCACCGCATTGAAAAGGGGTATATGCTGCCATCTCAGGCAGAGATTATGTACGGATTTTCGGAAGTTATGGCGATGATAGAAAAATGCAACACAGTTGCAATTTCCACCTTGGAGCCTACACACACAGGGTACAAGGTAAATGGAAAGTACAATCTGACCGTGAGAAATATCAGCTCCTACAATAATAGCTTTGAGTTACTGGTAAAGGAATTGAAAAATTACCGGAAAAATGGTTATAAAGTATTACTGTTATCTGCCTCCAGATTAAGAGGACAACGTCTGGTAGGAGATTTGATAAATGAGGAAATTCCTGCATTCTACAGCGAGGATTTAGAACATGACTTACAGCCGGGTGAAGTGATGGTGAGTCATGGAAATGTACACCGGGGCTATGAATATTCTTTTATTAAATTTGTGGTGATTTCGGAAAGTGATATTTTCGGAACAGAGAAGAAACGTAAGAAAAAGAGAAAACGCTACGAAGGTCAGAAAATCAGCAGTTTTACGGATTTGCAGATTGGAGATTATGTTGTTCATGAAAATCATGGTCTTGGAATTTATAAGGGGATTGAAAAGATTACCGTAGATAAAGTTGCCAAGGATTATATGAAAATAGAATATGCTTCCGGCGGAAATCTTTACATTTTGGCAACTCAGCTAGACGTAATACAAAAGTATGCCAACTCCGATGCAAAAGCACCAAAATTAAATAAGTTGGGAAGCAAGGAATGGCAGAAGACCAAATCCAGAGTAAAAGGTGCGGTAGATGTGATTGCCAAAGATTTGGTGGAACTGTATGCGGCAAGGCAGGAAAAGAATGGATATGTGTATGGTGAGGACACTGTCTGGCAGAGAGAATTTGAAGAAATGTTTCCTTATGAAGAAACAGAAGATCAGCTTCTTGCCATCGAAGCCACCAAGAAGGACATGGAAAGCAGTAAAATTATGGACCGTCTTGTGTGCGGTGATGTAGGTTATGGAAAGACAGAAATTGCCATCCGTGCGGCTTTTAAGGCGGTGCAGGAGGGAAAACAGGTAGTCTATCTGGTGCCTACCACTATTTTGGCACAGCAGCATTACAATACCTTTGTGCAGCGTATGAAGGACTTTCCGGTCAATGTAGAATTAATGTCCAGGTTTAGAACACCTGCCCAGCAGAAAAAAACAAAAGAAGGTTTGGGAAAGGGACTGGTAGACATTGTGGTTGGTACCCACAGGGTATTGTCTAAGGATATTAAGTACAAAGATTTAGGACTTTTGATTATTGATGAGGAACAGCGTTTTGGTGTGGCTCATAAAGAAAAAATCAAAAAGCTGAAAGAGAATATTGATGTGCTTACCTTAACAGCCACACCGATTCCAAGAACCCTTCATATGAGTCTGATTGGAATTCGTGATATGAGTGTGTTGGAAGAGCCGCCAATGGACCGTCTTCCGATTCAGACCTTTGTAATGGAATTTAATGAAGAAATGGTGCGGGAGGCAATTAACAGAGAGCTGGCAAGAGATGGACAGGTATTTTATGTATACAATCGTGTAAATAACATTGATGAGATTGCCAACATGGTGGCAGCACTGGTTCCGGATGCCAATGTGGCTTTTGCTCACGGAAGAATGAAAGAGCATGAACTGGAAAATATCATGTATGATTTTATGAACGGAGATATTGATGTGCTGGTGTCAACCACAATTATTGAAACCGGGTTAGACATTTCTAATGTAAATACTATCATTATTCAGGATTCTGATAATATGGGGCTTTCACAGTTGTATCAGCTGCGAGGAAGAGTAGGACGTTCCAACCGTACCTCTTATGCCTTTTTGATGTATCAGAAAAACAAAATGTTAAAGGAAACCGCAGAAAAGCGTCTACAAGCAATCAGAGAGTACACAGAGCTTGGCAGCGGCTTTAAAATAGCCATGCGTGATTTGGAAATCCGTGGTGCAGGAAATCTTTTAGGAGAACGGCAGAGTGGCCACATGGAGGCCGTTGGATACGACTTATACTGTAAAATGCTAAACAGTGCCGTAAAAAAATATAAAGGAATCGAAGAAGAAAAAGATTTTGAAACTTCCATTGATATCAGCATCAACGCATTTATACCACCGGACTATATTCCAAATGAATTCCAGAAGCTGGATATTTATAAACGAATTGCCGCCATAGAAAATGAAATCGAAAGCGATGACATGTTAGAAGAACTGATTGACCGTTTTGGCGAACCACCACGTTCTGTGATGAATCTGTTAGCCATTGCCAATGCGAAAAACATGGCACATGAGGTCTATGTGACAGAAGTCAGCGACAAAGGTAATGGCATTAAATTTGTGATGTATGAAAAGGCAAAAGTGAATCTGACCAAGATTCCGGAGTTGATCGGGCAGTACAAAGGACAGCTTGCCTTTAAGCCGGAAGCAGTTCCATATTTTTTATATCAGGAAAAGGGAAATAAGTTAAAGAGCAACGGAAATGTACTGGAAAATGTGAAAATAGTGTTAAATGATTTAAAAATGTTGCTTGACGAATAAAAAAGTAATATAATTATTGTTGGTTTGCGTATTAAAGCGCAATAACTTAAGTGAATCAATTTATGGGGGAGAAGAATGAGGAAGATTTATAAAAAAATACTTCTTATCTTCCCTGTTGTGATTGCCGTAATCTGCATGGGAGGCTGTGCAGAACAGAAGCTGGGTTCCGATAAAGTGATAGCTAAGTTTGGTCAGGAAGAAATTTACCTGAGCCAGCTGGAGTTTTATCTGATTATTAATCAGGTGGATTATGAGAGCACATATGCAGAGCAGTATCCCGGAGAAGATATTTGGGAAATGGATATTCTTGGGACAGGAAATACCTTGGAGGATGATGTAAAACAAAGCATTATGCAGGAAGTAAAGGGAATGTATATTCTTTTAAAAAAAGCAGAAGAGCTTGGCATTACTTTAGAAGAGGCAGATGAGGAAGAACTAATTGTATTGGAAGAAATTTTTAAGGAAAGATACAGTGAGGAAATCCTAGAAAAACTTCACAGTGAAGATGGGGTTTTGCAGGAAAAACTAAGGGAATCTATGCTTGCGGCAAAGGTGAAGGAAGTCATATGTAAGGAAAATGGCTGGACAGCCGATGATAGGGAAGAAAGATTTGAGGCTCTTTATAAGGAATGGGCAGAGAAAGAAGAGTTCGCCATAAGAGAAGTAGACTGGTCAGAAGTACATTTTGAACAGGGAAAATATAAAATTACATCGAATGAGTAAGAGAAAGAGGGAAAACATGAAAAAATCAATCAGAGCATTAGGAATTACCACAGGAATTATTGCGGCTTTAGCATTGGGCGGTTGCGGTACAGCAGATACTGACCCGTTAGCGACTGTATATGGAACGGAAGTTACTGTGGGAGAAGCAGGTCTTTACGCTATTTACCAGCAGGCACAGTATGAACAGTTTTACAGCTCATATTTAGGAACAACAGTAGATTGGACTCAGGAATACGATGGAAAAACCATGGAAGACGAAACAAAAGACAGTATCATGGAACAGTTCAAGAAAATGCAGGTTGTAGCTGCTCATGCGGATGATTACAATATTTCTGTTTCTGAGGAAGAAGAAGCAAAAATTAAAGAAGCAGCTAAGAAGTTAGTTGGAGCTAACGATGCGAAGGCATTAAAAGCACTACACATTTCAGAAGAAAGTGCTACAGCATTATTTAAATCCTATTATTTATATAATAAAACATCAGAAGCTATGGTAGCTGATGTGGATACAAATGTAAGCGACGAAGAAGCGGCACAGAAGAAAATGTCTTATGTAGAATTTTCACTGGCAGGAACCACAGATGAAGATGGAAACACAGTGGAATTGACAGAAGAAGAAAAAGCAACAATTAAGACAACAGCAGAATCCGTGGTTAGTGCCGGTGCAACAGGAATGGAAACTGCAGTGGAAAATACAGATTACACTGTAACGGAAGCAACATTTGATGAAGAATCTGATACCTTGGATGCAGCAGTTTACGAAGCGGCAAATAAGTTGAAAGCCGGAGAAATGTCTTCTGTGATTGAAACAGAAACAGCATATTATGTAGTGCGTTTAGACAGCGAATTCGATAAAGAAGCAACAGAAAGCAAAAAAGAAGAAATCGTAAACGAACGTAAGACAGAAGCGTTTGATAAGCTTTATGAAGCTTGGGAAGCAGAAGAAGGTGCATTTGTATTGGATGAAAGTGCATGGGCATCCATTCGCTTTAAAGACAAAATTACGTTAAAGACTGCGGAAGAAGAAGCCACTGAGGAAGTGACAGCGGATGTTCCGGAAGAAGAAAGTACTGAGGATGAAGCTGTTGAAACAACAGAAGAATAAAAGATAAAAATTGGGGCTGCTGTGAATACGGCAGCCTTATTGTATAGTGTGGAATATTTTGTTATAATGGCTAAGCTTAGGAAATGAAAGGATGAAATTATGGATATATATATTATACGACACGGCGAAACAGAGTGGAATACGTTGCGTAGACTGCAGGGAAGATCAGATACCGAGTTAAATGAAGTGGGTATTCGTCTGGCAGAGATTACAGCAGAAGCATTGGCAGAGATTCCATTTGATATAGCTTTCTCCAGCCCTCTGAAACGTGCATACAAAACCGCAGAAATTATTGTGGGAGAAAGAGATATTCCTTTGATTGCAGATGAAAGAATACAGGAAGTAAGCTTTGGGGAATACGAAGGTCTGGGATGTTCCAAGGAAAATTATGAGATTCCGGATCCGGAATTTGAATATTTCTTTCAGGCACCGGAAAAGTATGTGGCAAAAAATGGAACAGAAAGCATTGAAGAGTTATGCAGCCGTACCACAGAATTTTTAAAGGAAATCACAAACAATCCGGAATTGGAAGACAAAACGGTTTTAATAGCTACTCACGGAGCGGCTCTGAAAGGTCTGCTAAGCAGCATTGGCAATAAAACGAAAAAAGATTTCTGGGGCTGTGGTGTACATAGAAACTGTGCAGTTACAAAATTAGAATCCCATCAAGGTGTTATCAGTCTGATTTTTGAAAATAAAATTTTCTACCCGGAAGATATGGGAACCAAGCCTACCTTTGCAAAATAGCAGTGGGAAGCTTATATTATCAGATATACACAGAAAGGAGTAATACAATGGCAAAAGAAAAGGAAATTAAAACCAATGCCATGCGTATTTTAGATAAAAATAAAATTCTGTATCAGGTAAATACTTATGAATGTGACGAATTTATAGATGGTGTTCATATTGCGGATAAAATGAATCAGCCCTATGAAATCAGCTTTAAAACCTTGGTGGCAGTAGGAAAGAGCAAGGAACACTATGTGTTTGCCATTCCGGTGGACAAGGAAATCGATTTCAAAAAGGCAGCGAAGGTAGTAGGAGAAAAAAGTATTGAGCTGGTTCCGGTAAAGGAAATTCAGGCACTGACCGGATACATTCGCGGCGGTTGTACACCTATTGGAATGAAAAAACTGTTTAAAACCATAATACAGGAAAGTGCAAAAGAACATGAGAAAATTATAGTTAGTGGCGGTAAACTTGGGACACAGTTGGAATTAAGCCCTGAGGATTTGATTAAGGTGGTAAAAGGAGCATATGGAGATGTCATCGCATAAACACAAAATAAAAATAATTGGAGCTGTTGTGGTTTTTGTTTTACTTCTGGCAGTGGTATTGGGTATTTATCAAAATAATAAGGTAGATTCCAAAACAGAATCCGGAAAAGAGGAGCAGGCGGACAGCATTCCGAAAGAGTTGGAAACACAGAAATCCAAAGGTTGTGTGATTTTTCTTCATTCAGGAGGCTTTGTGCTTGAAAAAAACGAATACCATGAACAGTTTGGAGCAGCATTGGGGGAAGCATTAGGGTATGATTATCTGGTGCCGGATTATCCAATTAATACAACATATACAGAAACGCTATCTTTTATGGAGCAGATATACCAAGAAACCATTGAAAAATATGATGAGGTTATTCTGGTAGGTTGCTCTGCAGGTGCCAACCTGACTGTTGCCTCCATGTTGGAATTTGGAGAAACCTATGGTATGCCGGATGGCGTGATTCTAATGTCACCGTGGTTAGATACCACCATGACAAATGAGGAAATTACCTGTGTCAGTGATTTCGACCGGGAATTTTATGATTCACTGGTGGAATGGGGAAGTCAGTATAATGGTGGAGATACAGAAAGTCCTCTGGCAAGTCCGGTGAAAGCTACAACAGAACAGTTAGCGAAATTTCCGAAAACTGTTATGGTGGCTGGAGATAAGGACATTCTACGTTTTGATGCACAAGAATTTCAGAAAAATCTTGCAGAGGCAGGTGTAGAGGTGATTTACCTAACAGCAGAAGGAAAGAATCATGGAGAGGTATTTACCGAGTATGCTTCAACCTATGAAATGCCGGAGATTATGAGTGAAGCAATAGAGCTTGTGAAAAGTTTGTAATTGCAATAATTAAAAATGTTAGAAGAAAGGACCGAACTCGGTCCTTTTATTGTACCCTAAAATTGAAGCTACCTTGATTTTTATTGTTATTTCTATTAATATGGGATATAATGTTTATAGATAATATTTTATCTAAAAGTATTTAGAATGAAAAAAATAGATAATATATTATCTATAAAAAAGAGAGGTGGTTTAATGGCAAGAAAAAGTTATCAGTGGGAAACGCCGGAAGAAATCAATCTGGCATTAGCACAAAGATTGAGAAAAATTCGCAAAAGAAAGAGCATTACTCAAGAAATGCTTAGCAAGAAAAGTGGCGTAAGTTACGGCTCTATAAAACGTTTTGAAACAACGGGTATGATTTCGCTATTATCTCTTACAAAGCTTGCAACTGCCTTAGGGTGCGAAAGTGAAATCAAGAATATGTTTACGCAGGTTCCCTACCAAAGTATTCAGGAGGTAATCAATGAAAACAAATAAGATATTGCAGGTATGTTATAGAGAACGTCTGGTAGGAACACTTGCCATGAACGGAGAGCATAAGATAGCTTTTGAATATAATGATGCATGGCTAGAGGAGGGATTTCCTATCAGTCCATTTTCACTGCCTCTGGAAAAGGAAGTGTTCGTACCACAAAAACCATATTTTTCAGGTTTGTTCGGCGTGTTTGCAGACAGTCTTCCGGATGCATGGGGAAATATTTTGTTAAACAGAGTTTTATGGGTGCATGGAATTGATAAGGATATTTTGGAACATGTAGGTTTGACCGTGGAGAAGACGGAAAAAGAATCCATATGTTGACCGTGGCGGCAATCTTGGAGTTGGATTTTGAACAACCCAGTCTGGACTATCATAGCCTTATGAAATTGACAAAGATCCTTACGCAAAATTCAAAGGAAGATATGGAAAATATGTTTCGCAGAATGTGTTTTAATGTATTTGCCCATAACAGAGATGACCATGCAAAAAATTTTTCGTTTTTATATGAGGAAGAAGGGGATGTTTGGCGTTTAAGTCCGGCATATGATATGACCTACAGCACGACTTACTATGGCGACCATACAACAACAGTAAATGGAAATGGTATTGCTCCTTCTATACAGGATATGTTGGAGGTTGGAATACAGGCAGGTCTGTCCAAAAGAAAATGCAAAAATATAATAGAAGAAATAGAAACTTGTGTAAAAGATATGTTAGGTGAGTATTTGACATAAGGATAATTAAGAAGATATCATAAAACATGCATTGACGTTTAAAATTGAAAATATTATGATAGAGTAAGAAATTTAAGTCAGGAGTGAAATTATGAGTTTTAAAGAAATTAACGTAAACGAATTAGAAATGAACCCATTTACCAAAATCAGCAAACAGTGGATGTTGATTACCGCAGGAAACGAAGAAAAGGCAAACACCATGACCGCAAGCTGGGGCAGTGTAGGCTTTATCTGGAACAAGAATGCCCTTACCATGTACATTCGTCCACAAAGATACACCAAAGAATTTGTAGATGCTAATGATACATTCACAGTATCATTTTTGCCGGAACAATACAGAGAAGCTCTAAATCTTTGTGGTAAAATTTCCGGCAGAGAAGAAGACAAAATCACCAAAGCAGGTCTTACCTTAGCCTATGAAGATGGCACTCCATACTTCGAAGAAGCAGAACTTGTTTTTGTCTGCAAGAAAATGTATGTGCAGGAAATGAAGGAAGAATGCTTAGAGGATGCGTCTTTTGATGCAACTTACTATCCAAATAAGGATTACCATTATCTTTATATTGCGGAGATTACGAAGGCGTTAAAGAAGCAATAGGAGTGGCTAATAGAATGCTAATAGTGTGCTAATGGTACGCTCATAAGCGATACAACTTCCTCCTGTGAGGACAGAGGCAACGGTCACACAAACTAACTGTCAACTGCGACTAAGACTAAGACTAAGACGCAAGAAGGCCACTAGCTAAATTAGTGGTCTTGAATTTGGGTTGAAATTGTGAATAAATCTACACACCATTATTGAATGTAATGGTATAATTTGATGTTATGAAAAGGAGAAAATGAGAAATGAACAAAAGTAAAGCAACACATAAGTGGATAGCGGTGGTTATGACGGTAATAATAACTGTCATGACAGTATGTCCACAAAATTCTTCTGTTTTTCAGGTACAGGCGGAAGAAAATGTAAACTTAGCAGTTGGAAGTACTTACAATATTATTTCTAAAGAAAATAATAAAGTAATTGAAGTTTCCAATTTTGGGGTTTTTAATGGAGATGAACTGCAACAGTGGGAATATTCAAACGAAGAAAGCCAACAATGGAAAGTGGAAAAGGAAGGCGAGTATTATAAGTTTGTAAACGAAAACAGCAAAAAAGTGTTATCTACAGAAGAAAATGCCATGAATGGAGCTGTATTATTCCAATGGGATGATATGAATGCTGATACGCAGTTGTGGTATTTGGAACAGTGCGAAGAAGAATATGTTCAGATAAAGTCAAAAGCAAATGATAAATGCATAGACATTACCGGAATTTCCAAAGATAATGGAGCAAAATTGCAGGTTTGGGATGATGTGGATGGAAACAATCAAAAATGGAAATTTGTAGAGTTAGAAGTCGGAAATAAAATTGTTTCAGGTGCTAAATACAAAATTACTTCTAAAACCAGCAAAAAATCTCTAGAAGTAGGTTATAACAGTCAGGAAGATGGTGGAACTGTTCAACAATGGCAGTATGAACAGGGGAGTAATCAGCAATGGTTTATCGAAAAAGTAGAAGAAAAATATTATAAAATTATTGCTGACCATTCCGGCAAAGCATTGACAGTAAAAGATGCAGGTACAGATAATGGAACTTTAGTAGAGCAAAAGGAATTTAACGGAAGCGATAATCAATTATGGTATTTATCGGAAGATCCGGATGGATATTATCGCATTCGTTCCAAACAGTCAGAAAAAGCACTGGATGTAAAAGATATCTCACAGGAAAATGGTGCATTGATTCAAATCTGGGAAAATGATGATGGAGATAATCAAAAGTGGTCTTTGGAAATGATATCTTATGATGCCTATCCGACCATTTATCTGTATGTTTATGACTCTGGGGAAAACGAACAGATGAAAGCCGGTTGGGAATCTACGGAAGATATAACAGAATTTGCGTTATATGGGCGTTATGATGAAGAAACAGAATTTAAGAAAATTAGTGAAGCATTTTCTGAGGATAGTATTTCGCAAGAAGATGTTATAAAGTACGAAAAAACGATTTCATCAGAGGAAATTGCAGAACGGGCGGATTTTAGAGTTGTTGGAAAAACAAAATACGGTAAAGAAATTTTATCCCCTGTGGTATCTGTGAAAAAAACAGATATCGGTATAGAAGACGCTGTTTTTGACACAGACCAAGATGGACTGGAAGATGGTTATGAGATATGGGATTTGTCTACGGACTACAAGCAAAACGACACAGACGGAGATGGATTTTTGGATGGCTACGAAGTACTGATACTTTGTACCAATCCTTTGGAAGTAACAGAAGATGCTGATTACGATGGAGATGGCTTAAGTAATTTAGAGGAAATGCAAAGAAATACCAATCCGTATGTGGTAGATACTGATTTTGATGGTAGGAATGATAAAGAAGATGGTAATCCTTTAAGTGCAGACGAAGGTATTGTGGAAAATCTTAGTTATGATTTATCCATACCGACAGGATTTTATGATAAAAAGCTTTGTGGATATGATGAAGATGGCAAGTACTTTGAATATATTTATAATACACTGCTGGAAGTCTACCGTTATGGACAGCAGGGTGAGGAAGAAAAAGTATATAATTTCTATGATGTAGAAGGAAAAATGTATGGAAACGTGGTTTTATCCGGGGAAATAAATGAAATTAATTCTTATGGATATGATGATAATAAAAATATTACCAATGTTTCACATAATGGTTTTGGATATGATTTTACTTACGATGAAAATAATAATCTGACAGGTGCGAAGGTAGGAGAACAGCAGTTAATATCGGTTGTTTACGATAATGAAACCAATGCGGAAACAGAAATTGTATATGGGAATGGTGACAAAAAAGAGTATGTCTATGATGAAGACGGAAAGCTTGCAGAAATAAAAATAGATGAAGCCATTGCCTGTGAATATGTTTATGATGAAAATTATAACGTAATCGAAGAAAAGGATTGTGAAAGTGGCATAACATACCATTATGAATATGATGAAACGGGAGAAGTTATTGCTTTTAATACCAGCCATGAGTTTGCAGCAAGTTGTATTTGGGATGAAAATGGAAACAGAATCAGTGGTTCATATTATTTGGGGGATGAAGAAAAAACTTATATTTATACGGAAGAAGAGGAACAGTGCCTCAGTGATTTTGGACAATTTGGAAAATTTGTTTCGTTAAAAGAGGAAGAAGCACAGCAGGTTATTACAGAAACATACAATGGACAAGAACAACTCATATTGCAACAGAAAACATATGCTTTGGACGAAAATGTCATAGAAACAGATACAAATGGTGGAAACAAATTCCAATACAAATATGACGAAAACGGAAATATTTGTGTGATATACCAAAACGGTGAAGAAATTGCCAGTTATGAATATGACTTATGTAATCAACTGATTCGTGAGAATAATGTAAAATCTGGAATCACTAAAATTTATTCTTATGATGATGGCGGAAACATAATACAAGAGCAGCAATATCCTTATACAAAAGAAAACGTGGCTTCTAATGGGATATTAAATAATGTGTTATATTCTTATACCAATGAAACATGGAAAGATTTGTTAACAGAATATAATGGACAAGTTATTACTCAGGATGAATTAGGAAATCCACTTCAATATGTGGACGGAAAAAGTTTTACATGGAAAGACGGAAGAAAACTAGCGACCTATTGCGATGGAACAAACCGTGCAGAGTATTTTTATGACAGCAGCAATCAAAGAGTAAAAAAGATTGTAAATGGTACAGAAGTCCTATATAATTGGGACGAAGAAAAGTTAATTTCTCAAAAGGATGAAAACGGATATCTGTATTTTCTGTATGATAGTGAAAATACGTTGGTTGGCTTTGAAAAAGATAGTCAGATATATTACTATGAAAAGAATGCTTTGAACGACATCGTTTCTATTTATAGTCAGACAGGCGAGAAATTAGTGGAATATTCCTATGATGCATGGGGAAATTTAGTTTCAGTGGAAGGCGATACAGAACTGGGAACTATCAATCCGTTCCGTTATAGAAGCTACTACTATGATAATGAAAGCGGTTTATATTATTTAATAAACCGATATTATGACAGTAAAGTAAAACGTTTCTTAAATGCTGACCAGTACATTTCAGTGCAGGAAGAAAATCTGTTAAGTTATGGGAAAAACAATCCCTTAAAATATGCAGATTCTTCCGGAAATGCGATTGAAACGATAATAGATGTTTTAAGTATTGGTTGGAGCTTTGCCAGTCTGGTGACAAGTCCGTCTTGGGCAAATCTTGGTTATTTAATGTGGGATGTAGGAGCGGTATTTGTGCCGTTTGTACCGGGTTCTTATGTTGCGAAAGGCGGTAAGAAACTATTAAAGGTAGCAAGTAAAACCAGTGAATTTAAAAATGCTAAATATCTGACAATAGGAACTTATACAAAGTTAAAGAAACTATTTAAGAATTGTAAAAATGTGGAAGTGCATCATATAATCGAGAAGAGATTCCGTAATACCGGAAAACTAAAGTATAAAGGAAAAAAGATAAGTGCCGGAAGTATGATGTCCGTGCCGTTGGAAAAGTCACTGCATAAGGAAATAACTAAGAGGTGGAGAAAAGAAATAAAATATGGAATAAAATATCAGACTTTGACAAAGGCAAGAATGAGAACAGCAATCAATAAGGTATATTATGATATGCCGGCATTAAAGGCATATGCATTAAAATATTTAGACGAGGTGTGGGTTGGAAAATGAGAGCTTATGCAAGAGTAAATGTTACCTTAGAAAATGGTACAGAAGAAACAAAGAAAATTTATAGAGAATTCAAAAAGAAAATGAAAAAATATGTTTTTGATGAAGAAATGGAATTATATCGTATTCCTGTTGATGTGAAAGAATATGC
>JAFQUB010000007.1 GCA_017408735.1 Lachnospiraceae bacterium
AAACTACGCTAATATCTACCTTACATATATTTATCTGTTCCATCTGAAATACAGTATCTTCAGATGGTCTATTAAAGTTACCCTTTTTTATTTCACAAACTTTTTTCAAAAAACGCTTGACTATTTATAGTTTGTCACCTCGTTTAGTTTTCCGAATATCGTAACATAATTGTTAAGCTTTTTCAATATCTTATAGAGTAATGTCAGGGAAGGAGCGTAGAATTAGTAATCAATAAAAATGGTACTTTAGACACATGAATTATTAAAATGTCACAAAACACGAGAAGAGGGGATTCTTTGCAGCTCTGTAAAATTGCCTAAAATGCATAAAAAAAGATTTGATAATCAAACTAAACTGTTAAAAAACACAATAACCGAAAAAATATAAGAAAATAATTTGAAATAATTGAAAAATTGTAATTTTTGCATTGAAAAAGTGTTCCAGAATATGTTAAACTTATAGACGCTTTGTAAAAAAGTAGAAACATTTAATTAACATCCATTGAGGAGGAAAGGAAAAATTATGAAGTCAATTAAAAGCAAAGTGCTTGTTTCTCTTTTGGCATTTGCTTTAGCAGTAACTTCTGTAGGGGTTCCTTCTGTATCAGCAGAAGCAGCTACAAACAAAAAGGCTGTAAAGTCAGTTACTCTGAAAGTAAAGAACAAAAAAGTAAACAAAAAGACAACAACTTTACAGGTTGGAAAAACTTTAACTGTAAAAACTACAGTTAACCCAAGTTCAGCTAAGAAATCAATTTCTTACAAAACAAGTAACAAGAAAATTGCTACAGTATCTAAAAAAGGTAAAGTAAAAGGTATCAAAGCCGGTACTGCTAAGATTACTGTAACAGTAACAGGAAAGAATAAAAAGAAAAAAAGTGCCTGGTTTAAGGTAAAGGTTACTAAGAAATCAACAGCAAAGGCTACAGCTACACCAAAGCCAACAGCTAAGCCAACAACATCACCAGCAGAAGATACAGCTATCACAGCAGTAACTTTAAATGCAAGTGTGACAGAAATCGGAACAAAAGAAGAAGTTCAGATTGTGCCAGTTGTTGTGCCATCAACAGCAAGTAGTCAGTCATTAAAATATACTTCAAGCAATCCTGAAGTTGCAACTGTAAGTGCTACAGGTTTAGTAAAAGCAGTAAAAGCTGGTAGCACAACAATTACAGCGGTAGCTCCAAGCGGAGTAAATGCGACTATCAACATCACTGTTAAAAATGTGGAACCAACACAGATGTCATTAAATCAGAGTACATTGGATATGACTGTAGAAGGAACAGCATGGATTGCTGCTACATTTACACCGGAAAACGCAAATGTAACTGATATCACTTGGTCTTCAGCAGATGAAACTGTTGCTAAGGTTGATGGTGATGGTATGGTTACAGCTATCGGCGTTGGTACTACAGTAATTACAGCAGTTTCACAGACAGGTTTAAAACAGACATGTGCTGTAACTGTAAAAGAGAAAACAAATGAAAATACAGATGGAATAACAATCGACATTACAAACAGCCTTGACGGTTATAATAATACTGTATTTACAGGAAACAATGCAGATATTCAGGTTAAAATTGTTAAAAATGGTAAAGCTGTCGGAAACAGACAGGTTACTTTAAAAATGGAATACAAAGCAGGTTCCGGAAACTTTTGGTACATCTCTAGTACACAGAACAATCTTGCTACAGTAGAAACAGATGCTAACGGTATTGCAAGCTTTACCGTATGCTTAAATCCAAGATATAAATATGATGCAACGGATGATGTTGTAGGTGGATATCTTTTAACAGCAACAGAAACAGGTGCAAACACATCTGTACAGGCACCATTAACTTTTGCAACATTCAAAGCAGGTGATGTATGGGTTGACAGAATCCGCACAGACCTTGCACAGGGTGAAAGTGCAAGAGAAGAAGGCGTTACAGAAACAAAAACAATTGAACGTAGAATTATTGATGTAGAAAAGAAACAGGGAGATAGCGAAGTTGTTGGTACATCTGAATATGTAGTAAGCCAGCAGGTAAGCTTAGACAAAGAACATGCAGTTACATTTAATGCATATCCTTTAATTCAGTATCCACAGGTTATCTCTTCTACAGATGACGCTGACTACAAACAGCCGGTAGACTTTACATGCGAAAGCTACTCTGTATATGATACAACACAGTTCAAATATATTACAGAAGTTCCGGCAAACTTAAACTATGCAACATTAAACTTTACAAGTTTAACAATTTCACAGAATACTGCATTAAAGATTGCGGTATACAAGGAATATGATAAGACAACAAATGAAGGTGTAGGACTTCTTAAGACATATGCAATCAAGGGTGAACATGTAGAAGAAGACTTTACTTTCCAGATTCCAATTCAGGAATTATCAAAAGATAATGATATCCGTGATTCTGTATGTGTAAAAGTATACATTCAGTCACAGGGACAGGTGGAAATTTCTAAGGCAATTGGATACAGCTTAAAGAATATTACAGGAAACTATATGAATACTGCAAAATACAAAGCAGTTTCTGAAATTTATAAAAATGCAAAAATTAACTGGACACAGGTAACTAAGGCAGAAGTTGGTTCTGATGCATATAAGAATTCTTCTTTCCAGAGCAAGGTTACTATGCCGGCAGAACTTGCAAAACAGTATGGTATTGTTACAGACGATTCTACACAGCCATACTACAATGCAAAAGTAGAGTATAAGGTTCCTACTTATCCTCATATTGGTAATGCGTATGTTCAGGTAACAAAACCGGATGATACAGTATATTACTTTATGATTCCTACAGAAGTAGTGGATAACGAAAATGTATTAATCAAACCAGAGTATACACAGGCGTTTAGTGTATCAAAGAATGAAGCTTTAAATTATGAAGGTTCTATTCTTGTAATGGATGATAACGGAAATTATAAAACAACCAATACAGCAGAAGGAAACTCTGTTATTGTAAACTCATTATATTCAGGAACAACAGAAGTATATGGATGGCTTACAGTAGAAGACTTAGACCTGACACTGGAAGAAAGAAGATTATATGGCTATGTGAATTGGGCTCCAATTCCTAAGAATGATATTGAAGAACCTACTGATTTCTATGCATTAGTAGGACAGAACATTCGAATTGATGTATATGTAGAAGATGAAAACGGAAATCCAAAGGATGATGCGGAAGTAGAATTCTATTTGGATGATAGTGAAGAAAAGCTTTCTATCAACACGGTATTACCAAACGTAACAATTCAGAGAGATAGTTCTATCTTTGACTCTGATACAGTGCTTGTGAAGACAGATGATTATGGTAAGGCATTCTTTACATTTAACGGTTCTGATTTTACAAGTTATGTGGAAAAATTACATGCAAAAACAACAGATGAAAGATATAAACTTACATTATCTGTAGCAGGAACAGAAGCAAGCTTGATTAATCTTCACTGGATTGAACCAGGTCTTTCCTTTACTGATAGAACTAATGTAGAAGAAGATGAAACTAAGGATAATATTGCTCAGGATTCTGTGACAACACTTGCTTACCATGTAAAAGGTGCAGATGCAAAAAAAGCAGAAGAACAGACAAAGAAAATCAATACAGATTGGTTAATTGGATATCAAGTAGTAGGTCTTATGAAGGCGGATGATATGAATTACACAACTGTAGATGAAGCAGTTGCCAATGAAGTATCTAACGTATTAATTTCTGGTGTAGATGCTTCCATGAGCTTAGAAGGAGTAACTGTTAATAAATCTCTTGGAACAGGTACTGCAGTAGGAACTAATATTCTTAAAATTAGTTCAGAAAAAACAGGTTCCGATATTGTTAAGGGGTATATTGATAGCACAAAATTAGAAGAAAATGAAAACATTGTATTTACATTGTTGAATGCTGCCGGTGCAGTCATTGGAACAGCAAAGAATGTTGGTACTGGTGAACCTACTGCATATGCAGAATTGAATGTACCAATCAAATGGGCTCCAGTATCTATGAATTATGAAATTGTAACTCCATCAGGTGCGACATTTGTTGCCGGTGATGGTAAAGACGAATACATTTATGTAAAAGTATTTGATAATAACAACAATATGTTGGATGATTACACAGTAACATATAGCGTAAAACAGAATGGTGTGGAAGAACCAATTATCAGTGATACATCTGTAGCATCTAAGAAAGGTTTAGTACCGATTAAGATTGCAACACCGGATGAGGAATGCGTATATACTGTAACAGCTACAATTCAGGGATATGAATCTGTAAACAAACAGGTTAAGTTTGTATCAAGAAATGATTCTACGGTTGACTTTGCTATGAAGACAGCAGAAGTAGAAGATAAGACAATCACAATTGAATTGACAGATAATACATACGATAATGCTGCTGTAAAAGAAATGTTCTTCGTACAGGATAACAAGGGCAAGACATATGATGTATTAGATGCTACAATTCAGAATAGAAGATATGTTGTCTTAACATTGAACAGTCCAATTCAGGATGCGGCTGAATTTGTAAATATTAGATATAAAGCTGTAGAAGAAGATATCAACAATGGTATCATGGCACAGCGTCTTGTATCTTACGCGCAGTCAGCAGTACCTATGGAAGATAATACCTATGTAACAGCATATACCGGAAGTACACCGGATATTAAAGTAACAGCTGATGGTGTTGTAACAGCAAAATCAGAAGATTATACATTATTAGACGGTGCATATGTTGTATTTAGTTATGGTTCTCATGTAACATGGAAAAAAGTTACAGATGGTTCTGCCGTAGATGCAGCAGTAGCGGGAACAGATGAAATCAACGTATTTACAGGTATGAAATCAGCTACATACAAAGCAGAAGTTACAGAGTAATTTAACTTTTAATAGTTATTAAGCTATAACTCAAAAAGAACCTTTGTCCAAGGTCGCAAGACCAAGGGCAAAGGTTCTTTTGCATATTGCATGAAATAAATTCCTAAAGAATACATTAGTTAACAGAGGAAAAAAAGAAGGTGGCACTGTGGAGATATATATAGTAAAAGCGGGTGATACCATAGACAAAATTGCGCAGCAGTATGGCATAAGCTACGAAAAACTGGCAGAGGATAATCAGATTCCTTATCCCTATGCTTTAGCAGTGGGGCAGGCGTTGCTGATTTTGCAGGATACAGAAGTTGTGGGTACGTATCCATTGGTGGCAAATGGATATGCTTATCCGTTTATTGATCAGATAGTGCTGGAAGAAACACTCCCTTTTCTGACTGAAATATCCGTATTTTCTTATGGATTCACTACTGAGGGAGATTTGGTGTATCCTCAAATTGAAGATACCCGAATTTTAAACGGCGCATCTCAGTTTGGAGTGGCGCCGATTTTAACCCTGACTCCCTTTGATGAAAACGGAAATTTTAATAACAATTATATCAGTATTCTGGTAAATAACAGTGATGTAAGCGACCGGTTATTAAATCAATTATTGGAGATTATGGAGGAGAAAGGATATGCCGGCATAGATATAGATTTTGAGTACATTCTTCCGGAAGACAGAGTGGCATTTGCTGATTTTGTTACAAAAACGCGGGTACTTATGAATGAAAATGGTTATACCGTGTCGGTGGCTCTGGCACCCAAAACTTCAGCTGACCAGCCGGGCTTATTGTACGCAGGAAAAGATTATAAGCTGTTAGGTGAAGCAGCCAATAGTGTATTGCTTATGACCTATGAATGGGGCTATACCTATGGGCCTCCTATGGCAGTGGCCCCCATGCCTAATGTAAGACGTGTGGTAGAATATGCGGTCACAGAGATTCCGGTGGAAAAGATAGATTTAGGAATCCCTAATTATGGCTATGACTGGCCCTTGCCTTATGAGCGCGGCGTCACCGCAGCAAGAACTATAGGAAACCGGGAAGCGGTGGAAATTGCCATTTCCTATGGAGCGGAGATTCAATATGACGAAACATCAGAGGCACCATTTTTTCGTTATGAGGATGAAAATGGAACGGAGCATGAAGTCTGGTTTGAAGATGTGCGCAGTATGCTGGCGAAGTTCAATTTGATAAAAGAATTTCAGCTACGGGGATGTGGATACTGGCAGTTAATGAGATTATTTCGTGCAAATTGGTTATTATTGAACCATGAATTTGAAATTCTGTAGAAAATGAAAAACAACTATAGAAAATATGGGTAACATGTTGTAAAATAGATTTGCTATACAAATATTGACTTAAGGAGAAACCTCATGAACAATGAATATTATAATTTTATAAAAGTGTTCGCTGAAAAGTTAATAGATAATGCATATGAAAAGGACAATAATGTAGTTGTTATAAAGCACTATAATACCTTTGAAATTACAAGAGATGATATATACAGACTTGCCAAAGAGTATGGGAAAGACAGATATATGGTATTCTATAGAAGATTTCATGGTGCGGAGATGCCGGAGGCATGTGATCCTTTTTTAAATATTATACAGCAGATGTACTGGAAATATTATAGCGAGAAGAGTGTGGAGGAATTTCTGGAGTCTTTTGATATATATAGCATGCAGAAATCAGTGTTTCAGACTTATTTGGAAAATTCTCTGTGTGTGAGAAAAGAGGATTTGATTTTAAGTGAAGTTGAACAGGAGAGAGAGATCCTGTTAGAGACTATTGTTCGAATTTTACTTAAAATTTCCAAAGAACATCCTATTTTTCTGTGCATTAATGAACTGGAAGGTGCTTCCAAAGCAACCATTGAAATATTGACGCGACTTTGGGACAGTGAGGAAAAAGGAAGAATACTTATACTGGCAGCATACAATGATTTGCGCAGTGTACTTCCCCATGTCAGTGAGGTGTGGGAACAATATATCAAACGTCTGGAAATCAGAAACAGTATTATAGACGCCTCTCTTTTTAATGTGCCATTATCTGAAGAAAGTGGTGGAATATTCCGTTTTCATAGTAAGGATATTGAGAAATACATTATAAGGTTAAACAACATGTTTCAGACGTTTGAGTTTGAACAGGCATTTTATTATTTGGGGATTATATATAAAAAGTTACAGTTAGAAAGACTTAGTATTGCTGACGAAAAGCGTTTTGAAATTATAGAAATTTATGCAAAAATATCTATTTATTCCGAGGATATTACGAATGCATTGCTGCTTTGTAACTCTTTAAATGAGATATGTAAAAGGTACACATCTTTCCGAATGCACTATGCTTATAATTATTTGCTTGGACTAACGCAAGTTTTTAATGTAAAACTACATATGGCAAAGAAATGTGCGGATATATGTTACCAATTGGCAAAAGAACAAGGAAAAGACTTTCTGATGTTTAAAGCAAAAATGTTAAGACATATGGCAAGTATGTCTGGATGGCATAATATTATGTTTTGTGCCAATGATATTGTAGTAGAGCAGGAAATTTTGGAAGAGGCAGAAAAATATCAATATTATAATCACTTAGCTCATACATATATTTATGCATTTGACAATGACGTGGATTGGTTTGCATCTATGGAAGAAATCGAGAAACAAGTATCTCATTTTCAGCGGGGAATGGATATTGCAAATGCAATTGGAAACAAATATCTGATGAGTGTGGGTTATCGGAAGAATATTATGTTGTCTTCTATTAATGGCGCCTTTGAAACAACTACTTACTACTATGGAAAATTGTATGAACTGGTAGGAGACTCGGAGCCGGTAAAAGCAGCAGATATTTATAAAGGTCTTGGTTATAATTTATGTGCTATTGAAAAATACGAAGAAGCAAATTTATATTATAATAAAGCACTTAATATTTATTATGAATATAAAATGATGGATTTTGTTGGTGAAACATTATACAACATGTCCATAAACTGTATTCTGGCAAATAATTTTGAATCAGCATATGATTATTTGCAGATGTGTATAAAAATTGTGGATACACTTCATTTAAATGACTTGCGGGTATGTAATATTTCCAAATTGTTTGGGTTGCTTGCATTGTGTAGCTATCGTCTGGGTTTTTATTATAATTGTCAGATGTATCGGGACAATACCATGTTGTTTTTGAGCCATAAGCTGAATTCTTCTGAATCTGAATCAGAAGATATTGACCCATCATATACAGTGTGTGATGATGATTTATTTCTGTACTATTATGCTTCGGCTCTTTTAGAAATGCAGAAAGAGAATCTAGATAAGGCGTTGGAATTGTTGAATACTGCTCAAATATATGTGGTTCGTTCAAAAGGAAACCAGTTTTTCAGTTATGTACAGTATTATCTGACGAGGGCAGAACTGCATCGAAAGCAGGGGCATGAGCAGAAAGCGTTGCAAGAATTTTATGTGGCAAATACGTATGCGGAGAGAAATAATGCCCAGGAAAAACTGGAAGTTATTCAGGCGGCAAAAGAGCAAAAAGAATGGATGCCTAAGGTGTATGAATTGCGTTTGGAATCTGTTACCTTGAAAGAAATTGGCGAGGCTACAGAGCAGGCCGGAATTAATAAAGATTACCATGAAATTAAGAAGCAGATGGATTTTCTTAGTGTATGGCAGAAAATTGTGGATATCAATGGTAAGGAAGAGGATGAACTGATTACAGATGCGTTGAATTCCTTTACTTTGAATTTTGGTATTGATGCTATGGTATATATTAATTATACAGAAGCAACTCCAAAGATATGTTTTAATAACATTAAAAGAGAATTAACAGAAGAAAAACTGGAGAAGCTCACCAGATATTTCGATAAACATAGAACCGGTTTTGTGGCATCTAAAATACGTAAGGGGTATCAGGAGTACAGAGAAATAATTTCTGTATTTGGGGTAAATGATGTATGTTCAATGATAGCAATTCCATTCTATGTAAATGAAAAACTTGATAACCTGTTTATCTGTTACATAATGATGCGAGATAACTGGAGTTCACCAATTAATAAATATATGCTGGATGAAAATGATTTTAATGTATATTCTCTGGTGTTAAGTCAGTTGGTAAATTCTATTAGTATGTTGGAAAAACAGCAGGAAATCAATGAAATCAATATGCGCCTGGAAAATGTAGCTGTAACAGACTACCTGACTTCTCTTTTAAACAGAGATGGATTCTTTAACAATATTCATAAACGTGTTGTAAAAGCACAGAAGAATAATACAAGGCTAGATTTAACGGTATTATATATTGATTTAGATAATTTCAAATATTATAATGACACTTTTGGACATGATGTTGGTGATATGCTTTTGAAAGAAATTTCAAAGATACTGATGGAACAATCAGCAGAAGAAGGATTTGTAGCCAGATTTGGAGGCGATGAATTTCTGATTATACTGGAATATGCTGATGCAGAAAGAGCTATGCAAAAGGCCAGAAATGTGTTAAATGAAATTCTAAGCAGAAATGCTTTTACGAAAGAAATTCAATCCTTTTTAGGCTGTGAAGGAATTGTAATTCCTGAAGAAAAAAGAGTGTCTTGTTCCATAGGTGTGGCGACCATGCCGGAAGTAAAAGATGATAATGATATTTCAAAGGCAATTAAGCGGGCTGACAAAGCGTTGTATGGAATCAAACATTCTACCAAGTGTGATTGCAAACTGGCAGAAGACTAGGGTATAAAATTTCCAAATCAGGCAAAAATAGAAATGTGAAATAAAAATGCCATAGGAAAAACACATGATGATTTACGAAAAAGGTAAATTGTCATGTGTTTTTTGCATATAAGTCTGGAGGAATTTAGATGAAAACAAAATTAAGATGCTTTGGAAAAATGAGCCTTGGCGCTATCATGTATGGAGCGGGGGTTAGTTTGTTTTTAGACCCTAACAGTCTGGCACCGGGGGGGACTGTGGGAATATCTATTATATTAAACCGCTTTTTAGGAATTAGTACAGGAACTTTGTACTTATTAATTAATATTCCAATCCTTATCTTGGGAGCCCGAAAGTTGGGAGCAAACTTTTTAGGAAAAACATTGTATGTGGTGGTGGTAAATACTATTGTTACCGATGCTCTGGCTTATATAGAACCTCCTACCAGAGAACCCCTCCTTGCGGCAATAGCCGGAAGTCTGCTTTTGGGAACAGGGATAGGAATTGTGTTTCAAAGCGGTGCCACTACCGGAGGGATGGATGTCATTGTAAAAATCTTACGAAAAAAATATAAACATATAAAAACCAGCAGTTTATTCCTTGCACTGGATTTGACAGTGGTGACAATATCCGGTCTGGTATTTCGCAATTTCAACACGGCAATGTACGCTTTAATTACAGTGGTGCTAACCGGAAAATTTCTTGACTTCATTTTATATGGCGGAGATGAGGCAAAGCTTATTTTTGTTGTAAGTGATTTATCTGAAAAAATCTCCGCAAGCATCATACAGGGAGTCCCCACCGGCATCACCCTGCTAAAAGGCAGGGGTGCATATAGCAACAAAGAAAAGAATGTTATCATGTGCGTAGTAAGAAAGCAGATGGCACCAAAGGTAATGGAGATTGTAAAGAGTGAAGATGAGAATGCCTTTGTGATTGTGAGCAGTGCTACAGAAACCTTTGGACAGGGGTATAAGAATTTGTTTCAGGAGGAACTTTAATGGGATTTAAACGTTTTGGTGGCAGGTACGCCCATAATAATTACAGAAGCTTTCCAAGCAGACAGAAACAGCTTGGAAAACTTCTGTAATTATTATGGGCTGTGCATGGCAACGTCAAATGTTTAAATTTATTAAAATCCGCATTAATTACTTCACTTCCAGAGTGAAACGCATTGCCATTGGGATGTTAATGTTACAGCCGGTAATGTTTGGAGCGAATGGGTTAGGCACGCTCCAGGCGGTGATTTCGTACATGCCGGGTTCTGATGGTGCTTGAATGGAGAAGTCACCATAGGATATTTTGTCGGGTTCGGTATCAATGTAGTAATAAGCTTGTTCATTTATGGAGGTTTGTTTGTTGGCGATGTTTACTAAGATTAAAGAGTTATCTCTTGATTCTTTTGCTGCGCCTCCTCCTACGTGGTATTTTAAAGTTACAGTTTCATTTGGCGAAGCGGTAACTGTATTGTCTGGAATGCTGCGAATATTTTTGGTTGCTGTATTCAATAAAAATCCATCATTAAAATTATCTTCATATAGTTCAGTTGGTTGATTCATATTGAATAATGGTTCTGCCAGAGTATTGTTTGGGCTGAAAGATAAAATACCATCAAAACAGAGAGAAGTGTCTGTAGAGGTGGCAACTGCCTGTACGTCTTGCTTTGCCATCAATATATTGGAGTAGGCGGTGAGAATAGCTAAAATTTTATGGTTTTTTGTGGTGTCAATTTCTTCGGCAAATCGAAAAGCATATTCTTTGGAGAATTTGTCATCCGCATTAATATAGAATGTATCATATGTGGTACCATCGATAATAATTGGGGCTTGAACATAATCGATAAAAATTTGTACTGCTAACTGGCGTTTGCTATCGCCGGCACTTTCTATATGAAAATACATAGTATCTTTAGCGGAAGACAACTCAAAAATACCATCTTCATCTACACCGTAAGAAGGGCGTGTGTCTATGCCAAATGCATAGCCCTCGGTATTAGCGGCATACAGTGTATGCATTCCATCCATGATTTCATTGGTATTTGCCGAAAAAGACATATTTTGTTCCGTTTTTTGGCAGGCAGATAGGCTGCATAAGCAACATACTGCCAACACAATAGTAATAATTTTTTTCATAATTTGTATTATTCCTTTCATGAGGGAGAAAGACTTTCCCCCTAAAGTTAGCTTTTATAATCTGCACTTGTTGTACAAGATTGAGTTCCAGAGGATTTGGTATCTTGTATAGTATGCTTTCCAATGAAAAAAGCTTTTTCTGTAGATGATAAAATTGTTCCGGACTTTACGCTGTTGGTATTGTTTCCAACCATAACACTGGTAGATGTTGTAATACTGTCAGCGTCGATCAGTACTGTTTGTGCAGTCAAGCGATATGCATTGCCGGCAAAGGTCTTTGTTTGGGCATATGCACGTGGTTTATCACCAATAGGATTGCTTGCGTGCATAATTCCTTGTCCCCATGAAGCACGTGCTTTTCCATCGGTTATTGTTTGGTTATCAACAGCAGGAAGTTGTTCTGACGTAGGGATTATCTCTGCAGCGAACGCCGTGTGGGGTGTATTGATAGAAAGTAATGCGATAAAAGCTAATGTAAATAAATGTTTTTTTCTCATGTGTATCTTCTCCTATAGTTCATATAATAGTAAATATTTTTTTGTTTAATTTGGCATCTGCAAACAATGTCCATGGAGTTGTGTTTTGCCAAGAAAAATGGTAACATAAAAAGCAAAAATAATAAAAAAAAATCCTGAATGTAATTAATTAGTTCGTAAACGTAAAATAATGTGGATAAGTGAGGAATATATATGATCCCAAGAAGGTTAGAAATCTTGATGGTTGTTGTGAGTGAAATTTTCCTATGCTATTGGATTTATTGGTATAGTAAAGAGTGTCTGGGTACTGTGGGAATATATCGTGCAGAAATGCAAATGCTGATAGGACTTATTGCAATATTAGTTGTGGATAATATATTTTTCTTACTGTGGGAAAAGGAAAAAGTAAAAAAAATATGGTCGGTGTTTTCGATAGGACTTTTGGAATGTATTATCTGTTTGATGATATACCGGTGGTTGGTGTTAAACAATGAACAGGGAATTTATCATAGGGAAAGGGAATTTTTGTATTCGGTAGTATGCTTAGTATTATTTCTGATTATGGATACGCTATTTTCTTTTTTCTTTCGTGTACGAAAAAAAAATGCAGAATTACGAAAAAAAGAAGAAGAAAAAGCAGTGTTAGAAGATTATAATAGTCGTTTGGAAAAATTGTATAAAGAAATTAGAGGTTTCAAACACGATTATATTAACTTACTATCTTCTCTATACTTATATATTGAAGAAGAAAATTATTCTGATATGCGAACCTACTTTTTGGAACATATTCTTCCAAGTGGTCAGAATTTAGCAAAAGAAGATCAGGCAATCGGAAAACTTTCCAACATAAAGCAACCGGATATTAAGGGGCTTGTATATTTGAAACTTATCAATGCTTTTCACGAACATTTGCAAGTGCAAGTTGACCTGAAAGAAGAAATTACCTCCATATTTATGGAAAGTGAAGATTTGGTAAGGGTATTAGGGATATTTTTGGATAATGCCATTGAAGCGGCAAAAGAAACGGAAGAAAAGTATTTATACCTAGGTTTTTTGTCAGCAGAAGATGGGGTATATATAAGAATTGAAAATTCTATGATGGAGAAATCAGTCGATTTAACGCAACTTTGTAAATACGGTTATTCAACAAAGGGAAATAACCGAGGAGTGGGTCTGTATGGTGTAGAACAAATATTGGCGAAGTATTCTAATGTGCTACAGAGTACGGAACAAAAGGGGAAACGATTTGTGCAGGAACTAAAAATTTATAGGAGAGAATTGTAATGTTACCAATTTTTTTATGTGATGATGTAGAAGAAAACTTATTACATATAAGGAATATAATCGAAAAGCAAATATTTATAGAAGAGTTGGATATGAAAGTGGTATGTGCGACCCAATATCCTGAAAAACTTCTAAGTGTCATAAAGAATTCATCAAAGCCTGCGCTTTACTTTTTGGACGTGGAAATGAAACATGAAATGAATGGTTTTTGTCTTGCAGAGAAAATAAGAGAAATAGACCCTAGAGGGTTTGTGGTCTTTATTACGGCTCATGAGGAAATGTCTTATTTGGCATTTCGATATCAGCTAGAAGCTATGGATTATATATCAAAAGGACAGACACAAGAAATACCGGAACGCATCTTAGAATGCTTGAAAAATGCACAAAGACGTTTGGTATCCAAGAATAACAACGTTCATAAAGTGCTGAAAGTGAGTGCTGGTGAAAAAATTATGCTACTTTCTCAAGAGGACATTTATTGTATAAGTACTTGTGCAACTGCACATAAGATAAAGGTGTATTTAAGAGACAGTGTTTACGAATATTTCAACACTCTACAGGAAATACAACAACAGTTGTCAGAAGAATTTTGCCAGTGTCATAAATCCTGTATTGTAAATATGCAATATGTGGCGAGCTTTCAGGAAAAAGAGAGGAAATTGCATTTGAAAAACGGGCAGGTATGTCATGTGGCGGTGAGAAAAATAAGGGCAGTGCGTGAGAGAATACAGTTGATATAGTGGCGCAATAAAAGTAAAAGAGATTACAACGTTTTGAAGAATGATAATGGTGTGCTCTAAGGGAAATTGTAGCAAAAATCCCTTGACAAACGAGCCTCAAATGTTATGATAATAAAAGAAAACAGCGATGAAAAGGACTAGTACATACGGAAAATGTTCAGAGAGAGAATGGTTGGTGTGAATTCTTCGTGGAACGTGTGGAACCTGCCTTGGAGCTCTGTATGAAAATGCAGCGTAGCTTTGGCGTTAACAAAGAATGAGAGAACGTTTATGCGTTAATTAGGGTGGTACCGCCGAGTCTTTCGGTCCCTTTCGGGGGATAGGAAGGCTTATTTTTTTGCCCGCCCCCATGAAACTTATATTTATATAGAAGCAAAGGAGCAGATACGATGGCAAAGGAAAAGAAATTAGTAGAAGCAATTACATCTATGGAGGAAGATTTTGCACAATGGTATACCGATGTGGTAAAAAAGGCAGAATTGATTGCTTACTCCAGTGTAAAAGGATGTATGATTATCAAACCGGCAGGATATGCTATCTGGGAAAATATCCAGAAATCTTTGGATGCGAAATTTAAGGCAACAGGTGTAGAAAACTTATCTATGCCAATGTTTATTCCAGAAAGTCTTTTACAGAAGGAAAAAGACCATGTGGAAGGATTTGCACCGGAAGTAGCATGGGTAACTTATGGTGGCTTGAATCAGTTACAGGAAAGACTCTGTGTCAGACCTACCTCTGAAACTTTATTCTGCGATTTCTACGCAAATGAAGTACAGTCCTACCGTGACCTTCCAAAGAACTACAATCAGTGGTGTTCTGTAGTTCGTTGGGAAAAAGAAACTCGTCCATTCCTTCGTTCCAGAGAATTTTTATGGCAGGAAGGACACACAGTTCACGCTACAGCAGAAGAAGCAAAAGAGAGAACAGAGCAGATGTTAAATCTGTATGCAGATTTCTTAGAAAATGAGTTGGCGATTCCTGTTATCCGCGGAAGAAAGACCGACAAAGAAAAATTTGCAGGTGCAGAAGCTACTTACACAATCGAATCTTTAATGCATGACGGTAAGGCATTACAGTCCGGAACCAGCCATAACTTTGGAGATGGATTTGCAAAAGCCTTTGGAATTCAGTATACAGATAAAGAAAACAAATTACAGTATGCTCATCAGACTTCATGGGGAATGACAACACGAGTTATCGGTGCCATTATCATGGTTCACGGAGATAACAGCGGTCTTGTACTGCCACCTAAGATTGCTCCAATTCAGGTGGCAATTATTCCAATTCAGCAGAACAAAGATGGCGTATTGGACAAGGCTTATGAAGTTAAGAGCGTATTAGAAAAAGGCTTTAAAGTAAAAGTTGACGATACTGACAAGAGTCCGGGATGGAAGTTCTCTGAACAGGAAATGAGAGGTATTCCGGTTCGTATCGAACTGGGACCAAAGGACATTGAAGCAAATCAGTGTGTGGTGGTTCGCCGTGATACCAGAGAAAAGATTGTAGTATCTTTAGATGAAGTGGAAAGCAAGGTGGCAGAAATCTTAGACACTATGCAGAAAGAAATGTTAGAACGTGCCAGAACACACAGAGATGCACATACCTATGTGGCAAAGAACTATGAAGAATTCAAAGACACCATCGCAAATAAGCCGGGCTTTGTAAAGGCAATGTGGTGTGGTGATGTGGAATGTGAAAATAAAATCAAAGAAGAAACAACAGCAACATCCCGTTGTATTCCGTTCAAACAGGAAACAATTGCAGATACCTGTGTTTGTTGCGGAAAACCTGCCAAAAACATGGTATACTGGGGCAAAGCTTATTAATAATAGGAGGTAGGATATGAATATTCTTGTAATTAACTGCGGTAGTTCTTCCTTAAAATATCAGTTAATCGATAGCAACAGTGAAGAAGTACTTGCAAAGGGGTTATGCGAAAGAATCGGTGCAGCAGGAAGCGTGCTGACACACAAAACAAATGATGGAAGAAAAGAAGTGGTGGAAGAACCAATGCCAAATCATACGGTAGCAGTAAAATTGGTGATTTCAGCACTGACAGATGAAGAATATGGCTGTATTAAGTCATTGGATGAAATTGGGGCGGTAGGACACCGTATTGTGCATGGCGGAGAGAATTTCTCAGAATCTGTAATTATTACAGAGGATACCATCAAAGCGATTGAGGAATGTAGCGATTTAGCGCCACTTCATAACCCTGCCAATTTAATTGGTGTAAATTCCTGCAAAGAAATTATGGGAGATATTCCGATGGTTGCTGTATTTGATACAGCATTCCATCAGACTATGCCGGAAAAAGCATATATGTATGGACTCCCATATGAATACTATGAAAAATATAAAATCAGACGTTACGGTTTCCATGGAACTTCTCATCAGTTTGTGGCTGAACATGCAGCAGAAATTCTTGGAAAAGACATTAAGGATTTAAAGATGATTGTTTGTCACTTGGGAAATGGTGCCAGCGTCACAGCGGTACAGGGTGGACAATCCATAGATACCAGTATGGGACTTACCCCACTGGAAGGACTTTTGATGGGAACCAGAAGTGGTGACATTGACCCGGCAGTTGTGGAATTTATCTGTAAAAAAGAAAATTTAACGGTAGAAGAAGCATTAAATGTATTAAACAAGAAATCCGGTATGTTAGGTTTAACCGGACTTTCCAGCGATGCCAGAGATGTGGAGGCAGCGGTAAAAGAAGGCGATGAACGTGCTATTCTTACTGTACAGTCCTATGCGTACCGTGTTGCAAAATACATTGGTGCATACACTGCAGCTATGAATGGTGTAGATGCCATTTGTTTCACAGCAGGTTTAGGTGAAAATCATGCACTGTTAAGACAGCGTGTGGCTTCTTATTTAGGATTTTTAGGAGCAGAGCTGGATGATGAAAAAAATAATGTAGCGGGAGAAGATGCGGTGGTTTCCACTGACACTTCTAAAGTCGCATTACTGGTAGTGCCAACCAACGAAGAACTTGCCATTGCAAGAGAAACAAAGAGATTAGTAGAAAAATAATTGGAGGAAATCTATGAAAATCAAGCTGCCGCAGCAGGTAAGTTATATTATAGAACAACTTGAGAAACATGGATTTGAAGCTTATGCAGTGGGTGGCTGCGTCCGGGACAGTATTTTAGGAAGAATCCCTGATGACTGGGATATTACCACATCGGCAAAGCCGGAGCAGGTAAAAGAGATTTTCAACAGAACCATCGATACAGGAATTGAGCATGGTACAGTAACTGTTATGATAGAAAAAACAGGGTACGAGGTAACCACTTATCGTATTGATGGAGAATACGAGGACAGCAGACATCCCAAAGAAGTAGTATTTACCTCCAATCTGGTGGAAGACTTAAAAAGGCGCGATTTTACCATTAATGCCATGGCATATAGTGAAACAGCAGGTCTTGTGGATGTTTTTGACGGGATTGGGGATATCAACAGAAAAATGATTCGGTGCGTGGGAAAAGCAAAGGAACGCTTTTCCGAGGATGCACTGAGAATATTACGGGCTGTGCGGTTTGCCGCACAGCTTAAGTTTCAAATTGAGGAAGAAACCAAGGAAGCCATCGAAGACCTGGCTGTAAATCTAAAGAATATCAGTGCAGAACGAATTCAGACAGAGCTGGTAAAACTTCTTGTTTCCAAAGAACCGGAACGTATCAGAGAGGCGTATGAGCTTGGAATTACTAAAGTAATTTTGCCGGAATTTGATGATATGATGACATGTACACAGGAGAATATCCACCATATGTACACGGTTGGCGAACACACGGTACAAGCGTTAAAGCAGGTAGAAGCAGACAAAGTGCTGCGACTGGCAATTCTTTTGCATGATGCCGGAAAAGTGGAAACAAAGACCATAGACGAACAGGGAGTGGCACATTTTTACGGTCATGCGGTAAAGAGTGCGGAAATAGCTCACACGGTATTAAGACGATTGAAATTTGACAATGATACGATAGCTAAGGTGAAAAAATTAGTAGAGCTTCACGACCATCGTCCGTCCTTGCAAAAATCTTCTGTGCGAAGACTGGCAGTCAAGTCCGGTACAGAGTTATTTGAAGCGTTAATTAAGATAAAAAAAGCGGATACGTTGGCACAGAGCGAATATAAAAGAGAAGAAAAACTGGCATATTTAGAGCAGATGTTACAGTTGTATCAGGAAATAATTCGTGATAAAGAATGTATTCGGCTCAAAGATATGCAAATCAACGGAAAAGATTTGTTATCCATGGGAATACCCCAGGGAAAAACAATGGGGAAAATTCTGAATGATTTGTTTGAACTGGTTTTGGAGGAACCGGAAAATAATCAAAAGGAATTTTTGTGTGAATATGTGAAGCAACATTATATGCCATAGCGAAAAATAAGAGGGAGAATATAAAAATGAAAAGAAAGAAACTAATTGCGTTATGTATGTTGGTCTGTCTGGGCTTAAGTGGATGCAGTCAGCAGACTGCATCCGGAGAAGAAACTGTGAATGACGCACAGGTGCAGGAAGAAACGAAGGAAAATCAACAGGCTGCCATCACTTATCTGACTGAGAGCGATGTAATTACAGCAGAAGATGGAAAAGAAATTTACAGATATGATTATTCTTATCCTGTGGTTTCCGTCGCAGGAAACGAAAAAGTCTCTCAGGAAATTGCAAAAGACCAGGAAAATCGTAAAGTCGAATTTATGGAAAGTAGTAAGATAAATGAAGCATCTGCAAAAGAAATGTATGATGGTGCGACGGAAGAAGAAAAGGAATATTTTGAAGGATTTGATGATTATAGTTATTATGCTAATAAAAGAAACGATTCTAAAGTGATTTCTTTTACAAAAACTGTCTGGTCCTATGTAGGAGGAGCACATGGTGGTTCTTATACTTTAGGAATTAACTATGATCGTAACACAGGTAAAATCCTTACATTAGATGACATCTTTGAAAATAAAGAAGAAGCTTTGGACATTATAAAAACATATATTTTAAAACAATGTGAGTATCCATATTATCAGGAACGTTTATTTGAGGATTATGAACAGTATATAGATGACGTGCTCGCAGAAGAATACTGGTATCTGGGCACAGAAGGATTTCATGTGATTTCCAATGAATACGTGCTTGGTACTTATGCTGCCGGAGTATTTGAGTTTTTAATACCATATTCCGAAGTACAAGGGTTAAAAGAAGTGTATCAGCCAGAGGGAGCCTATATATATCCGATGGTTCAGGGAGCAGATGTTGAGATGGATTTGGATTCTGATGGAGTAAAGGAGAATATTTGTTTTAGTATAAAAACAACACAAACTCAAGTAGGAGATCAGATTTTTGATGTGCCGGAATGTGTGCTTACCATCAACGATCAGGATAGGACAGAAGAATTTATGGAGGTGGCTGATTATTATCAGGAATCCATCAGTGAATATTACTATTTGGTTGATTTGGATAAAAATGACCAATACAAAGAAATAGCTATCTGTGATTATGGTTCAAACGACAATAATGTAACTTATTTTATCAGATATTCTCAGGGAGAATTAAAATATGTAGGTACTATAGAAGAAATAATAGGAGGTGAAACCTGTAGTTTGTCTGGCAATGGAAGTGTAAAAGCAAAAGTGCGTTCGGACATGGTGGAAACCGTAAATATACAATATAGTTATATTCTCCAGAATAATGAACTAAAAGTACAGGAGCAGGAATGGTATCCGATTGATGTGAGCTATCATCCGGAAGAATACCAAAATCACTCCATACTAAAAGAAGTTACAGTATACACTCAAAAAGACACCGCCAGCGAAGCCAAAATTCTTACTCCGTCTGATGGCACCGTAAGATTTCCGGCAACCGACAACAAAGAATGGGTACAAGTCCAGACACAGGATGAAACCATATACTATTTACATGTAACCGGACCATTAGAAATTGACAACGCAGGCATTCCCACAAGTGTAAGTGAAATTTTTGATAATTTGCTGATAGCCGGTTAAGATAATTGTAACAGTTCAGCCGTGCTATGTCATCTAAGGGCATTATGCTCCCATAAAATGCCCTTAGATGACATAGCATGGCTGAACTGTTACAGATATTGAAATATTCTTTCAAAAAACTTGACATTCCCCTTGGGTTAAGGTGTATTTTGGGGGTAAATGGTGCGAAAAGATTTTGCAACATTGCAGGAAATAATAAAAGGATATTTGAAAAGAAAGGGAAAAATATGACAATTAAAGAGGTGGAAAAGTTAACAGGATTAACTGCCAAAAGTATCCGTTATTATGAATCGAAAGATTTGATTGCGGTAAAACGGAATAAGGAAAATTCCTATCGAAGCTATTCTGAAAAAGATATAACCAGATTAAAAAGGATTAAGCTGTTTCGATATCTGGATTTTAGTATTGAGGAAATTCGCCTTCTTCTTGATGGCGAAGAAGAACAAGTCAAAGAAGCACTTAGGAATAAAGCAGAAAATTTTGCAAATAAGAAAAATATATGTGAAGATAAACAGGAAATGTGCCTGTCTTTGGCGAAAGATTATAAAACGGATTCACAAATAATAGAAGAATATAATGAGGCAATCGAACTTTTGGAAAGTGATGAGATGTCAGAACTAATGGAAGAATTGAAGGACGCAGGCTGTCCAAGTATTCCGGTAGCTATTAGTACAACGGTGGTATGTTTCGCTCCAATATTGTGGCTGTTTTATAATATCGGTAAAGGAAGAAATGATATGTTGCCGGCAAACGCAGTACTTGCGTTATTTGCAACAGCATTTCTTACAGCAAGCTGGATTCATTATGTAACTCAATATCGTCGTCACAAGAAACGCATAAAAAAGAAAAACCGGGAGTGGGCAGGGATGATGCCGGTCATAATAATAGGTTTGATAATTTCCTGTATATTGGGACTAGCAGCAATAGTTGCGGTAACGGCATGGATAGAAAAGCTGATGGCACCGGAAAATTATTTGTTTTTTGAATATCAGCCGGTGGCAAGTGCAGTGATGATCTGGCTGATAATGATACCAACAATTTTAGCGTGCTTATTAATACTTACAAAACTTTTCAAAAAGAATACCGAACAGTTGGAAAACATGAATGACATAGTATTCATATGGAATCATTTAGGAAAAGGGCGTGCAGTGGCAATCATTATTTGGGTAATTGGATTATACTGCTCTATAACCAGCGTAAATTTCGTGACAGAAGACACCATCATATGCCATTCCCCAATCCACCCGGCAGGAATAACCTATCAATATTCCGACATAGAACAGATAACCACCGGATTTGGAAATAAGTCATTTGCAATAGCAGAATACAAGAAAAAAGGAAACTTCTACTATCAAATTACGCTAGATGGAAAGAAAATTACATTCCATGTGCCAACTGTCAATGAAAATATAGGACACTATCAGGAAGATTCTTATTTAGAACTGGAAGAATTCGACCAGAAACTGGTAAACTTAAAAATTCCTAAAACATCAGACAAAAAAGGCTACGAGAACTGCGACTATGACCAACAATACGTAGACCGCTTCCTAAGAATTATTTCCCGATAGATCTTTTCGAAAGAAAACTTGAAATTTGTTTTGGTTCAAACTGGCAAATCATATCAAAAGATGGAATTTTCCAGTTGCGTACTGTTTGCCAATCCCTTAAAACGGGATACTTAGAACTTCTTCCCCCCCGGAACCGTCGCGCACCCCCACATCCATGGACACAACATGCCCCCAACTTTCGTTTCCGTGTTCTAAATTCCCCCCCCGCCCCATACTATAGATTGAAGCAAAAAAATAAAACTCAGGGGGGAATTATCGTGAATGAAAAAGGCATAAATGTACTGGAAGAATACGACTTAGAAATCGGTTCTATTCGCCGTGGCAGAGGTGTGCTGTTAGTTGAAACAAACCAAGGTATGAAAAAATTAGTAGAATTTAAAGGCACTCAGACACATGTAGAGCTTCAGAATACGGTACAAGAAAAATTGTATGCGGATGCAGGTATCGTAACCGACAGATTTGTGAAAAATCAAACCGGAGCCTTGGTAACACAAGACAAAGATACGAAAAAATATGTATTAAAAAATCACATAGAAGGAACGGAATGTGACATTAAAAACGCTCAGGAGATTGCTCAAATGGCAAGAAATCTGGCAAAAATACATAAGTTTATGCAGGGCAGGGAATGTACGGAACTGTCTGCAGAGTTGCAAAATCCCGATGCTTTGCGTCTGGAATTTGAAAAACATAACAAAGAATTGCGAAAAATACGTAGATACATTCGTAACCGTAGCCGCATTTCCGTTTTCGAAACAAAATTTCTAAAAGAATTTGAAGCCTTTTACCGGGAAGGGGAAGAAGCGTTGGAAAAATTGAACAATTCCGCTTATCAGCTTCTGAATCAGCGAAGTATGAACAATGGATGTATCTGTCATGGTGATTATAACTACCATAATGCAATTTTCGAAAAAAATAAAATAGCCACAGTAAATTTCGAAAAATGCCATGTGGGAATACAGATGGAAGACTTGTACGACTTTATGAGAAAAATCTTGGAAAAAAATAACTGGGATAAGGGAATCGGAAAAAAGATATTGAGCGAATACAGCAACGTTCGCGAAATCAGCAGTGAGGAGTATGAAAATTTATATATAAGGCTTTTGTACCCAGAGAAATTTTGGAAACTGGCAAATCAGTATTTTAACAGCAATAAGGCGTGGATTTCCGGAAAAACCATAGAAAAGTTGGAAACCGTAGTAATGCAGAATGCAAAGAAACGCGAATTTTTAGAAACTTTTAGGAAGAAATTGTAAAAAGTTTTCAAAATAAAACACATTTTTATAAAATATTTCGTTTGCTTTTTGGTGGAAGTATTATATAATGAGAAAGCAGAAAATAAATGCACAGGTGAGGAAAGATGAGAAAACGAGTTTTGGGAGTTGTAAGTTTGTGTTTGTTGGCATGTATGCTGATAGGATGCGGCGTTAATAATAAAAAGAACAGCACAAATGCATTGCAAACAGGAGAAAATAGTGATAATGTATCAAAGGAAGTTCCTGCCACAGCAGATGTGGCGGTGGTACTTTCTGTGGATACCGAAAATAAAATTATCAGCCTGCAAAGTGTAACTACAGGAGAAAAGTTGATTCTCAATTACACAGGGGGCTGTGATGTAAGGGACAAATACAATGAAATCATGTCCATTACCCAGTTGGAACCTGGAGAAATTGTGGATTTTTCATACGTGTCCTCGAAGAAGAAAATGTATTCCCTGACGATTTCTGATGATGCGTGGGAATATAAAGAAGTAAAAAATCTGAAAGTGGACGAACCACAGAACATCATGTCCATTGCTGAGGATAAATACAAATATTCCAATATGCTGGTAATCCTTTCCGAGGGCGAAAAAGCAATGCTGATGGATATTAATCCGGCAGATACCTTGATTTTACGTGGGATTGGAAAACAAGTCTGCTCTATTGTAATTGATAAAGGTCACGGTTATGTGAAACTTTTAAATGCCGATTATTTTATAGGAGGCTGGGTAGAAGTAGGACAAGAGGCTGTAAAGCCTGTAACAAAAGATATGATGTTAGTTGTTCCGGAAGGAAATTATACCTTATCCATATCAAAAAATGGTGTGGGCGGTTCAAAAAGTATTACTGTAACCCGCAATGAAGAAATTACAGTGGATGTAGGTAACTTAAAGGGTGAAGAATTGCCTTTGGGAAGTGTGAAATTTAATATCACTCCGGAGGAAGCAGTTTTAACCATAGATGGAAAAGAAATGGACCATAGTGAAATTATCACGTTGCAATATGGAAACCATAAAATTAAAGTTACTGCAGAAGGATATGATACTTATAGCGGTACTCTGAAAGTAAAAGAAACTTTAAAAGAATTAGAGATTAAATTAACAAAAGAAGATGAAAGTACAACCGTAACTCCTACAGCAAAAGTAACATCAATACCGGAAGCGACAGGCGAAGCTGTTGCGACACCGGCAGAGGGTGTAACGGTAACACCGGCGGCGAGAGTGACAGCAGGTCCGGCAGTGACACCGGAAGTAAATCTTATTTCCGGCGGTGATGATGCAGACACAACTCATAGCAATGAAGCCAGCGGTGATGAAGAAAGTTCTTCTTCCAATTCGCAGTCAACTTCCACAGGAAGTTCTAAAATATATATTACAGCACCTACAGGCGCAGAAGTGTATCTGGATGGTACATATATGGGACTGGTTCCAATTGATTTTGCAAAAGTTTCAGGAACCCATACCATTACCCTTCGTAAAGAGGGCTGTAAAACAAAAAGCTATACTGTCTATATTTCTGAGGACAGTTCAGATGCTACCTATTCTTTCTCGGATATGGTAAAAAGTGATGATTAAACACATGGAGGTAAGAAAATGAGTTACAAAGAAATTTACAAACAGTGGCTGGAAAATCCATATTTTGATGACAAGACAAAGGCGGAATTAAAAGCAATTGAAAATGATGAAAAAGAAATCGAGGAACGTTTTTATAGAGAACTTGATTTTGGTACTGCCGGTCTTAGAGGAATCATTGGAGCAGGTACAAATAGAATGAATATTTATACCGTTCGTAAAACTACGCAGGGACTTTCCAACTACATCTTAGGTGTCAACGGACAGGATAAGGGTGTGGCAATCGCATACGATTCCAGACGTATGTCACCGGAATTTGCAACAGAGGCAGCACTTTGTCTTGCGGCCAATGGTATTAAAGCATATATCTTTGAATCATTACGTCCTACACCGGAATTATCTTATGCAGTAAGGAAATTGGGATGTATTGCAGGTATCAACATTACAGCTTCCCACAATCCACCGGAATATAACGGATATAAAGTATACTGGGAAGATGGCGCACAGATTACACCTCCACATGACAAAGGTATCATGGATGAAGTGAAGAAAGTAACAGATTACAATACAGTAAAAACAATGGACAAGGCAGAAGCTGAAAAAGCAGGTCTGTTTGTTACTATCGGTCAGGAAATTGATGATGCTTACATTGCAGAATTAAAGAGCCAGGTGAAGAACTTAGACGCTATCAAAGCAGTTCAGAAAGACATTAAGATTGTATATTCCCCACTTCACGGAACAGGAAATATTCCTGCAAGACGTGTGTTAAAGGAATTAGGCTTTGAAAATGTATATGTAGTAAAAGAACAGGAATTACCGGATGGTGAATTCCCAACAGTAAGCTACCCAAATCCGGAAGCAGCAGAAGCTTTTGAATTAGGCTTAAAGCTTGCAAAAGAAGTAGATGCAGACTTAGTTCTTGCAACTGACCCGGATGCAGACCGTCTTGGAGTATATGTAAAAGATACTAAGAGCGGAGAATATATTACTTTAACAGGTAATATGTCAGGATGTCTTTTGGCAGAATACGAATTAAGCCAGATGAAAGCACAGACAGGAATCCCTGCAGATGGAGCTTTGATTAAGACTATCGTTACCACAAATATGGCAGATGCCATTGCAAAAGGTTACAATGCAGAATTAATCGAAGTATTAACAGGATTCAAATATATTGGTCAGCAGATTCTTGGATTTGAACAGTCCGGAAAAGGAACTTACCTGTTCGGATTTGAAGAAAGCTACGGATGTTTAATTGGAACACATGCAAGAGATAAAGATGCTATCGTTGCTACAATGGCACTTTGTGAAGCTGCTGCTTACTATAAGACACAGGGCAAAACCTTATGGGATGCCATGATTGATATGTATGAAAAATACGGTTACTACAAAGACGGAATCCAGTCTATCACATTAAGTGGTAAAGAAGGCTTAGAAAAGATTCAGTCTATTTTGGATACCTTACGTAACAATACACCTGCTGAAATCGCAGGATATAAAGTAGTTTCTGCAAGAGATTACAAGTTAGATACTGTAAAGAACATGGAAACAGGAGAAGTGACAACAACTGGACTTCCAAGCTCCAACGTACTTTACTATGATTTAACAGACGATGCATGGCTCTGTGTAAGACCATCCGGTACAGAACCAAAGGTTAAATTCTACTATGGAGTAAAAGGAACTTCTTTAGAAGATGCAGATAAGAAATCAGATGCATTAGGACAGGAAGTTATCGCAATGATTAACAAGATGCTGTAATTGTCCTATGGAAGATAAAAGATATACTTTAGAAGATTTTGTGGACATTGTCAGTACCCTTCGCAGTGAAAACGGCTGTCCCTGGGACAGAGAACAGACCCATGAGAGTCTGGAAAAATGTCTTAGGGACGAGTGTGAGGAGGTTATCGAAGCCATCGAGAAAAAGGATGATGATAACCTTTGCGAAGAATTGGGTGATGTGTTTTTACAGGTGGTTATGCATAGCCAGATTGCCAGAGAACAGGGCAAATTTACCTTGGAAGATGTGATTGACGGTGTGGCAAAGAAAATGGTCAGACGTCATCCTCATGTGTTTGGAGATGTAAAGTTAGAAACGGAGGAAGAACGTCTGGCTATGTGGAACGCAATTAAAAAGCAGGAAAAAGAGGAAAAACTTCTTAAAATTGTGCAAAAATCCAACGAAATTAACGAAAAATCTTGACAAACTATACAGAAACAGTTATAAATAGATTTAGGGTTATGCGACGAGAAGTTTTAACCTGGAAAAATAAGAAAAAAACCAATCAGAGGAGGAGTTCATACATGAACAAAACAGAATTAATCGCAGCTATCGCTGAAAAAACAGAATTATCTAAAAAAGACGCTGAAAAAGCTGTAAAAGCTTTTACTGATGTTGTTGTAGAAGAATTAAAGAAAGGCGAAAAAATCCAGTTAGTTGGATTTGGAACATTCGAAGTTTCTGAAAGAGCTGCTAGAACAGGTAGAAATCCACAGACAGGAGCAGAAATGAACATTCCAGCTTCTAAAGCACCTAAGTTCAAAGCTGGTAAAGCATTCAAAGACGTTCTTAACGCATAAGAAAGTATCTTACAGGGAACCGCAAGGTTCCCTTTTTTGTCGGTTCATTCGCGGAGAGAACAGGAATAAATTGCTATGGAAAGGAAGATGAATATGAGATTAGACAAATTTTTAAAAGTATCCAGATTAATTAAAAGACGTACCGTTGCCAATGAAGCCTGCGACGCAGGGAGAGTCATGATTAACGACAAGCCTGCAAAAGCATCAGCCAATGTAAAAGAAGGGGATATCATCGAAATTGCCTTTGGTAACAAGTCGGTGAAGGTTGAAGTATTAAATGTACAGGAAACAGTAAAAAAAGAAGAAGCCAAAGAACTTTATAAATATTTATAGTCTAAAGTCGGAAAGTCTTTCATAAACTCTTAAGGAGGCAGGAACAATGAAACAAGGAGGGAAACGAGTGGAAGAAAGACAGACAATGGCAAAGACTCATAAACTTACATTAAACAACAGACATTCGGCTACCATTACCGGCGTGTCCGATGTGCTTTCCTTTGACTTAAAAGAAGTGTTGCTGGAAACAGAACAGGGAATGTTGATGATTAAGGGAAATGACCTTCATGTTAGCAGACTTACTCTGGAAAAGGGTGAAATTGACGTGGAAGGGCGCATGGACAGCTTTAGCTATTCCGAGGTGACAAGTTATTCCAAAACCAATGAACCATTCTTAACAAGGCTGTTTAAATGATGAACGAAGATATTATGGCAGAATTATATTTCCTGCTTCACTCTTTTGGAATGGGAGTGCTCATTATGATTCTGTATGATGTGCTGCGGATTTTCAGAAAGCTGGTGGCACACTCTGTATTTGCATTGGCGTTGGAAGATTTGATTTACTGGCTTATGTGTGGGATATGCATTTTCCTGATGCTGTACAAAGAAAACAATGGAAGTATCCGATGGTTTGCTGTGGCAGGAGTGGTCTGTGGAATGTTGCTGTATAATGGGACAATCAGCACTTATGTTACAGAAGGAATTAGCAGAGTACTGAAGTTCATTTTACAGATATTTGGCAAAGTATTTAAGGTATTGTTATGGCCTTTAAAAAAGGTGTTGGGAGTTGTTAAAAAACTTGAAAAAAATGCTGAAAATAAGGGAAAAAAAGTTATGGGATTTCATAAAAAACAATTGAAAAAAGTCCTCAAAACAGTTAAAATAGTAATAAGTAGACATTAGGGGGTGAGTTCAATGGGCAGAAGCTTAAGAGAACGCAGAAGACGAAGCCAGAACCGGTTCGCCATGATGTCAATTTCAACGGTGGTTGTAATGTTACTGGTGGTTATCACATTTAAAAGTATTGAACTCCAGGCCAAGAACGATTATTATGCATCCAGAGAGGCAGTTTTAAATAAGCAGATAGCTGAGGAACAGGAACGAACCGAGGAGATTGCAGAGTACAAGAAGTATATCAAGACAAAGAAGTACGTAGAAGAAGTCGCAAAAGACAAATTAGGGCTGGTATATGAGGATGAAGTCATATTTAAGCCGGAAGAATAGAACCGTTGTGTGAAGTACATGCAGACGGTTCTTTTTATGTTCATTTAGCAACAACACATGAGCTTCCTAAAACACATGAGGTTCTTCGAAATCCCATAGAAAGGCAAAACAGAAAATTTCTGTCAAAAACTTTTTTGAAATCCCACTAAAGGTTTGACAAACATTGCAAAAATCCCAATTTATAATGCTCTCCATAACCAAACAAAAAACAGGAGGGTATGATAAAATGAAAAAAGAAGTAGGAAAGAAAATGATATTGCAACTGGTGGGATTCTTTATGGCTGGAATCAGTTACTTTGGATATTATCCGTTGGGACTAAGCTTTTTCACTGCAGCTTATAAGGAAAAAGTAATGAGGCTGTTGCTTTTTCCAGTTATGTTTATTGGAATGTCGCTTTTCATGGAGCCTATACAGTTAGCGAAATACGGATTGTGCATGATTGTGGCTGCAACAGTTACTTCTATCTTAGAATTGGACAAAGAAAATAAATTTGCAAGATTGGGTAGTGCCTCAGCTGGTATCAGTGCTGCAGCCATGACTTATGTAGACTACGTGCTCAATCGAGGAGAAATCTATCAGGTCTATATGGGACTGGGAGAGGGTGTTTTAGTATTTACCCTGTCAGAAGTTATGGCATGGGGAATCCGATACATATTAAAAGAACAAAAAGCAGAGCCTGTGGTGGAAATGTCAGAAGTATTTGATTACCGGTACAAAGAACGGGAAAAGATGGAGGGAATAGCCAAGGCCTTTAAATCCCTGGCATCTACGTTTACTACCCTATCGGAAAGTACAGCGGTTTCTATGAACCATGTTTTTTCTGATGGCATGGCGGGAGGAATGCTGATGTCTTCTCCAGCAGATTTTGCTGTAATGCAGAAAATGAATACCATGTGGCATAATAAACTGTGTGAAAACCGCCTTGCCATTGCGGGACAGCTGAACGAAATGGCACATATTTTATCGGGAGTAGCCAAAGATGCCTACGAGATTCAGGAAGGCTCCGTCAGTCTGGAAGAAAGGATTTCCAAAGAATTGAAATCCATGCATATCCGGGTACAGGGAATAGACATTATAGAACGACCGGATAAGGGTATGGAAGTCTATGCAAGCATATGTTCTAAAAGAAATCGTTGTATTATGACCAAGGATGTGGCGGCAGCAGTCAGTAAGGTGTGCGGGAAGAAAATGATTGCTTCCAGAGACAGTAAAGTGGTAGTGTACAAAGATTTCAGCCCTGTAATGCTTGTGGAGGATGTGAATTTTAAAGTACTCTACGGAGTTTCCAGACGGGTGAAGACAGGGGAACGTATTTCCGGAGATAATTTTGCCTTTATTGAAGGAAATGACAATAAATCGGTTATAGCCCTGTCAGATGGCATGGGGTCCGGTCTTTTAGCCTGTCAGGAAAGCGAAATGGTAATCGAGCTGATAGAACAGTTTATGGAGGCCGGCTTCTGCAAGGAAACGGCAGCAAGAATGATTAATTCCAGTATGGTGACAACCTCCGGTTCCCAGCTTTACTCCACCATCGATATCAGTGAAATTGATTTGCGTAGTGGTATCTGTGAATTTTTAAAGGTGGGGGCGGCAACAACCTTCATCAAACGGGGAAGCTGGGTGGAAACCATTCAGTCCACCAGTCTTCCGGCAGGAATGTTTGAGCAGGCAGACTTTGACACTACCGCAAAAAAGTTGTACGATGGTGACTATATCATTATGATTAGTGATGGAACCATGGACTGTATTGCCGGTGAAGGAAAAGAAAATCAGTTAAAGAATATTATTCTCAATACCAAGGTAGAGAATCCAAGAGATATGGCCGAATATATCATGGAAGAAATTGTAAGCAAAAGCGATGGATATATACCGGATGACATGACCATTTTAGTAACCGGTATGTGGAAGAAATAGAGCAAAAATGCAGGAGAATGCAAATGAAAAAACAGGTTTTTGATTATATGGAAAAACATCATATGCTTTGTGAAGGAGATATTGTGATTGCAGGTGTGTCCGGAGGGGCAGACTCCGTGTGTCTTTTGCATTTGTTGGCGGACTATGCCAAGAAAGTTCCCATTAAGGTGCAGGCAGTGCATGTAGAGCATGGGATTCGCGGAGAAGAAGCCTTGGAAGATATGGCGTTTGTGCAAAAACTTTGTGAAAATCTGAACATACCATGTACGGTGTATCATTTTCCGGTGCCTGAAATGGCAAAAGAACAAAAGCTTTCAGAGGAGGAAGCGGGAAGAATGGTCCGTTATCAGGCGTTCAGACAGGAAAAGGAAAGACTTGGTGGAAGAGTAAAGATAGCAGTAGCCCATAACCGAAATGACAGGGCGGAAACCATGCTTTGGAATTTGATTCGGGGCAGTGGTATGGCAGGGTTAAGTGGAATTGCACCAGTCCGAGGGGATATTATACGCCCCTTGTTGGAACAGGAGCGAAGTGCAATAGAACAATATCTTGCCAAGATTTGTCAGGACTACCGTGTGGACAGCACAAACCTTTCACAGGAATATACCAGAAATAAAATAAGACATGCTGTTTTACCGGTAATGGAGCAGATAAACGAGCAGGCAGTGAAAAATATAGACCAGGCGTGTCAGAGGATTTCACAGGCTCAGGAATATTTGAATCAGGTGACAGAAAAAGAGTTTCAGCGCATGGTGCAGGTAAAAAAAGACTGTTTATGCATTGAGATAGAGAAACTGAATCAGGCGGAAACTTATATTCAGACAGAAGTTGTACTAAGAGTACTTTACCAATGTGCAGGCAGCCAGAAAAACATTGGTAAGGTGCATGTGGATGGAGTGCTGTCCCTGCTTCAAAGAGAATCTGGAAAACAGATATCACTGCCTTATGGAATGAAAGCGTATAAGCGTTATGATGTGATTGTGGTAAAAAAACAAGGTGAAGGAGAACAGCTCCCGGAAAATTTTCAAGTACTAATTTCCGGCGAAGGCAAATATAATATTCCGAGTCGGGAAGAAATTTTTGAAATTTTTTTGGAAAATATCTGTGAAAAGAATAAAAAAAGTGTAAATCTGGAACAAAAAACATATACGAAATGGTTTGATTATGGTAAAATAGAGAACGATTTGGTGATTCGAACCAGAAGAAGTGGAGATTACTTCATTGTGGACGACAAAGGTCACAGACAGACTTTGAAATCTTTCTTTATCAATGAAAAAATCCCAAGAGAACAAAGGGATAAGATTCTTTTGCTGGCGGATGGTTCCCATATTGTATGGATTATAGGCTATAGAATCAGCTTTCAGTATAAAATTGAAAACAACACCAAACGAGTGTTAAAAATACAAATGGATGGAGGGAACGAAAGTGAGTGAAAAGGTTAGAATTTTACTTTCAGAAGAAGAGGTAGACAAAAAAATTTGTGAAATTGCACAGCAGATATCCAAAGATTATGAAGGAAAGGAAGTTCACCTGGTATGTGTGTTAAAGGGTGGCGTCTTTTTTATGTGTGAACTGGCAAAGCGTATTACTGTGCCGGTGAGTATGGATTTTATGGCATTGTCCAGCTATGGCAATGGGACAGAATCCACTGGAAAGATCAAAGTGAAGAAGGAATTAGATGAGAGCATCGAAGGAAAAGATGTTTTGGTGGTAGAGGATATTGTGGATTCCAGAAGAACCCTAAGCTTTCTTTTAGGGGAATTGCAGTCGAGAAATCCAGCCAGCCTTCATTTGTGTACACTGTTAGACAAACCGGACCGGAGAGTGGTGGATATTAAAGCAGACTATACCTGCTTTGAAATTCCGGATGAATTTGTGGTAGGCTATGGATTGGACTATGCACAAAGATACCGAAACCTGCCATATATTGGTATTGTGGAAATAGAAAAGGAGGATTGAATAAGTGAAGAAATATAGGGGATTAAGCTTTTATTTACTGTTGATAACGGCTGCCGTACTTGTATGGAATCTGGCAAGCTTTAGTTTTAACAGTGAAAGCTCATACACATACGGACAATTTTTAGATGCTTTGGAAGCAGATGAAGTAGTAAAAGTACAGATTAATCAGAATGCAGAAACGCCAACTGGTTCCGTACAGGTAAAACTTACAAACGGTGAAGTGGAAATGTTTTATGTGTCTGATGTAAGTAAGATTGAAGAAACATTGTTAGAAAATGGTATGGACAATTATGTTATGGCAGATACTAAGCGAGAAGGAATTTTCAGCAAAGTAGTTTTGCCATGTGTGATTACCGGTGTTGTTGTAGTATTTTTGTTTGTGCTGATTAATAATCAGGCAAAAGGAAGCAGCGGTGGCGGCGAAATGATGAATTTCGGAAAGAGCCGTGCCAAAATGACAACAGATGTTACCAAGCTTGTAACTTTTAAAGAAGTGGCAGGTCTGGATGAAGAAAAAGAAGAATTAGAAGAAATTGTAGATTTCTTAAAAGAACCGGATACCTACATTAAGCTGGGTGCCAGAATACCAAAAGGTGTTCTGCTAGAGGGTCCTCCGGGAACCGGTAAAACAATGCTTGCCAAAGCAGTAGCAGGAGAAGCGGGAGTTCCATTCTTTAGTATTTCCGGTTCTGATTTCGTAGAAATGTTTGTAGGTGTAGGTGCTTCCCGAGTTAGAGATTTGTTTGCGGAAGCCAAGAAAAATGCACCGTGTATTGTTTTTATCGATGAAATTGATGCGGTTGCAAGACGTCGTGGTACCGGAATGGGCGGTGGACATGACGAACGTGAACAGACCTTGAACCAGTTGCTGGTAGAAATGGATGGTTTTGGTGCCAACGAAGGAATTATTGTGATGGCAGCTACCAACCGTGTGGATATCTTAGACCCTGCTATTTTAAGACCGGGACGTTTTGACCGTAAAGTAGCTGTGGGAAGACCGGATGTTAAAGGAAGAGAACAGATTTTACAGGTACATGGGAAAAACAAACCCTTGGCGGATGATGTGGATTTAGAAGAAATTGCAAGAACCACCTTTGGATTCACCGGTGCAGATTTGGAAAATCTTATGAATGAAGCTGCAATTCATGCAGCAAAGGATAAACGTGCCTATGTAAAACAGTCAGATATTAAGGAAGCTTTCTTAAAGACCGGTATTGGTAAAGAAAAGAAAAGCCGTGTGGTATCCGAAAAAGATAAGAAAATTACCGCTTACCACGAAGCGGGTCATGCGATTTTGTTCCATGTGCTTCCTGATGTGGGACCGGTGTATACCGTATCTATTATTCCTACCGGAAAAGGCGCAGCAGGGTATACCATGCCATTGCCGGAAAAGGATGAGATGTTTAACACAAAGAGTCGCATGTTACAGGATATCATGGTTTCCTTGGGGGGACGTATTGCCGAAGAAATTATCTTTGGTGATGTAACTACAGGTGCCATCAGTGATATTCAGAAGGCAACAGATACAGCCAAAGCCATGGTGACAAGATTTGGTATGTCTGATGTGGTTGGTCTGATTAATTATGGCAGTGATGATGATGAAGTATTTATTGGAAGAGATTTTGCCCAGACCAAGGGATATAGTGAAGAAGTGGCAGGAACCATTGATAAGGAAGTTAAGAGAATTATTGATGAGTGCTACCAGAATGCCAAGGATATCCTAAAGAAGTACGAGAATGTACTGGAATCCTGTGCAAAACTTCTGCTAGAAAAAGAGAAAATCGGAAGAGAAGAATTCGAAGGTTTATTCCCGGTAGATGCATCTGTTTGTCTTGAAAAGTAAAATTAATAAAAACACCGAAAAAAGTGCCAATTCAAAAAGTTGGCACTTTTTTCCATTGTTTTGTGCAAAAAACATATTACAAAATTGTTAAGAGATAAGAACGGCATAAAAGTGCATAAAAAACAGTTAAAAAAAATGTAATATTTGTGCACACTTATTCGTAGACCGGTGCTATAATAAATATCGTAAAAACCCCCCAATACATTATATAGTTTTTGCTACACCCCATAAGAAAGAAATACCTTCTCCAAAAAGGCAGCCCCCCGGCTGCCTTTTTACTTGTGCGTAAATTTGGGTGGGTGTCAGGACGCTCATAATCGGCACAACTTCTTTCCGGAAAAGGCAGAGGCTATGTGAATGCCTTTTCCGAAAAGAAGTTGTGCCGATTATGAGCTGTGCATGGCAACCACCAAGGATTTACATGAGGAAGTGGTTTGGTAGGCGAGGGGAACGATGGAGTTTTGGGCAACTTGTTTTTTGGAGTGTGGGTTGATATAATGGAGGGGATGTGTTAGTTTGTTAGAAAAAAATGAGATGTAATAAAGAGGGGGAGCATGATGGAGGAGATTAAGCGGATTAGGGAGAATATCGCTAAGGTAATTATCGGGAAAGACTCCGTGGTGGATTTGCTTTTGACGGCGATTGTGGCTCGGGGGCATGTGCTGTTGGAGGATGTGCCGGGGACGGGAAAGACTTTGCTTGCTAAGACGTTGGCGAAATCTATTGACGGGTCTTTTGCACGAATTCAGTTTACACCGGATTTGTTACCGTCTGATATTACCGGAATCAATTATTACCGTCAGAAAGAGGGAGAATTTTGTTTCCAGAGAGGACCTGTGTTTTCTAATATTGTGCTGGCGGATGAAATTAATCGTGCCACACCGAGAACTCAGGCGGGGTTGTTGGAGGCGATGGAAGAACGTCAGGTTAGTGTGGAGGGAGTAACTTACTCCTTGGAAGCACCATTTTTGGTAATTGCTACCCAGAATCCATTGGAAACCTTGGGGACGTTTCCGCTTCCGGAAGCACAGATGGACAGATTTTTGATGAAACTGTCTATGGGGTTGCCGGGAAAAGAAGAAGAACTGCAGATGATGGAACGTTTTTTAAAGGATGAGCCGTTGGAACACATTGGCAGCGTGGTGGCAAAAGAAGATGTTATTGCTTTGCAGAAAAAGAGTAAAGAAATTTACATACATCCGGTGCTGATGGAATATATTGCAGATCTTGTTCAGGCAAGCAGAAAGCACCGAGAATTGTCCTGCGGTGTCAGCCCAAGAGGAACCATGGCACTGTTAAATGCTGTAAGGGCTTATGCGGTGGTAAAAGAACGGGACTATGTGGTACCTGAGGATATTAAAACAGTGGCTGTGCCGGTACTTGCCCACAGAATACAAATTGCGGGTGGAAGCTTACAGCCAGACCGTCCGGCAATGGTAGTAGAAGAACTGTTAAAGACAGTATCACTGCCAACGGAGGACTGGAAGGGCAGATAGGAGGAAAGTATGCTTCTTATACTTATGCTGATTTCTGCTGCCCTGTTTTATTACATACAAAAACTAGTTTTTCGTAAAAATTATAAAAAAGGTCTGCAGGTAAAAATAAATTTTGAAGATAATTACATAGAGGAAGGTGCTGTTTCCGGCTTAAAAGAAGTGATAGAGAATCGAAAACTCCTTCCGCTTCCGGTGGTACATGTTTCTTTTCAGACAGGGAACGGATTAAAATTCCAGTCACAGGAAAATATTAACATTACAGATACCACCAGTAGACGTGAAGTGTTTTCCATACTTTGGAATCAGAGAATTACCAGAAGGCTTACATTTACCGGTATAAAGCGGGGACATTATACGGTAAAGACTGCTGATGTGAATGTGTACAATTTTATGATGACGGATCAATATTATTTAGAACTTCCTCAGGATACGGAGCTGTATGTGTATCCAAAACACGTTCCCACGGAACGCATCAATATGTTAATGAAGCGAATTTATGGAATGATATCTTCAAGAGAACGCCTATATGAGGATCCATTGCAGTTTGCCGGAATACGGGAATATGCACCGGGTGATGATCGGAAGAAAATTAACTGGAAAGCCAGTGCTAAGGGACAGCGTCTGTGTGTTAATATGTACGATTCCAGTCTGGCATCCAATGTTACCATATTTCTGGATGTGTCTGATAAAGGCATCTGGAAACAGGAGAAGCTGGCAGAGGAAGGGATTCGTCTTGCCACAGCACTTAGTCTAAGAATTTTAAAGGCTGGAGGTCAGGTGGCATTATACACCAATGCTTACGGGGAAACAGATGGAGAAACCGTGAACATTTCCAGTGAAAAGAATTTAGATAAATATCATGAAATTAACCGGAAGATGGCAGAGATAAAGCTGGAAAAAGGATATGAGGAGTTGACGGAAACGTTTCGGAAGGCGGCAGACAGGCTGTCAGTTACGGAGGGGATTTTTCTGTTGATTTCAAAGAATAAAAAGGAAAAATATGGGGAATTGTTAAAAGCATATGGAGAACAGTGTTCTGCAAGTGGAAGCAAGAATCGAATTACTTATATGCATGTTATTCCTTATCACAAAAGCATTACCGGAGAAGAAGAAGCATTTACAACGGTGGAGGGCATCCATGAAATTATGTGGGAGGTGGAAAACTGATGTTAGGAAAAATATTAGTATGCTTTCATTTCCTGTTGTTGGAATACGGAATTTATTTTACATTTCAAAGTGAAAAGCTTTTCGGATGCATTCTTCTAGCAGTGATTACCTTTGGAATTTCTTTTCTGGGTGGTGTGTTTCGAAAAAGAGCTGGATTTTTGGTTACAGGCATTTTAGCGGAAATTCCGGTGTTGCTTTTGACGGGAAATATAGTAGAATTAATTATGTTCACGTTTTTTACAGTGGCATTAACGGTGGCTTATACGATACAGTCGGCTTCTGAGAAAGGAAGCTCTCTTGCCACAATCAGTCCTGTATGGCTGTTGTTTTTGTTGGGCTGTTATATTCCGTTGTATTTTACAAAATATCCGGGACAACAATTCTTACAGATTTTTGGTGTGTGCTATGTGGTGGTGTATTTATTACATCTTTCCTATGAAAATCTGAATGATTTTAAAAAACTTCACAGCCGTTTGGAAAAACTGCCGATAGTACAGCTTGGAAAAACGTTTTTTCTGTCGGTGTCCGGGGTGGTTTTGTGGACTGTATTGGGTATGTTTTTGGGAAGAAATGAGCGGTTAGCTGCATATCTTAACAGTAAGCTGCAGGAATTTTTAAATAAATTAGGTGGCAGTGCCATAAAAATTGCACCGGATGGAATGCAGAGTGGGATGATTGATTTTGAGGAAAGATATATGGGAAATCCCTACCAGTCGGTACAGAAGCTTCCGGAGCATACTTATGTGAGAAATTACATTTTAGAATATATATTAAAAATTGTCCTTTGCATTTTAGTTATGTTTCTTGTATTATTTTTATTATACTCCCTATATTGCTATCTGAAACGAGACAGAAAAGACGAGGGAGATGTGGTGGAATTTCTAAAAAAAGAAGACAAAGAGGTTGTTGACTTAAAGAAAAGTCAACGAAATGCAAGAATAACCAGACAGGAGCAGTCAATCAATGCCATTGTGCGTAAAATGTACAGAAAGAAAATAAAGTCCGGAATTAAGGAAAGAATTCCGGAGTGGGCATCTCCTTATGAGCTGGAAACACTGGCAAAGTGGCAGGAAAAGGGCGGTGAAAGTACGTTACACAAATTATACGAAAAAGCAAGATACAGCAAAAACGGTTGTGAGAAAGAAGATTTGAACCGATATAAGTCAATAGATGAAAACTATCATTAAAAAAGTAATCCATGATAAATGAAAGGGAGTTTATTATGAATATCAGTAATCTAAGTGAGTATGAAAAAAAGCAGATATATATTACTACCATGCGTCCGGTATTAAATAAGCGTGCGCTGTTTAGTGATGCAACATCAGGTTATCTGCAACCGATGGAACCTGAGGTGGGGGATGAAGTCGCGGTATATTTTAGAACGGGCAGAGATAATGTGGATGAAGTTACTATCATCACAGATGCCGGAAATTATAAGATGAAAAAATGCAGGTCAGAAGGTGGGTTTGACTATTACAAAGGGAATTTTCAGGTGGGAGAGAAGACCGTACGTTATTATTTTGAGGTACGCTCCGGAAATTTCAACTGTTATTATAATAAATTAGGTGTTACAAAGCATATTGAACCATATTATGCATTTTCCATTTATCCGGGCTTCCATACACCGGATTGGGCAAAGGGTGCGGTGATTTACCAGATTTTTGTAGACCGTTTTTGCAATGGTGACAAGACAAATGACGTGGTAGATAGAGAATACAATTATATTGGTGATAATGTAATTCAGGTAAAAGACTGGTACCAGTATCCGTCCAGCATGGATGTGCGCTCCTTCTATGGCGGCGATTTGCAGGGAGTCTGGGACAAACTGGATTATTTGGAAAATCTGGGCGTAGAGGTTATTTATTTTAACCCGTTATTTGTCTCTCCATCCAATCACAAATACGATAGTCAGGATTATGATTATATTGATCCTCATTATGGAAAAATTGTAAATGACGGAGGCGAGCCTTTGGCAGAGGGTGAATTTGAAAATGCCAAGGCAACAAAATACATTAAACGTGTTACAGATAAAGAAAATCTGGAAGCCAGTAACAAGTTTTTTGCGGAATTAGTAGAAGAGATTCATAAAAGAGGCATGAAAGTTATTTTGGATGGTGTATTTAACCATTGTGGTTCTTTTAATAAGTGGATGGATAAAGAACGCATTTACGAGAGAGAGGACGGTTATGAAAAAGGTGCTTACGTGGATAGGGAAAGTCCGTATAACAGCTTTTTCCGTTTCCATGAAGACAGATGGCCTTATAACCATACTTACGACGGTTGGTGGGGACATGACACACTGCCAAAATTAAATTACGAAGGTTCAGAAAAGCTGTATGAATATATCTTGAATATTGCCAAGAAATGGGTGTCACCGCCTTATAATGTGGACGGATGGCGTCTTGATGTGGCGGCGGATTTGGGACACAGTGGCGAATTTAACCACAAATTTTGGAAAGATTTTAGAAAAGCCGTAAAGAGTGCTAATCCAAATGCCATTATTCTGGCAGAACATTACGGTAATCCAAACGAATGGCTGCAGGGTGATGAATGGGATACGGTAATGAACTACGATGCATTTATGGAACCGCTGACTTGGTTTTTTACCGGTATGGAAAAACACAGCGATTCCAGAGAAGAAGGACTTTACGGAAATGCCGATTCCTTTATTGGAGCAATGAAACACCATATGGCGAGTTTTGCAACTCCATCCTTACAGGTGGCGATGAATGAGTTGTCTAACCATGACCACTCCCGTTTCTTAACCAGAACAAATCATAAGGTAGGGCGTATCCACACACTTGGACCGGAAGCGGCAAATGAGGGAGTAAATAAAGCGGTATTCCGTGAAGCAGTTATCATGCAGATGACCTGGCCGGGAGCACCGACTCTCTATTATGGTGATGAAGCGGGTCTGTGCGGATTTACCGACCCGGATAACCGCAGAACTTACCCTTGGGGCAGAGAAGACCATGAACTAATTGATTTTCACAGAGAAGCAATCCGTATGCACAAGAGAAATAAATGCTTAAAGCATGGTTCTCTAAAGTTCCTTGGTGCGGATTACCAGTACATTGCCTACGGAAGATTCAATGACGAAGAACAGATTGCAGTTGCTTTTAACAATCATTACGATTCCAAATATGTGGAAATTCCGGTTTGGGAACTGGGTGTTCCGATGGAATGTATTATGAAACGAATTATGTTTAGCACAGATTCTTATTATTCTATTGGCAGAGTGGAATATCAGGTGCATCATGGTGTGATATCTGTAGAGCTTCCGGCATTTACCGGTATTGTGCTTAGACATAGAAACCGTGATGATGTGAAACAGTAGGTGCAGTTTTTATAGCTTCGTCAATCGGAATATCTGCAGCGGCTACAACATCAACAATTTAAATCGAAAGGAAATGTGTAATAAATAATTTGTTATTCATTATGTAAATAGAAAAATGGAAAAAGAAAAATGGAAAAAGAAAAAAATGTGTGGAGAGCGATATCTTGGCTGTTGCCAATAATGGTGACATTTGTTTTGGTATTTGGAATAGTATTTTTTTGTTTAGAAATGGAATTAGAATTTGGGATATTTATTTCTCTCGCTATAATCTATGTAGTTTGGGCAATTATTATTGCATGTAGAATTATTCTTTGGGTATATAAAAAAAATGGTGAAACTCGCTAAACTCCTTCGCAATTATCATTGTAATAATTGTAACAGTTCAACCCACGCCATTCATATCATGGCTGAACTGTTACCAAAAATTTTTGAAAATGTATAAAAAATTGTTGCAATTTAGTTCCCATTGTGATATAAATATATATTGTCAGGGTTAACTTTGGTTGACCCTTATGGATGGATTCCCGAGTGGCCAAAGGGGACAGACTGTAAATCTGCTGCAAATTGCTTCGGTGGTTCGAATCCACCTCCATCCATTAAGCCGGCGTGGCGGAACTGGCAGACGCACAGGACTTAAAATCCTGCGGGACTTATACTCCCGTACCGGTTCGATTCCGGTCGCCGGCATGATTATTAAAAGGCTCAACCTTTGAATGAAGGTTGAGCCTTTTGCTATTGTGAAAAAGGAGAAAAATGATGAATTTATTCGGCGAGATTGCGTTGAAGAATCATAATATCTGTGATACACTATTAAATAGTATTAATTCGGGGGCATTGCGTAGGGAGTATTATTGCTTTTATGTTTTGCCATATGGAAAAATTAACGCTTTTAGCTGAAGAGCAGAATAGGAGTAAAATGCAATTAGAATTAAACAATGTTGCAAAAATTAAGAAAGCAACAATTAATATTGATGGAATAACGGTTATTGCCGGCGAAAATAATACTGGTAAAAGCACAATTGGAAAGGTGCTTTACTCAATATTTAATTCGATGAGCAATATGGAAGAAAAGATAGTGCGGGAAAAACGAAATCGAATAGAAAATATTGTATGGCTGTTGGTACAAAACTGGTCTATGGAACATGAGGCAAACAAAGTTGAAAATAGAAGAAATTATAGAATATGGGCTAGGAAGCTTACAGAGAATATAACAGAGTTTTTAATGCCAGAGAATAGCGAAAATTTGGAAGAAAGTATAAGACAGTTTGTTAAAGAAACAAAATTATGGAATGAGCCTGTTGAGGCTGAGGAATTTGTAGAAGAATGTGTAATGAAGCTGAAAAGCATTATAAATATTTCTGATGAAAAAGTAATGATGGAAGTGATTACTCGATGGTTTAATAGAGTGTTTGAAAAACAACTTTCTCCGTTAACAGAAGACAGTGCTGTTTCAAAAATTGATTTAATTCTTAAAGATAAATTGGTGAAATTTCGTTTTGAAAATAATACTTGTGTAGAGTGGAATACGGACGTTAATATTTTACATGAAGCATTTTATATTGATAACCCATTTGTTATTGATTATATGACTAATGGTTTTTTTAGGGCAGAAATGAAGTCTACAGATGCTCATTTATTAGACTACCTTTGTAAAGAAGAAGATATATTTGACAACATATTTGAAGCTGTGTTGGCGAAGGATAAATTAGGAGAAATAGACGATATTCTCTCAAATATTGTTGGGGGTGAATTTGTTACAAATCAGGATGGGGGATATTGTTTGGCATCGAAGAAATTTAGTAAGCCTATTAATATAAAAAATCTATCTACAGGATTAAAAACATTTGCACTAATAAAAAGACTATTAGAAAATGGAAGTCTAAAAGAAAAAGATATTTTAATTTTAGATGAACCGGAAATACATTTGCATCCGGAATGGCAACTGGCATATGCTGAGATAATTGTGTTGTTACAGAAGAAATTTGACCTAACAATGATTATAACCACACATAGTCCTTATTTTTTGGATGCTATTGATGTTTTTTCTGCTAAATATGAAATGTCTAATAAAGTCAATTATTATTTGGCAGAAAGCAGAGATGAGGTTTCATATTTGCAGGATGTAACAAATAATATTGATGTTATTTATAAAAAATTATCTGATCCATTACAAAAACTAGAGAATATACGAAGTGGGTTGGTGTAGATAAGGGGTAATGGAGTTGCATATAATAGATGAAAAGAATAGTACTTTAAAAGATACATCGTATGATGAGGATAATAAAGTATATATGGTTGATTGTGAACTTGGAGTATGTTCATTTGATGATGTTAAAAAATGGTATGTAAAAAATAGAACACCGTTGGCAAAACCAAATCCTAAATCTAATGATGCTTTATTCTTTGATAAAGAAGAAGGGTTTGATAGACAAAAAGTTGAAGTGACGGCATCAAAGCATAGAGATTTGTTGTTTTCGACTGTGAAGAAATTAGCAAATGATGAATTGATAAAGTTTGGATTGGATCAATTTAGAAATTATCTTTTCAAGAATGTTCATACATATACGGTAAAAGAATTTGAGGAAAATTTTATAAATAAGTATTATGTAAAGGAATAAAGAAAAGGCTTAACCCTTTTGTACATTAGGGTTGAGCCTTTTGTCGTTGTGAGAAAAAAGTCCATGCACCTGATTCTTCTGGTGTTTGTTTTTCTGGCTACTATGTTTATATCCAGTAGTTTAAATAATTTAATCGTCGTAACCAGTGGAACAGAGCATTTTTTCGAGCAGGCAGGGCTTGGGGATTACTTAATTATCACCATGAGAGCAGATTATTATGGGGATGACACCAATGAAAAAAATGTGAAAAAATTCCTGAAATCTCAGAAAAATGTGGATTCGTATACAGTAGATCCGTGTATGTATCTTGCAACATCTAATGTAGGTTTTGAGGATGAGAGAAAGCTGGAATCAAGTGGAACCATGATTTTTTCCAGCTATGATATTTCCCAGCAAAAGTTTTTTGATATGGAAAACCGTGAAATAACCGGCATGGAAGACGGAACCATATATCTTCCGGCTGGTTTTATGGAAAAAAATAACGTTAGTGAAGAAAAAAAGCAGGAAATTGCCGGTCATATTAATGAAAAAGTAGACGAAATAGAAGAATACATATCTGAAATTGTAAGAGCTTCCAATGAAGATTTTATGGAATTTGAAGTAAACAATCAGGAAGTTTATATTGGAAATATATTAGAAATTATAAAAGAATATTATCAGGAAAAAATGGAACTGAATCAGATAGATTTTTCTATAGGTTCATACAGCAACTGTCTGGTTTGGGCAGATGAAAACCGTCTGATTGAAGTGATTCAGAATATTATAGAAAATGCCATAAAATATGGAGATGGAAAGAAAATCTGGCTGGAGATAAAACGGGAGCCGGAAGAGTATCAGATTATAGTTAAGAATACCGGATGTACTTTAGAGGAAAAAGAACTTCCCCATATCTGTGACAGCTTTTTCAGGGGCAGTAACATCGGAAAAGAAATGGGCAGCGGTTTAGGATTATATATCTGCAGAAAATTAATGCATCTGATGGAGGGAGAAATTGTGCCGCAAATCACATCGGATTTTTACCAGAAAATTATGGAAGTCACAGTAATAGTTCAAACTGTAAAATAAGCCGGATAGCTGACCACTATCCGGCTTATTTCACCTAATCCCCGCCCGGACCATCTTTTCTAGGTCTGCTGGACTCCGGCAAAGGTTTCACAGAACCACAATCCTGAGGTAAATCTACATCAGGAATATTTCCGTCATCGTATTCGTTCTTAAATGCGTTAGAGGTTTCTTTGTTTTTGTCCATATTGTTATCCCTCCTTTCCGTGTTAGTATTTTCGGTTTTCTTGAAAATATGTATCTTGACATTTCCACTAATACCCCTCAAAATACTTATTAGATAAATTACAAGCGGAAAGGGAGAGAGCTATGAAATTTTTTATCGATACAGCCAATGTAGAAAGTATTAAAAAAGCAAATGACATGGGTGTTATTTGTGGGGTAACAACAAACCCATCTCTGATAGCAAAAGAGGGAAGAGATTTTGTAGAGGTTATCAAAGAAATCGCATCAATCGTGGACGGGCCAATCAGTGGGGAAGTAAAGGCTACTACAGTAGATGCAGAAGGAATGATTAAAGAAGGTCGTGAAATTGCAGCGATTCATCCAAATATGGTAGTGAAAATTCCGATGACAGTAGATGGTTTGAAAGCAGTAAAGGTGTTGAATGCAGAAGGAATCAAGACAAATGTGACACTTATTTTCTCTGCAAATCAGGCATTGCTTGCAGCAAGAGCAGGAGCAACTTATGTTTCTCCGTTCTTAGGAAGACTGGATGATATTTCCCATCCGGGAATCGATTTGATTCGTTCCATCGCAGATATTTTCCAGATGTATGGATTAGATACAGAAATTATTGCAGCAAGTGTCCGTAACCCTATCCATGTAACAGACTGTGCATTGGCAGGAGCAGATATTGCTACCGTACCATATTCTGTAATTGAGCAGATGACAAAGCACCCATTGACTGACCAGGGGATTGAAAAATTCCAGGCAGATTATCGTGCGGTGTTTGGGGAATAATATACATAAAACAAATATAAGCGGGCATCCAATCTCAAAAAGAGAGTAGGATGCCCTTTTTATATTACACATACTTTTTCAGAATTTCCAACAGCTCACTTTTTCCGCGAACCCCTTCCAGCCGTTCCACGCATTCTCCATCCTTATAGACCAACATAGTAGGAACCACCCGCACAGAAAATTCCATAGCCAGTGGCATTTCCTCATCCACGCATACTTTTCCGATTTGAAAATCAGAATGTTCATCCGAGATTTCCTCCAAAATCGGTGCTAGCATCTTGCATGGTCCACAAGTTTGTGAATAAAAGTCTACCAGAAAAGGTGTTTTAGAATCTACTACAGTTTCCTGAAAATTTGCACTAGTTATTGTCTTTGTCATAATGATACCTCCGTAAGTTTAGTGTTTACATATTTACAAAAATTAATGATAGAAATTCCATATGAATTTGTGTACAATGAAGATAGATCGTATTTTAATTATATATCGAAACCACTCATGAAAGAAAGAGCAAAATTTTATGGAGGAAAAATCATGGAAGAAAGTATACAGGAAAAGAAACGCTTCGCTGTTTTGATTGATTCGGACAATATCAGCCCAAAGTATGCGGGGGTTATTTTTAATGAGTTAAATGAATATGGCCAGGCCACGTATCGTAGGATTTATGGGAACTGGTCTAAGGGAAATGGGTGGAATGAAAAAATTCTGCTGGAAAATTCTATTATGCCCATACAGCAGTTTTCTTATGCTACCGGAAAAAATTCTACGGATATGGCAATGGTGATTGACGCCATGGATATTTTGTATAGCGGAAAAGTGGATGGGTTTTGTCTGGTAACCAGCGACAGTGATTTTACAAGGCTTGCCATGCGTTTGCGAGAAGAAAAAATGCATGTAATTGGTATGGGAGATTCGAAAGCTCCTACTTCTTTGACAAAATCCTGTAATAAATTTATATATCTGGATTTGATTACAGAACATAATGAAAATGAAGAAAAATCCGGTCAGGAAACCAAGAAGAGTACGCAAAAGAAAAAGACAGAGCAGGATAAGAATGGTAAGAATCCGGTTCAGACAAGTAAAGAGAAAACGGAAGCGACCGGGGTGAAAGAGCAGGAATCAGAAGAAGGGGTAACTAAGATAAAAGACATCGAAGATGCTATCAACAACATGATTGCCAACAGCAATGAGGAAAATGTGGAATTAGGTGTTGTGGGAAGACGCCTTGGTGAATTGTTTTCTGACTTTGATGTTCGAAATTATGGTTACACAAAACTTAGCATTTTTGTCAGTGACGGATTGAAGAATTATAAGTTAAAGCAGGAAGGAAACCGTGTGTTAGTAAGCAAAAACGATTTTCCTGCCAAAGAAGAAATTGAAAAGGAAATTATTGTATTGCTGGAGCAGAACGGTGGAAAAATAGACAATTTATCCATTGTACATAGTGAATTAAAGAAAATGCATCCAAACTTTGATATTAAAGATTACGGATATGGAAAGTTTTCTAATTTTATTCGAAGAATGGGAAGCATCAAAGTAGTAGGAAATACGATAGCCCTTACTGGAGGCGGACAGAAGAAGTCAGGACGTTAGAAATGTGATGTAAATGTTACGGATAAAATGAAAAAATATGTGAAAAGTTACGTAAAAATTACATGGAAAATTGTTAAAATAGACGATTTTACGAAACCGGAGGAAATATTCCTCCGGTTTTGTTGACAATTTGGACAAATGGCGATAAAATTGTTACTAAAGTATTAATTTTGAGTTAAATAAAGTTACAAAACAACATTTAAGGAGGAGAAAAAATGGAAATCAGATGGAAAAAAATTGTGTCATCTATGTTAGCAATCATTCTTGCAGTATTGTCTGTATTTACTTTTTCAGATGCACAGCAGGCATTCGCAGCAACAGACAACACAATTACCATTCATTTTAAAAGTGCGTGGGATGGAGCCAATATTTTTTACTGGAATCAGGGTGAAAAATATAACAATCCGGTGAAATGGCCGGGTGTTTCCATGGAAAAAGAAGGAAATGATTGGTATACTTACACATTTGAAAATGCCAATACAGTAGACTTCATGTTTAATTATGAAGGACAGCAGACCACACATTATACAAAAACAACCGGTGAATACTGGCTGGCAAATAATCAGTGGTATAACCACGAACCGGTAGAAGCTGAAATCACACCAACTTCTACACCGGCATCGACGGCAACACCGGTTGTGACAGAGCCGGCACAGCAGTTATTGCCAACCAGAGCAGTAACACCAACAGCGGTACCGGAAGTAACAATTGCAACTGCAGAAGAAGTAATTACACTTCACTTTAAGAGCAGCGATGCAGCGAAGTTATATTACTGGAATGTAAACAGCGGAACCAATACACCGGTTGCTTGGCCTGGAACACCGATGGAAGATGAAGGCAATGGCTGGTATACATATACAATCGAAAAAGCAAACAGTGCAAATATTGTATTTACTACTGCAAAAGGGGAAACAGAAGAACTTTATGTGGTAGACGGAGAATGGTGGTATGGAGAAGAACTGTGTGACTATGCACCGGATGATTACGGTACAGTAGTTCCAACGATAACAGAAGCACCGGAAGTAACAGGAACATTGGATATTCCTGCGTTGACACAGAAACCTGAAATTCCAACACCGGAAGTGACAGTGGGGCCAACATCAACAGTGGGACCAACATCAACACCGGGACCGACACCGACACCAAGACCACAGGTAAAAGGAAAAATTGTTGTACACGTTAGCGGTAAAAAAACAATTTATTACTGGGATAAAGTAGATGGTAAGACCATAGTCAAATCGGATGAATGGCCGGGGACAGCGATGGAAGATGAAGGAAATGGCTGGTATACATATACAATTGAAAATACCACCAGCACAAATGTGATTTTCAGTAACAGTGGAAGTGGTCAGACAAAAGACTTAGTTGCAGAAGAAGGTGAATGGTGGTTCAAAGGTGGAAAATGGTATAACTATGACTTATCCTTAATTACGCCAACACCAAAACCAACAAGAAAGCCAACAGTAACACCGGGGCCATCAATAACACCGATGCCATTGGAAAAAACAGACTTTAGAGATGAAACTATTTATTTTGTAATGACAACAAGATTTTATGATGGTGATCCAACTAATAATGTTCACTGTTGGGATGATGAAAAAGCAGGAAATCCGGACGATGATCCGGCATGGAGAGGTGACTTCAAAGGCTTGATTGAACAGTTAGATTATATTAAAGCCTTAGGATTTACAGCAATCTGGATTACTCCTGTTGTAGAAAATACCAGTGGTTATGATTATCATGGATATCATGCAAGTGATTTCAGTAAAGTGGATTCTCGATATGAGTCAGAAGACTGTTCTTATCAGCATTTAATTAATGCGTGTCATGAAAAAGGCATGAAAATTATACAGGACGTTGTACTTAACCATACAGGTAACTTTGGAGAAGCTAATCTGATACCGATGTTTACCAAAGAAGGAGATCAGTCTACAGCGGATTGCCTTCAGGTAAGAGAAGATTCAGCATTACCGGAGGATTATAACGAACTTGATCCGGATTCACAGTATGCAGCAAGACTTGCATTAATGAAAAACACAGATGGTGAAAATCATGATACAGAAAATCTGTACCATCATTATGGAAACTTTAATTGGGATGAATACAATTCACAGTTAGCACAGGTTGCAGGTGACTGTGTTGACTTAAATACAGAAAATCCATTAGTATACAATTATTTAATTGACTGTTATACACAATACATCAATATGGGCGTGGATGCTTTCCGTATGGATACCACAAAACATATTTCAAGATTGACCTACAATGAAACATTTAATAAAGCGTTTATGGAAGCTGGTGGAGAAAACTTCTTTATGTTTGGTGAAGTTTGTGCCCGTGACCGTAATGTATGGTATAGAAATACACCGGCGTTATCAGCACCGTTCTACACGTGGGCAGAAACCAAAGATTACGGATGGAGTGATGATCCGGCAGATGTAGGAGAAACTTTAGGTGACGGTGGAAAGGATGAAGTCTTATCAGGAAATGTGTTGCTTACTCAGCAGCATTACAATGACAATACGGGAACTACTGATGCAACAAGACAAGCAGCTGTAGAACGGCAACCAATCAGTGGTAACGCATTCCTAAATGGTAATGAATATCATGAACCGGATTACAGTCAGTTCTCAGGGCTTAATGTAATTGACTTCCCAATGCACTGGAACTTTAATAAGGCAAGCGATGCCTTTAATGTTGCGGTAGGTGGCGATAAATTTTACAATGATGCTACATGGAATGTAACTTATGTAGATTCTCATGATTATGCACCGGATAGTGCACCAGAGAGCGAAAGATTCAATCAGCCACAGGATACCTGGGCAGAAAACTTAAACTTAATGTTTACCTTCCGTGGAATTCCATGTATTTACTATGGTAGTGAAATTGAGTTCCAGAAAGGTAAACTCATTGACAAGGGTCCGACAATGCCATTGTCTGAAACAGGTCGTGCATACTTTGGAGAACACTTGGAAGGTGAATTGACAACTACAGACTTTGGCGAATATACAGCCAGTGGTACTATTGCAGACACATTAAATCATCCATTGTCCTTACATATTCAGAGACTGAACAAAATCAGAGCGGCAATTCCTGCTCTTAGAAAAGGTCAGTATTCAGTAGAGGGTGTAGAAGGCACTATGGCGTTCAAACGTCGTTATACCAATGCAGAAGAAGGCGTGGACAGTTTTGTATGTGTGTCCATTACTGATGGAGCGACCTTTACAGGAATTCCAAATGGACATTATGTTGATGCAATTACAGGAAACGAAAAGAATGTAACCAATGGAACACTTACTATAGAAGCGACACAAAAGGGTAACATGAGAGTATATGTATTAGATACAGGACTTACAAAGGCACCGGGTAAAGTTGGTGAAGCAGGAACATACTTGAAGTAATTAAGGGAAGGAGAAAAATCCATGAAATATAAAAAAATCATTTCCGGTATGCTTGCAGCAGTTATGGTTGCGGGAAGTTTGCAGGGAAGTGTAGTTGCAAATGCGACTGAAGTTCAGAAAGTAAAACAAAATACAGTGGTTAATGCGACAGCGGCTTCCGAGTTTGAATTTGACGAAAAAACTTCCGCTATTACAAAATATCTTGGAAGTGAAGCACAGGTTATTATACCGGATGTTATCAATGGAAATGATGTGGAAACTATTGGTGAAGATGCATTTGCCAGCAATGAATATATAAAAGAGGTAGTAATCCCGGATGGGGTTACTGCCATCGAAACAGAGGCGTTCATGAATTGTCCGAACTTGAAAACTGTAAGTATTCCAAGCGACATCGCAAGTATTGACCCGTTAGCGTTCTTTATGTGCGAAAATTTGGAAAACATTAATCTTGGAAAAGAGCTCACAGAGATTCAGACAAATACATTTTACGGATGTTCTTATTTAAAGAAAATTGCGATTCCAAATACAGTAACCTATATTTGTGACTATGCATTTATGGGATGTACTTCCTTAGAAAACGTAGCTGTTCCAAATAGCGTAGTTACTATTGGTGCAGGGGCATTTAGGGATTGTGATAATTTAAAAGAAATCAGTATTCCTTCTACTGTAAAAGAAATTGAAGCAGAAGCGATTAGTGGAAACAAGGTAACGATTGTTTGTGAAAAAGGAAGCGAAGCAGAAAGCTTTGCAAAAGAAAATAAAATTTCCGTAAAGACTGTAGATAAAGTAAACAATATTACAGCAGATGCGGATCTTGTATCTGGCGTCGCAGTGCCAACAGAAACACCAGAAGTAACAAAAGCGTCGGAAGCAGCTGAGTATACAATTACTTATGTGTTAAGCGGTGGAAAAATTAGTGGGAATAAAGTGACATCTTATGACGGAAAAGCAAACGTGTCATTACCTAAAGCAGTGAAAAAAGGTTATACTTTTGTAGGATGGTACAAAGAAAGCAACTATAAAACAAAAGTAACTGCCATTAAAAAGGGAACTACTGGAAATATTAAATTATATGCAAAATGGGATAAGGTGAAAAAACCATCCAAACCGGCGATTTCTTTTGTAAAGAATTCTAAGTCTAAAAAGATAACCGTAAAACTGAAAAAGAAAGTCAGTGGAGCAAAAGGTTATGAAATGATATATTCAACAGACAAGAAATTTAAAAAGAATGCAAAGACAGTACGTTTCAGCAGTTTGTCAAAAACAGTAAGCAAACTGAAAAAAGGAACAACATACTATGTAAAGGTAAGAGCCTATAAGTTAGATTCAACCAATAACAGAGTAAATGGTGCGTACAGTTCTGTAAAGAAAGTGACAATTAAGAAATAACTGTATTTGATAGAGAAAGAGAAGCTGAAGCATTGCCTGCAAGGCTTCTCTTCTGCGTTTTATATGAAAAAATGAATTGACGAAAGTTTTGTAAAGTTATATGCAATATACTTGTAATGATTCACAAAAAAACAACAAATTATATGTAAAAATTGATGATTATAACGGAAATAGTTAAAACTACACGGAGAGTTCGTTGACATTTAATGGGAAGAATGATATTATTTTTACAAAAGTGTTAAAAAAATGTGAAAAATTGCGAAAGGAGAGTGTTATAATGCAAACAAAGTCGAAAAAGATACTGGCAATAATGTTAGTAATTATGTTTGTCATAACAAATTTATCAACGCAACCAATGAGTGTTGAGGCAGCAACCCCAAAACCAACCACAATAAAATTAAACGCAACCCAAAAAGAATTGTATGTGGGACAAAAATATACCTTGAAGGTAAAAACAGTGAAACCGTCCAAGGCTTCCAAAGCAGTGACTTGGAAATCTTCCAACAAAAAGGTGGCTACTGTCAACAGTAAAGGAAAAGTAACTGCAAAGAAAGCCGGAACGGCAAAGATTACAGCAACCAGCAAAGCTAACAAGAAAGTAAAAGCGGTTTGCAAAATTACAGTCTGTAATAAGGCAACAAAGATTACATTAAATAGAACAGAAAAAAACATGAGCGTAGGCGAAGAATTTGTTCTTAAAGTAAAAACAGTAAAGCCGGCGAAAGCTTCCAAGGAAGTAACATGGAAATCTTCCGATAAGAAAGTGGCTACAGTAAGCAACGCT
>JAFQUB010000008.1 GCA_017408735.1 Lachnospiraceae bacterium
AACTATTACTAATGGTCCGATTTTACCAACTAAGCCGGCAGCTACAACAGTTCCGACTGCAACAGCGGAACCAACAGCTACCATGGCACCAACCGCAACACCAACACCGGTAACAGGAAAAATTATTGTGCATTTCTACAGCAACTCAGCAAGTATGAACATTCATTACTGGGATGCCGTAGGCGCATCAGAAAAACAGACTGGATGGCCTGGAGTAGCTATGGCTGCGGAAGGAAATAACTGGTACACTTATACAATCGAGGGTGCAACTAGTGCAAGTATGTTATTCAACTGTAATGAAAATAAAGAAACCGGAGATTTGACAGGTGTAAAAGAAGGAGAACATTGGTACAAAGATGGTAAATGGTATAACTACAATCCATCCGGACCAACTCCGACACCGGGACCAACAAGTACACCAAGACCAACAAGTACACCAAGACCAACAAGAGATCCAAATCTTCCAACACCAACACCGGGTGGAGGTGCTGAAAGAGGAGAAGATTGGGACTTCCGAGATGAAACCATTTACTTTGTTATGACAGCAAGATTTTATGATGGTGATTCTACGAATAATTTCCATACTAATCATGATGCAGAGATTGGAAATGGTGATGATGATCCAGCATGGCGTGGAGATTTCAAGGGATTAATTGAAAAACTGGATTACATTAAAGCATTAGGATTTACAGCAATCTGGATTACTCCTGTAGCAGAAAATAATTCAGGATATGATTTCCATGGATATCATGCAATTAATTTCAGTAAGGTAGACCCTCGTCTGGAGTCAAGTGATGCAACATATCAGGATTTAATTGATGCATGTCATGCAAAAGGAATTAAGGTAATTCAGGATGTGGTACTGAATCATACATGTAATATGGGAGAGGAAAATTTATTCCCAATCATGGATAAGACTTATACTTTAGGCCAGGGTGCGTCAGGAAATTCCTCTGCTGTAACACCAAAGGAAAGTGCATTAGATAGTCTGAATCAATTTATTAGTATAGCCAGTGGCGGAAACTTTACAGATTATAATGCGGCCGGTAGCTCAAAGGATGGTATAACTGCCCAGTACGCTGCAATGTATAAGTGGATGACATCTTCCGATGAGGTTTATCGTAAGAACGTAGATATTGGTTGGGAAGACTTTACAGTTACCACAGGACAGTTTGCACCGGATTGTCTAGAACTTAATACAGAACATCCAACTGTGTACAATTATTTGACAGATACTTATTCTGATTACATAGATATGGGTGTGGATGCATTCCGTATGGATACCGTAAAACATATTTCTAGATTAACCATGAATACAGTCTTTATCCCAACATTTACAGAAGCAGCAGCGGCAAATGGTAATGATAAATTCTTTATGTTTGGTGAAGTAGCGTGTCGTGTATCTGAAACATGGAATCATAACAGAGCACAGGTATCGCCACCATATTATACATGGAAGTCAGAAGAAAAATATGTAAACAGATGGAATCACAATTCAACAGATGGAAAAGATAACCTTGCATTGTGCAAAGAAGAATACGATGCGAATGAAGGAACAGATAAGCAACCAACTTCAAAAAATGTATTCTTAGATGGAAATAATTATCATACACCGGATTATAGCCAGAGTTCAGGAATGGGTGTTATTGATTACAGTATGCATTTTAATTTCCAGACTGCCGACAAAGCATTCAATGCTGCAAAAGCAGAAGATAGGTATATGAATGATTCTTCCTATAATGTAGTGTATGTGGATTCACATGACTATGGTCCGGGTATTGACGGAAGAAATGATCAGGACGGAAATGATTTGTGGAGGTACGAAGGAGGAACAGATGCATGGGCAGAAAATCTTTGCCTGATGTTTACATTCCGAGGAATTCCATGTCTGTATTATGGTAGTGAAGTAGAATTTATGAAAGGTGCCAGAATTGATAATTATAAAGAAGCATTGAAAGATACAGGACGTGCATATTACGGAGATTATCTGGAAGGAACTGTTACTGCTACAGATTTTAGCGAATATACAGCTACCGGTGCAGTAAAAGAAACTTTGGATAAGCCACTGGCAAAACATCTTCAGAGATTGAACCAGATCAGAGCAGCTATTCCGGCATTGAGAAAGGGACAGTATTCAGTAGAAAATGTAAGCGGAAGTATGGCTTATAAGCGTCGTTATACCAGCGATACCGTAGACAGTTTCGTATGTGTAACAGTTACCAATGGAGCAACATTTAATAATATTCCAAATGGAACTTATACAGATGCTGTTACAGGAGATGTTCAGGTAGTAAACAATGGAACGTTAACAATTAGTGCACCTGGAAAAGGTAACATGAGAGTATACGTATTAGATACAGAATTAACAAAAGCACCTGGGAAAATTGGTGAAAATGGAGCATATTTGAAATAAAAAATAATAAGTATAAACTTTAGGGGTGGATGGTACACCCCCTATAGTAGCAGAAGCTTCACGAGCAGGACAAAACAGCTCGTGAAGCTTTCGTTATATACGGGGGGCTGAACTGCCACCCCGCTGAGAACTGTCTCCCGCAAAGAAACCCCTTGAATAAATCCCCGAAATCGTATAAGATAATTAGTAGACTATTGATATTGTGAGGAGGATATGAATATGAAAAAAATTTTATTTGTAGCATCAGAAAGTGTACCTTTTATAAAGACAGGGGGATTGGCAGATGTAGTGGGTGCTCTGCCAAAATCATTTAACAAGAATGAATACGATGTAAGAGTGGTAATTCCGAATTATACATCAATTCCTTGGAAGTACAGAGAGCATTTTGAATATGTACATCATTTTTATATGGATATGGGACATATGCAGAGCCATGCTTATGTGGGAATTATGAAATATGTATATCAGGGAGTAACCTATTATTTTATTGATAATGAACAGTACTTTGGCGGTGATAAGCCATATGGCGATATCCGCTATGATATTGAGAAGTTTACCTTCTTTTCAAAAGCAGCCTTGGCGATTTTGCCGGTAATCGATTTCAAACCAGATGTAATTCACTGTCATGACTGGCAGACAGGTCTGGTGCCGGTATATCTTCGTACTCTTTACAGAGATAATGGATTTTTCTGGGGCACAAAAGTAATTATGACAATTCACAACCTGAAATTCCAAGGAGTATGGGATATTAAAACATTTAAATATATTACAGGGCTTCCGGATTATTCATTCTCAGAATATGATATGGGCTTTACCAGAGGCTATGATAAAGATGCCAACATGTTAAAAGGTGGTATCGTGTATGCGGATTATGTTACCACAGTAAGTGATACTTATGCCGGAGAAATCCAGACAGATTTCTATGGAGAGGGATTGGATGGATTGCTTCGTTACAAAAATCACTCACTTTGCGGTATTGTAAATGGTATTGATTATGAAGAATACAATCCTGACACAGATAAGCATATATCCATTCACTATAATGCAAATTCGTTCGATAAGAAGATTTTTAGTAAACGTGCATTGCAGGCAGAACTTGGATTACCAATTGATGATAATAAATTTATGATTGGTATTGTTTCCCGTCTTACGGACCAGAAAGGTCTGGATTTGGTGAAATGGGCGATGGAAGGTATTGTGGACCCTAATGTGCAGATGGTAATTCTGGGTACCGGAGATTCTGAGTATGAAAATTTCTTCCGTCATTATCAGTGGAAAATGGGTGACAGAGTATCAGCAAATATCTGCTTCTCAGAAAAACTGGCACACAGAATTTATGCAGGTTGTGACGCAATTCTGTTACCATCACTGTTTGAGCCATGCGGCTTAACACAGTTGATAGCGTTAAGATACGGAACGGTACCGATTGTTCGTGAAACAGGTGGACTGCGAGATACCGTAGAAGCATTTAACGAATTTGAAGAAAGAGGAACAGGTTTCTCCTTCTATAATTATAACGGTGAGGAATTGTTAGGCACTGTGAATTATGCAAAACGTGTATATTTTGATATGAGAGATAAGTGGAATCGTATGGCGGTTCGCGGAATGCAGACAGATTTTTCATGGGATACCGCAGCGAAGAAATACGAAGCACTTTATGGAAGAGTGCTTGGTTGGTAAAACAAAATATGGAAAAATTGTTAAAAAATTCTTAAGCATTTTTTTTGAATTAGATATTGTAAAAATGCCATGTTTATCCTATACTTAGTTACGGAAGAATTAGTGGAATTATCCACGGAAATAAGAGAAAGTAGGGGAATCAGATGCGATTATTTTTAAAACACACAGGTTCTGACAGTAACAGAGTAAGGAAAGCAGTGGCATTTTTCTTTGCTTTTGTGATGTTGGTAACCTTAAATGCGATGGCTACTGTAACAAGTAGCGCAGCAACTACAAGCTTTTCTGTAGAACGTAAATCTTATAATAGTATTGAGATTAACTGGTCTGCACTGGAAGGCGCAACAAGCTATCAGATATTGCGTGCCACAGGTGGCACTAGTGATGTTACTCCGTCTAGACCTTCGGACAATGAGTTTGAGCCTATTGCCACCGGAATTACAGGATTGAGCTATATTGATAGCGGTGTGGAACCATATCGTACTTACTGGTACAAGGTGATTAATGCGGAAAACGGTTCCAGTTTTACCGTGGGGTATGGACATACATATACTACATATGACAACACAAAAAATGTAAAAGCTGTTTCCAATGGCGATAATGTTACAATTACATGGGATGCTGTGGAAGGGGCTTCTGCTTATGCAGTAACAAGAAGCTATGTTGTAAATGGAACGGTCATTGAAGACGATTATGAAAAGATTGTTGAAAGCAATATATTTACAACTGATAATGACAGCTCTAAAGTATATACGTATAAGGTAGTTGCATATCTGGAAAGAAATGCAGGAAATACAACAGAAAAATTTTATGGAGACAGTGACTGTCAGGCGGTTTATGTTATGACAGCACCAAAAAGTGTAAAAGCGGCAAGTGTAAATTATAATACTGCTCAGATTACATTTTCCGGAGTAGAAGGTGCCAGTGGATATAATATTTACCGTTCAACAAAGAATAACAGTGGTTTTGTAAAAGTTGGTACTACAGCAGCAAACGTGTATACATATAAAGATACCGGTCTTACAACAGGAACCACTTATTATTATAAAGTGGAAGCATACAAGAGCGGAAACGGGATTGCCGGGGCAGGTATTATGAGCAGTGCAGCAAGTGTACAGCCAATGATTACCACACCGGTGAATGTAACAGCGGTCAGCAAAAGCTATAACAGTATCAAAATCACCTGGGAAAAGGTGGCCGGTGCACAAAAGTATGAAGTATACCGTTCTACTTCAAAAAACTCAGGATATGCTAAAATTGGTACTACAAAGAAGACAGCATACACAGATAAAAATCTGGAAACCAATAAGAAATATTACTACAAAATAAATGCCGTTTATGGAAAATATACCAGTGGTTACAGTAAGATTACAAATTCGAAAGCGGTACCTGCTGCAACCTCTTCTTTGAAAGTAGTCAGCCGTGATTACAATCAGTTGGAAATCCAGTGGAAGAAAGTAGCCGGTGCAAATAAATATGCTATTTATCGTTCTACAAGACAAAATGGCGGTTATAAAAAGTTAGGAACTTTCTTTACAACCACATTTTTAGATACAGGTGTAAACGGTGGTGTGAAATACTACTATAAAGTAGTTCCTTATAAAGACAAGGTAAAAGGTAAAGAAAGAATTGAATCCGGTGTAGCAGTAACCAAGCCGGTAGAAAACATAAAAGCAGTGAATAAAACTGCGACTGCAAATAAGCTTACATGGAAAAAAGCAGCTGGAGCTGAAAGCTACCGCATTTATCGCTCTACGAAAAAGAGTAGAGGTTACAAGGCTATTGGTACAACCAAGAAATTGACTTATACAGATAAGAAAGCGAAAACCGGTACAAAGTACTACTACAAGGTTGCTGGTGTTATTAAAGGATACGAAGGTGAATTAAGTGCGCCAAAGGGTATCGTTGCGAAACCACCGGCAGTTAAGAACTTGAAAGTAAAAGGTTCCGGTGCCGGTAAAGCAAAACTTACCTGGGATAAATACAGCTATGCAGACAGTTATCAGATTTATGTTTCTTCAGAAAAGAAATCAGGATATCGTCTGGCAAAAGAAGTGAAGACAAATAGTTATGTGGCAAGTCTTGCTTCTAACTCAACTACATACTTTAGAGTATATGCAGTAACCAATGGAGTAAAAGGTGCATTTAAAACAATTTCTTATACAGCATTGTCATCTATTACATTAAACGCATCAGAAGTTAATCTTAAGGTGGATGGAGCAATTCAGTTAACTGCAAACTTAGCACCAGCCAATGCAACAGATAAGGAGATTACATGGAAATCCTCCAATAAGAAAGTTGCAACCGTAACAAATACAGGTCTTGTTACCGGTAAGAAAAATGGTACTTGTACTATTACAGCAACAGCAAGCAATGGTATGACAGCAACCTGTAAAGTAACAGTAAGTGAAATTATTATTGTTCTGGATCCGGGACATGGTGGAAGCGATCCGGGAACCAGTTTTAAAGGTTCATATGAAAAGAATGTTAACTTAAAGATTGCGCAGTACGTAAAAGCAGAATTAGAAACATACAATAATGTAAAAGTAATTATGACAAGAACAGGAGATACTTATCCATCTCTGATTGAGAGAAGTCAGATGGCAGCAAACTACAAAGCTGATTTCTTTGTAAGTATTCATTGTAATATGCTTGCAAGCAAATCAACATCTGCAAATGGCTCAGAAGTATATGCCTCATTGTCACCAAATTACAGTGCAGCTACAGCGAAAATGGGTAACCTTGTAATGTCTGAACTTGTCAAAGCCGGAATGAAAAACAGAGGTGTAAAAACAGTTCGTGGTGAAAACGGTGCGGATTACTATGCTGTTATCAGAAATACAGTGGCTAAAGGTGTACCGGCGATTCTGATTGAAGAAGGATATTTATCAGGAAGCAGCGACCATGCTGTACTTACCAGTGATGCCGGTCAGAAAAAATTAGGTGTTGCAAATGCAACTGCGATTGCGAACTATTTTGAGTTGAAAAAGAAATAATATTGTAGCATAATATAAACACACCCGTTTCTTGCGGGTGTGTTTATTCGTCTAAAAGAAAAGTGGTATTGAGAGGTAAAATAACATGAAAGTATTGTTAGCAGCCATAAATGCAAAATATATTCACTCCAATCTTGCAGTCTATTCATTAAGGGCAAATTTGGGAAAATATAAAGAGAATGTGCAACTGAAAGAATACACTATAAATCATCAGAAGGAAGATGTGATACAGGACATTTACAAAGAACAGCCGGATGTGCTGGCTATTTCCTGCTATATCTGGAATATTGATTTTATTCAGGGAATATTGGAAGATATCAAAAAAGTGCTCCCCAAGACAGATATCTGGCTTGGAGGACCGGAGGTTAGTTACTTGTCAGAACAGTTTTTAAAAGAAAATCCGTGGGTAAAAGGAATTGTGCGTGGGGAAGGAGAAGTTACGTTTTGTGAATTAGTGTCTTCCTATGTGGATAAGGAGAAAAAATTATCTGACATATGTGGATTAACTTATGTTTCAAAAGGAGAAATTCATTCCAACCCGGATAGAGCCCTTTCTAATTTAGATGATTTGACCTTTGCCTACGAAGATTTATCTGATTTTGAAAACCGCATCATTTATTATGAAAGTAGCAGAGGCTGTCCTTATTCTTGCGCTTATTGTTTGTCATCCGTAGATAAAAGCGTACGTTTTCGAAGCCTTGACCTGGTGGAGAAAGAGCTTTTGTTTTTTATAAATCATAAGGTGCCTCAGGTAAAGTTTGTGGATAGAACCTTTAATTGCTCTCACAACCATGCTATGGGAATCTTTCAGATTATCAAAAAGCATGACAATGGTATTACAAACTTTCATTTTGAAATTTCGGCAGATATCTTAAATGAAGAAGAATTAGCATTTTTAAGTACATTGCGCCCGGGGCTGGTTCAGTTAGAAATTGGGGTTCAGTCAGTAAATGAGCAGACTATTTCGGCTATTCACAGAAAGACCAGCTTTGAGAAGCTAAAGAAAAATGTATTGTTTATCAAAGAAAAAGGAAATATACATCAACATCTTGATTTGATTGCAGGACTTCCTTACGAGGGCTACGAGAGCTTTGCCCATTCCTTTAACGCCGTTTATGACATGCGTCCGGAACAGCTCCAATTAGGCTTTTTAAAGGTGTTAAAAGGTGCCTATATGTATGATGTTCAGGAAAAATACGGAATTGTATATAGCAGTAAGCCTCCTTATGAAGTATTGCAGACAAATTGGCTGTCCTTTGATGAAATAATTCGCCTGAAACAGGTGGAGGAAGTGGTAGAGGTGTATTATAACAGCATGCAGTTTGTGCGTACCATGGAATCTCTGCTTCCATTTTTTGAAAATGCATTTTCTATGTATGAGTGTCTTGGAGATTATTATGAAGAAAAGGGATTATTTGAACTTAGTCATTCCAGAATGGCAAGGTATGAAATACTTTTGAATTTTGTACAAGAAAAATTAAAGCCGGAAAGACCGGAAGCACAGCAGGAAATTATAATATCATGTTTGAAAGAATGTCTGTTGTATGATTTATATCTCAGAGAAAATTTAAAGAATCGTCCGCAGTGGGCGGACAGTCAGGATAGATACAAGGATGATATTCGCCAGTTTTATAAAAAAGAGGCTGTGGAAAAATCTTATTTGAAAGATTATGAAAAAACAGAAGAAAAACAGCTATACCGCATGACACATTTGGAAGTATTCCATTATGACGTGCAGGATAGCTTTGAAAAGAAATTACTGCCTGTTCTTTTTGATTATCAGAATCGAAGTCCGTTAAGTCACGAGGCTCGAACTTTTCAGGTAAAAGAACTTATGGAGTTGTAAAAATATCGTCAAAGCCGGAACCGGATGCAATGTAGGCTTTCTCAAGATTTGCGAGAATGTTTTCTTTTAACAGAGTATCCAGAGTTTCGGCTGTTTTTATTAACTCAAGTATTTTTTTGCTGTCCTTAGACTGCACATAAAGAGAAGAAAGCATTTGATATGTGGTGCTTACATCGCTTCGGCAGGATACTGCAAATTCCAGAACCTGTCTTGCATCTTCCGGACGTTTTAATTCTAAAAGCCGTTCAGCCCACTGATTCAAGGTCCGTACTAAATCAGTAAAGTTCTGGTCACATTCACTAAGGTAAGGGAAATTTGGTGCCCCATATTTCAGTTTTAAATCCGTGTTGGAAATACCAGTGAGATTTATAATGTCCTTTTCTGATAAAAATGTAATAAAATCCTGACATTCCCCAAGCTTTTCGTCGTCTGTAGAAGTGATTGGAAGCCTATCCAACGGAATGGTAATTAATGTCAAATCCGCCATGGATTTTTTTCTTGTGCTGTTGGCTTCAGCCTCCTTTGCCCAGAACTTTTCTGAGGATATGCGAGCTTTTTTTATGGACTTGGCACGTTCGTAAGCATACCAGACTACAATCAATATAACAAGGAAAAAGGTTGCAAAAAATCTAGACATAGTTTATAATATCCTTTCTAGAAAGAGTTTTTTAGTGTTTCAAATATAAAATAAATTTAGAGGTGAAAGCAATATGATTAATATGAATAATCCAAAAACAAAGAAAACTGTTGCAGCTGTAATTTCTTCTGTTTTAGTATTAACAATGGTAGTGAGTTTATTTGCTTCTCTGCTGTAATAATACATATCAATATCTTGGTATAGTTTATCAGAAAATGGTTAAATATGTCAAATATATTGGTATATCTGCATCTTTTAAAATCTGAGGTAATATGTTAAAATAGTAACGTTGATAAACTATAGGTTGTAGTGATTTATTTTAGAGAAGGGGACCCGTTATGAGCAAAGTTAAAAAAGTTGCCGCATTTCTGTTTGTGATGTGCGTAGCGTGCAGTGCAAAATACGGAATTGAGGCAAGTGCAACAGAAAACAGTGAGCCGGTATTCAAGAATGGTATTTACATGGGCAGCATTAATGCAGCCGGAAAAACCGTAGAAGAAGTAACGGCAGAAGTGGAAGAATATGTGGAGGGACTGAAGGATAAAACCATTACTTTGAGTGTGTTCGATAATAAAGTAGACGTATCCGGAGAAGAGTTCGGCATTTCCTGCACAAATTTGGATGTACTTACAGAAGCTTTGGAATATGGTACAAAAGGAAACATTATTGAGAGATACAAAGCGTTAAAAGACTTAGAAAACCAGCCAATCGAATACAATATTGATTTGTCTGTGGATGAAGAAAAACTTCGCAATGTGGTTGTGGAAAAATGTGAAGTGTTTAATCAGGAAGCGGAAGATGCAACTTTGGAGAAGACATCAAGCGGATTTAACGTAAAAGAAGGAAAAGATGGTATCGTAGTAAACGAAGAAGAAACCATTAAAAAATTAAAAGAGTTTATAACCGGTGAATGGAAAGGTGAAAACGCAGAATTTGAAGTCAGCGTGCAAGTGGAAAAACCTCGTGGAGATGCAGAACAGCTGGCAAAGGTAAAGGACATTCTTGGAACTTTTTCAACCAGTTACTCCAGTTCAGGTTCTTCACGTTCTGCTAACGTTGCAAATGGTACCAAATTAATTAATGGAACACTTCTTTATCCTGGGGATAGTTTTTCTACCTATGAAACAATTAGCCCGTTCACAGAAGCAAACGGATATTATCTTGCCGGTTCTTATTTGAATGGTAAAGTAGTAGAGAGCTTCGGTGGTGGTATCTGTCAGGTAAGTTCCACTTTATACAATGCAGTATTAAGAGCGGAATTGCAGGTGGACGAAAGACATAACCATTCCATGATAGTAAATTATGTGGATCGTTCAGCAGATGCTGCTATTGCAGGGACAGCAAAAGATTTTAAATTTACCAATAATACAGATTATCCAATTTACATAGAAGGATATACAGCAAATAAGAAGGTATATTTTAATGTTTATGGATGTGAAACAAGAGACACTGTAAACCGGAAAGTAAGTTTTGAAAGTGTAACAGTCAGCACAACCGAGCCGGGGGCACCTCAGCTTGTGGCAGACGGCGGTCAGGGTGTTGGATATGTAAAGGTAACCCAGTCAGCACATACAGGTTATGTGGCGGAACTTTACAAGGTAGTAACTGAAAATGGCACAGAAGTCAGTCGTGAACGTGTCAATAAGAGTACATATCAGATGTCACCTCAGTTTGTTACTGTAGGTACTGCAAGTGCAGATCCAAACGCAGTGGCAGCGATTAATAGTGCTATTGCCACAGGAGATCTTAACACAGTAAAATCTGTTGCAGCGGCATACTCTGGAGCAGCAGATCCAAATGCGGCAGCAGCTTTACAGCAACAGTTATGGCAACAGCAACAGCAGCAGCTATTACAGCAACAGCAGCAACAGCAGGCAGCAGCTGCGGCTGCCGCGGCAGCAGAAGTTGCTCCAGACCAGGTGGCTCCGGAGGCTGCACAATAATTGGTGACAGAAGGTGTTTGCGATGAAAACTGGTAAAGTACCGGTAAATATATTAAAACGTTCTATTATAAATGAAATAAAACAGAAAAATAAAGAAGTCTTCAAAGGAGCCGGAGTGGGTGCAGATTATGCCCTGCTTCGGCTTAAAGCACTTGAGGATATTGTAGTGACTACCAATATATATGAAGCGTCAAATTCACTGTCAGCAGCTTTGGCAGTGTATAAGGCAGGGAATAATATGGCATGTAGTGGCGCGGTATTGATTGCAGTTACCGTTTCCATGACTTTGCCTGTAGAATTTCAGGAATCTGAATTGAAGGCGTATATGAAAGCCATGGATGATGCGGCAGAAAAACTGCAGGTTGAAATTGCCGGAGGGGATACCCGAATCTCTGAAAATGTGCAGGTTCCTATTCTCACCGTAACAGGTATTGGACGGGTAAGTGCCGAAAATTCCATGGAAGAACGGAAAGTGTGTGCTGGTCAGGAACTGGTAGTAAGTAAATGGATAGGTATGGAAGGTGCCCTGTTGATTGTTAATGCAAAGGAAGAGGAACTGCAGAACAGGTATCCATATGCTATGCTGGACAGAGTTATGGCCATGGAACATGAAATGACCGTTCTTTTGGAGGCCGCCACCGCCGTTAAGTCCGAGGTGAGTGCTATGCATGATTTATCGGAGGGCGGAATTTTAGGAGGTCTTTGGGAATTTGCTGGAAAGCACGGCGTCGGACTGGAAATAGATATTAAGAAAATACCTGTGAAACAGGAAGTGATTGAAATTTGCGAGTATTTCGAGTTGAATCCATATGCACTCCGTTCCGGAGGCAGTCTTTTGATGGCGGTAAATAATGGTTCTAACCTGGTATGGGAATTGAATAAGCTGGGAATAGAGGCAAGCGTTATCGGAAGAATTACCGATGGAAATGACCGGATTATTCGTAATCAGGAGGAAACGAGATATTTGGATTTGCCTCAGGCAGACGAAATATATAAAATGAAAATATAATTTGGGAGGAATTGTTGTGAGAGAGGAAATTTTAACTTTTATAGAAAAGAATAGTCGTGTAGACTTGAAAGAACTGGCTGTTATGCTGGGAGTTGATGAAGTGGCTGTTGCCAATGAAATGGCCGACATGGAAAAAGAAAACGTTATCTGTGGTTATCACACCATGATTGACTGGTCCAAAACATCTACGGAAAAAGTAACAGCATTGATTGAAGTCCGTGTGACACCACAGCGTGGACAGGGATTTGACAGTATTGCAGAAAGAATTTATAAGTATCCGGAAGTACAGTCTGTGTACTTGATTTCCGGAGGATACGATTTGATGGTAATTTTAGAGGGGAAATCTCTTCGTCAGGTATCACAGTTTGTATCGGATAAATTGTCTACCCTAGACTCTGTGTTGAGTACGGCGACGCATTTTATTTTGAAAAAATACAAAGACCATGGAACAATACTTGATACACCGGAAAAAGATGAAAGGATGTTGGTGACACCATGAGAAACCCACTGTCAGATAAAGTAGTAGAAATTGAACCATCCGGAATTCGTAAGTTTTTTGATATTGTAAGTGAAATGAAAGATGCTATTTCTCTGGGTGTAGGAGAACCGGATTTTGATACTCCATGGCATATCAGAGATGAGGGAATCTATTCGTTGGAAAGAGGAAAGACATTTTATACTTCCAATGCCGGATTGATGGAATTAAGACAAGAAATTGCAGCGTATTTAAAAAGACGTGTAAATGCAAGTTATGACCCGAAAAAGGAAATACTAATTACAGTTGGCGGAAGCGAAGCCATCGATTTGGCACTTCGCGCCATGATTAATCCTGGAGACGAAGTTTTGATACCACAGCCAAGCTATGTATCTTATCTTCCGTGTGCCGTGTTAGCAGATGCGGTACCTGTGATTATTAATTTGAAGGAAGAAAATGAATTTCGCTTAACTAAGGAAGAATTGTTAGAACATATTACACCGAAGACAAAGATTTTAGTACTGCCATTTCCAAATAACCCAACGGGGGCAATTATGGAAAAGGAAGACTTGGAAGCTATTGCAGAAGTGGTTATTGAACATGATTTATTTGTAATTTCTGATGAAATTTATTCTGAATTGACTTACAAGGAAGAACATGTATCCATTGCTTCCCTGCCGGGTATGAAGGAAAGAACCATTTTAATTAACGGATTTTCTAAAGCCTATGCCATGACAGGATGGCGTTTGGGATATGCCTGTGGACCGGCACTTATTATGGAACAGATGACAAAGATTCATCAGTTTGCTATTATGTGTGCGCCTACCAATTCCCAGTATGCAGCAGTGGATGCTTTGAAAAACGGGGATGAAGATGTGAAAGTAATGCGTGAGGCCTACAATCAGAGAAGAAGATATCTGATGCACCGCTTTAAGGAAATGGGATTGCAGTGCTTTGAGCCATATGGGGCTTTCTATGTATTCCCGTCCATCAAAGAATTTGGTATGACTTCAGATGAGTTTGCAACCAGATTCCTGGAAGAAGAAAAGGTAGCGGTAGTTCCTGGTACTGCTTTTGGAGCATGTGGGGAAGGATTTCTTCGTATTTCTTATGCCTATTCTTTGGATAATCTGAAGGTAGCATTGGAGAGAATGGAACGTTTTATCACGAAGCTTCGTAAGGAGAAGGAAAATGGCTAAGTTAAATATTGTGTTATATCAGCCGGAGATACCGGCAAATACAGGGAATATCGGTAGAACCTGTGTGGCAACCGGAACCAGACTTCATTTGATTGAACCTTTGGGATTTCGCTTGAATGAAAAGGAAATCAAACGAGCAGGAATGGATTACTGGGATGATTTGGAAGTGATTCGTTATGTGAATTATGAAGAATTTTTAGAAAAGAATCCGGGAGCAAAAATCTATTATGCCACTACAAAGGCAAAGCATACATATACAGAGGTAAACTATGAATCCGACTGCTATATTATGTTCGGAAAAGAAAGTGCCGGAATACCGGAAGAAATCTTAGTGGAGAATCCGGATACTTGTATTCGTATACCGATGTTGGATTCGATTCGTTCCTTGAATTTATCTAATTCTGCGGCAATTGTGTTATATGAAGCATTGCGTCAGAATGATTTTGACCAGATGCAGATGGAGGGAGAATTGCATCAGTTGCACTGGTAAAAATTGAGTTTTATATAGGAAATTCACAGTTGTGAAATATAGTCACCATACGATTTATCCAAAGGCAGATGGGTAAAAATTTCTTGTGTGAAAGGTAAATATCGTTGTAGCACATTAGGTAAAAAATGGAAATTTAGTTATTTGAAATAGCGTAGGGAGAATATATGAGAAAGAAAAGAAATATAGTTATTTTTGCTACAATTTTCGTGGTTGTAGTATTACCAATAATGCTTTATTTTTCAAGAAATAAGATATTAATAACTGTGAATGTTAAGCTAAATGGTGAACCTATTAACCTTGATGAAGCAAAAACAAACTGCACATATGCCCCTGATGAAAACTGTGAATATACATATGCAGAGGGTACATTTGAAATAAAGAATGTCGAATCAAGTGGGTATCAACTGACGCTCGTAGTTCCAAAAGAAAAATTAAAAGGCTATAAAGAGGATTTAATCATTCAATTGGAGTATGTAAATCCTAAACAAAATGTGACATCAAAAAGTCAATGTGAACTTGATATCAAAACGTCAAATGAGGGATTATATGGTTCCTATGATATTAATTTGGTGCGTCGTACGGGAAATGAGCAATATACAGGGAATGTAGAACCTCATAATAATACAATAGAGCTTTATTGGGGATTATAAAATACAGTTCCACAAAGCAAAGAAAGAAGGTTACAGAGTTTACAAGACAACTCCGGAATCTTCTTTCTTTTTGTTCTAAAAATATGGCTGAAATGTAATTTTTTAAAAAAATTTAAATGAATAGTTCTTGCAATCGTATTGTGTTTGTGTTAGCCTAAACATAAGCAAATAGTTTCTAAGATTCTATGTGGCGTATTGCCATGTTCAAGTTATCAGTCAAAACTCTTGCGAATATCCCGAGAAAAATAAATAAGCAGGAGTAAGACAGAAGTACTTTGGAAAAGAGGTAAAAAACGCTTGCATTCCTGCTGACAAAGGAGGAATGTATTTGAAAACAGAACTAAACAAAGCATTACAGGCAACAGAAAATATCCAAGAATATGATGCAAATATTAAATATATATTGAGTCAGAAAATAATATTGGCACATATTTTGGCAGGAACGGTACAGGAATTTAAGGGCATGATGCCGGAACAAATTATTCCGTATATTGAGGGTGAGCCAAAGATTGACAGTGTACTTATGGAAGCGGGTCTTACCAATAAAGGGGATAGAATATCAGGAAGTAATACAGAAGATAGTGTTCCGGGAGAAGGAAGTATTACTTATGATGTGAAATTTTATGTGAGATATCCTAAAAAAAGCAAAAAATTTATTAAATTGCTTATAGATATTGAGGCTCAAAAAGATTTTTATCCGGGATATGATTTGGTGACACGAGGTATCTACTACGCAGCAAGGCAGATATCGTCTCAAAAAGGAGTAGAATTTGCAAAGTCGGAGTACAATGATATAAAAAAGGTGTATTCTATTTGGATATGTTTATATCCTCCGAAATATTGCCGGAATACTATTTTGAGATATTATTTGGAAGAAGAAATTATGGCAGGTAATACTTCCAAGGGACATTTTCGATATGATTTATTAGAGGTAATTATGATTAATTTGCCTCATAAAATTTCTGAAGATGAAACGAATCCTACTTTAAATGGAATGTTGAAACTACTATTTTCACCGGAATTGTCAAAAGAAACTATAATGAATCAATTGGAAAAGATTTATCATATACCAAACAGCGAAGAATTAGAAGGAGGAGTTCAAAATATGTGTAATTTTGGTGAGGCGATTTTAGAACGTGGAATCGAGCAGGGAATCGAGCAGGGAATCGAGCAGGGAATTAGAGCTATGATAAAGACGTGTAAAAAATTTGGGAAAAGTGAGGGCGAGATAAAAGAAGCCTTACAAGAAGAATTTCAATTGACAATGGAACAGGCGGAAGAATATATAAAGAGCTGTGAATAATTAAAACATAAGGATGTGAATTAGAATGGGACGCTTAACGGATAGCGTCCCATTTCAATATGTGTGAAATCTAATTTTCTGCAATTCCCTTAGATTTGGAAAGGGTAAATATAAACTCCGTCCCCACATCCACCGTGGAAACCACATTGATATTCTCATTATGTACCTGAACAATTTCCTTCACAATGCTAAGTCCAAGACCGGTTCCCTTTTTATCTTTTCCTCTGGAGGCATCAATCTTATAAAATCTGTCCCAAATCTGATTAATACTGTCTTTGGGAATTCCAATGCCTGTATCCTTGACGGAAATCAGAACTTTTTCGTTTTTCTCAGTAGTTTCCACATATATAGTAGAATTATTATTGGAAAATTTAATGGCATTATCAATTAAGTTGTAAAGCACCTGCTGGATTTTACTCATATCAGCAAAAACATATAGAGATTTTCCGGTCAAAATCAATTCAATGGATAAATTCTTTTCCATGCAGCTTCCGCCGAAGGAGGCAGCGGTGTCTTTAATCACTTTATTAATATCAAAGTTAGTTTTCTCTAACATCAATTCCTTGGCATTCAAATTATTTAATAACAGCATACTCTGGGTAAGCTTGTTTAAGCGGGCTGTTTCGGAAAGCACAATGTTTAAGTATTTTTCCTGCATTTCCGGTGGAATTGTACCGTCTAAGATTGCCTCTAAATAACCCTTGATAGAGGTCAGTGGTGAACGAAAATCGTGGGAAATATTTGCAATAAATTTCTTCTGGTATTCTTCCGAAGCATCCAGTTCACTTGCCATAAAATTCAGCGAATGGGCAAGACGGCCGATTTCATCATCCGTACTTATAGAAATCTGATGTTTGAAATTACCGTTGGCATATTCAGTGGTGGCTGTGGTAATTTTTCGCAAGGGCATAAATACCATGTAGGTAAATGCAATTAAGATAATCGTAGATAATACAAAGATTACACCCAGAGAAATATAGGAAATATTTAAAATCTTATCTCTGGACTGAACAATCTGTGTCATGGAAGTATGCAGGGCAATATAGCCTTTCACCGTGATTCCAGAAGTAATCGGATAAACTACACTTAGAGTGTCCTCAGAAAACATCCCATAAAAATTTCCGGTACTGTAAAAGGAATGGGAATTAGAGGCAGGGTTAAAACCCTGAATTTTCAGAAATTCACTGTTTAAAGGCTTTCTGGAGTTGGCAATAATAGTTCCCTGAGGACTGATAATCCAAATCTGGGCGGACATATAGGTGTCTAAAGCCTGTAAATGGGAGTGAACTGTCTGCAAATCCATAGTGTTGTTGTAATAGTTGCCGGCATACTGGGAGGACACAAGAGTTGCCTCTTTGTATAAATCATCTGCTTTCTGCCTTGTCAAGTGGTTTAATGTCAAATTGGAGGTAAATAGTGCAATAGTTAAAAAACTCAAAAAACCAAACAGCAGATAGGCAAAAAGAAATTTGCGATAAAGTGTGTGTTTCATGCTATTTCACCTCAAATTTATAGCCGATGCCCCATACCGTGGAGAGAGCCCAGTTTGCGTGGTCCTTAATTTTCTCGCGGAGTCGCTTGATATGCACATCTACAGTGCGGGTATCTCCCACATATTCATAGCCCCAGATATGGTCTAAAAGCTGTTCTCTGGTAAACACCTGATTTGGTGAGGCGGCGAGGAAATAGAGTAATTCCAGTTCCTTTGGTGGCATATCGATGGTATTTCCCATGTAAACCACGGAATAATTGGTCTGATTGATAATTAAATCCTTGTATTCCACCATTTTGATATTACTGTTTTGGGCAGGTGTGATTTTTGCGGGCTGGTAGCGGCGAAGGACTGCTTTCACACGGGCTACCAGTTCTTTGGAGTCGAAGGGTTTGATAATGTAGTCGTCTGCTCCCAACTCTAGTCCCAATACTTTGTCAAAAATTTCTCCTTTGGCAGAAAGCATAATAATAGGAGTCTGGGACTTGGCACGAATCTCCCGGCACACCTGATAACCGTCAATGCCCGGAAGCATTAAATCAAGTAAAATTAAATTTGGTTCAAAGGTATCGAAAGTAGCTAATGCTTCTTCGCCATCATTTACAATCTGGGTTTCGAAGCATTCCTTTGTTAAATATAAAGAAATCAGTTCAGCAATATTGTTATCATCATCTACAATCAAAATTTTCTGTTTTGCTGCCATGTAATCTCCTCCTGAAATTATTTGTTCTAGTTTTGTTATTTAAATTCTACGATAGTTACGCCTGCATCTCCCTCACCAAATTCCCCAAGACGGAAAGAGCTTACATATTTCGTACGTCTAAGGTGTTTATGCACTGCAGCGCGCAATGCACCGGTACCTTTACCGTGTACCACACGCACACTAGGCAGATGGGCAAGATAAGCATCATCTAAATACTTATCCAACAATGCAATTGCCTCGTCAGTGGTTCTGCCAATCAGATTGATTTCGGTAGAAATGCTGGAAGATTTAGACATCTTAATTTTGCCGGAACCGGTACGACTGAAATTGTTTTGTTCCGGCTTTGGCTGTGCTAAAATTTCCAAATCCTTGATATTTACCTGAGAGCGAAGAATTCCCATCTGCACATACAAATCACCTTTAGCGTTTGGCAGAGTGCTGACAGTTCCGTCCAATCCCATGCTTAGTACTTTGACACTGGTTCCAACTTTGAAATCTCCCGGTTTATGTTGTTTGGAAGGTTTTGCAGTATTTTTAACAGCTAACTTGTTATTGACAGAATCCAGTTTTTTCTTGGCATCCTGACGACGCTTTTCCATTTCTTTGGAAGTACCGCTTTCCTCGTAAAATTTACGGAAGTCCTTCATGGTTTGGTCGGCGTAGGCTTTTGCATCGTTAAGAATTTCACGAGCTTTTTCATTTGCTTCTCGTAAAATATCTTCTCTACGCTTGTCAATGTTATCCTGTTTTTTCTCCAAGCGTTGTTTTAAGATTTTGATTTCTTCTTTGTATTGCTTGATTTCTTCCTGCTCTTTTTCAATGGTTTTGCGGCTGGCTTCTAAGTCGGCAATGACATCCTCAAAGCTTTCGGCTTCCTTGCTGATTTGGTTTTTGGCATCTTCAATTAAGAAATCAGGAAGTCCTAATTTGGAGGAAATGGCAAAGGCATTACTTTTTCCAGGAATTCCGATTAGTAATCGATAGGTCGGTCGCAGAGTTTCCACGTCAAATTCACAGCTTGCATTTTCTACACCCGGTGTGGAAAGGGCAAATACCTTTAACTCGCTGTAATGGGTGGTTGCCATGGTACGGATTCCAAGGGTGTGCAAATGAGATAAGATGGCGATAGCCAAAGCAGCACCTTCCGTTGGGTCGGTTCCCGCACCAAGTTCATCAAACAGCACCAGAGAATCCTTGGTAGCAGATTTTAAAATCTGTACAATATTTGTCATATGGGAGGAGAAGGTACTTAATGATTGTTCAATGCTCTGCTCATCTCCAATATCGGCAAATACATCTTGAAATATCGTAAGTTTGGAGTGGTCCATAGCCGGAATGTGAAGTCCTGCCTGTCCCATCAGTGAAAATAGTCCTGCTGTTTTCAAGGAAACGGTTTTACCGCCGGTATTCGGACCTGTCACAATCAATAAATCAAAGTCTTCTCCTAAACGAATAGTAATAGGAACAACTTTATGCTTATCCAGTAAAGGATGGCGTCCGTCTTTGATATGGATAATGCCATCGGTATTAAATTCCGGTTCGCTTCCTTTGTAAGATTTGGACAACAAGGCTTTTGCGAAAATAAAGTCCAGCTTTGTCATAAGACGATAGTTTTCAATGATTTCTTCAATATGCTCCGCAGTAGAAGCACTTAAAGTGGCAAGAATCCGCTCGATTTCTTCCTGCTCTTTTAACATATATTCCTTGTAATCATTATTTAATTTTACGACTGCCATCGGTTCCACGAAGAAGGTAGAGCCACTGGAAGACTGGTCATGAATCATACCTGACACCTGAGAACGGTGTTCTGCTTTAACAGGAAGACAGTATCTGCCGTTACGTTGTGTGATGACAGCATCCTGCAAATAGGTACGGGTGGTAGGATTAGAGGTCATGGAAACAAGCTGTGCATGAATACGCTCATTAATATTTCGCATATTACGACGGATGTTTTTTAGTTCCGGAGAAGCATCATCACTGATTTCATCTTCAGAAATAATACATCTGCGAATTTCACCTGCAAGAAGAGTCAGAGGCTCCAACGCCTCAAACAGAGGTGCAAGGCTATCCTCCGGTAAATCCGTAGTTTCATTTCGGGAATACTGTTTTACACGGTTAGTGTTCTCTAACAGATTACAAACCTGTAATAATTCTTCCTGACTCAAAGTACTTCCGATTTCCAGACGCTTCAAAGAACCACGAATATCATGGACACCACCAAAAGAGATGCTTCCATGCTTGTAAACTCTTACAAGAGCATCTGAAGTTTCACGCTGTGCCTGTTCGATTTCTTCCTTGTTTGTCATAGGAAGCAGTTCTCTACACATCTTCTTGGCACTGTCACAGCAGGCGTAGTTTATAAGAAGGTCGATGACCTTTGTATATTCAAGGGTTTTTAAGGATTTTTTGTTCATGTGTGTTGCCTTTCTTTGTTGATGTTGGGAAACGTGGTATTTTGCCGAGAGGGAGTGAGGGTTGGCTGGCCGATGGTAGCAGGGAAAGTGGCGGGCGGTACCGGTTACGGGGGATAAGAAGTTCTAATCGTATCCCGGGATAGGGGATGGCGAACAGTACGCAACCGGTGCAAACTCGCCATCCGTGGCTCGAATTGCTGTGTATCGACAGGATGCGAAGAACTTCTAATCCCCCTCCACAGGCACCGCCCACCACTTTCCCTGCTACCATCGGCTAGTCAAGTCTTTCATTGCCTCTAGGAAAAATGTGAGTTTTCCATTTGATATTATACAATAGGTTGGGGGGGATGTACAAGGAGAGTCGCGGGTGTTTTTTATGAAGTTTAATGACATTTTCTGTTTTGTTTAGATGAAAATAGAAAACGAGTAGTTGGAAATTTCGATTACATATGGACAGATGACGAACTTTACAAAAAATTCAATTTTTCGAAAAATAGACAGATGTCATTGAAGTGGTTATAGAAAATGAAAATAGGTAAATGTATTAGTATAGGTTATTCACACCCCCTTTATTTTGTGGTATTATAAAAAATATACTATATGATGAGGGGGTACTGTTATGGCACTTATTCAATGTCCAGAATGTGGAAAAGAAATTTCTGATAAAGCACCGGCATGTATTCACTGCGGTTTTCCGTTACAACAACAGAGCAATACCGCTAAAATAGTAGTGAATATCAGTTGCGATAAATTAATACAATTTATACAGGATAGGGCTAATTACTTTATGTCAAATGTTGAAGAATATAATAAAGAAACTGCATTGTATATTTTTGAAGTTAAGCCTAAAATAGAAGAGCTTATAGTTGAAGCCGAACACTTAGAACAACTAGGAGATACTTCTTTATGGAATAAGCTTGCTATAACAATAGCACGAATAGATAAGCAAACCGCATATTATAGTGGTTGGGGTGAACACAAAAAGCTATTTGAGTTCATTGATTTTAGTAAAATACAGTTAGACGGTCAAAAAGAAATAATGAATGTTATACTTAAGTCGTTTGAGGATGAATTGTTTGGTGGTACAAACCATATAACTTATTGGTATCCAATTTATCAATTACTGATATATGGTACAGAAGAAAATAAAGCCATACTAAACAATTATTTATCTGTATTGAATAATACCCAAAAGCAGACTCGCTACGATGATTTAATGGAAATGATAAATGAAAACTTAGGTACACCTAATTTGTTACCTATCAAAAACAATACTATTAATAGCATTCAAAATACAGTACAAAATCTTCCTAAATGTCCTACTTGCCAAAGTACAAACATTAAAAAGGTATCAACTGCATCAAAGGCTGGTTCGGTGTTCATGTGGGGATTATTGTCACAAAAAGTTAAAAAGCAATGGCATTGTAATAATTGTGGATACGAATGGTAGGAGGGGGGGATATGGACTACGAAAAATTATCAAATGACAATGATTTTCATAAGTGGCATAATTATGAGCCAATAGACACCGATTATGTGAAATATGCTGAAACAAATCCATCAGTTATTGCTGCTAGTCATAAAATTGGAGATGTATATCATTCCTTTGCAAATGCAAAACAATCATTTATGTCTGCTGGCTATGATAATTATGGTGATCTATGTGGAGAAAGTGAAATCAGCAAATTATATATTAAAACTCATTTTCTTTTACATGCAGTAATCGAATATGCAATATGTTTAGATTTGAGTTGGCAAGTGATATGGGCTTATATACAACCAGCATCATTTGAATATCTTTTAACAAATAAACATAAAAAGATGGAGAATGAATGTAATCGAGATAATTTGAAAGCTCAATTAGACTGTGCTATATCACAAAAAAAATTAGAGGCAGTTCGTATCAAACATATTATGGTTGAATTTGATGATGATATGGATGTAAAGAAATTGCGTACATTGTATAATTCTTTAAAACATCGTGGAATAATACATTTTGAGGGACTTGGAGAAAACAGTAAGACAATGATGATGCAAGTCGAAGGCAAAGGTATACCGATTTTATGTAGAGAAGAATACACAGTAGAAACAGTAGAAACTATGTTGTTTACATATCATCAAAAGTTTCAGCAGTATTTTAACAAGATAATAGAAGAAATTATACCGGATGATTATCTGAATAAAAAGGTTTCGTTTATTGATTATATTAATACATCATTGAAAATGAGTAGCATACAAAATAAAGAATAAAAGGTGAAGACACTCCGTTTTTGCTGTGGGGTGTCTTTCTTTAGGAAGGTAAAAAAGTTAATTGATTTCATATATAACTTGCTTTACTCCCAAGAGTGGCCCTGGTGCATGTGACATGTTGCGTCAAGCACTGTGTTGGCTGGGGGCTGTGGAGATGGGTTAGAAGTTCTTAGCATCCTGTCGATATCCAGCAATTCCCGGACAGGACGTCCGGGAAAGGAACACCTGAGCCATGGATGGCGAATGTGTTCCGGTTGCGTACTGTTTGCCACAACTTTCCTACAGGATGCTCCCAGAACTTCTTACCCCATCGTAACCGTCCCCAGCCAACACAGTGATTGACGCAACACGCCCCACACAATATTTTAACAGTGGTTCATAAATTGTTCATATGTATTTGTTACAATATTTTAACATATTGTATTATTGGCCTTAATAAAAACGTAAAACGGAAAGGACAGGTGCCTTATACATGAAAGATGAACAGGAAAAAAAGGCGGAACAGACGACGGAATATTCCTTTATTAAAGAGAAAATCAAGGAGCGTCCCAAAAGCAAAAAACAGATGGTTATGGAACTGGGATGTTTTCTTGGGTTGGCGGTAGTGTTTGGGCTGATTGCTAGTGTGGTTATGGCAGTGCTTACTCCAAAACTTCAGGAGTGGATGTATGCAGAGATGGATGCCGAGGTAATCACGATACCAAAAGATGAAACGACTTCCCAAGATGAAGAAGAAGCGATTGAGCCAACAGCCACCCCGGAACCTACTCAGGAGCCTATTGTAAATGTGGTGGAAAAAGAGCTGGAATTGCAGGACTACACCAGTTTATATAACGAAATGTACAGTGTGACAGAAGGAATTAAAAATTCCCTTGTAACTGTGGTGGGTGTAAGCAGTAACGTGGACTGGCTGAATAATCCGTATGAGAACGAAGGTCAGGCCTCCGGTATTGTGGTAGCTGATAATGGAAAAGAATTTCTCATTCTCACAGATAAAAAAGTGCTGGAAGGAGTAGAGGAAATCAATATACTGTTTGCTACAGGAGAGCAGTTTCCGGCAGTTCAAAAGAAATATGATGGAAATACAGGCATGGCAATGCTGGCGGTAGACAGAAGTGCTTTTGAACAGAAGAATATTGATAAAATTAAGCCGGTTACTCTTGGAAATTCCAAGCTTCTTCATCTGGGGACACCAATACTTGCAGTGGGAAGTCCACTGGGAACAACAGATTCCATGTTAAATGGAAGTATTACCTCCTTAAAGACTGTGTCGGATACAGAAGATGTAAGTTATCCGCTGATTCGCACCGATATGTTGGGAAGCAGCAGTGCCAACGGTGTGTTGATTAATTTTGCAGGCGAGGTAGTGGGAATTTACACAAGAGATTTAAGTGCTGCTTCCGAAAATGGAACGATTACAGCATATGCCATTTCAGACTTAAAAGGAATTATAGAACGACTTTCTAATAATTTGGGTATTGCTTATCTTGGAGTTCACAGCAGGGAAGTGACAGAAGAGGATGAAGCCACTTACGGAATGCCAAGAGGCGTAGGAATCACAAATGTATCTATGGACTCGCCGGCAATGGCAGCGGGCATACAAAGCGGTGATATTATAGTGGAAATCGAAGGAAAAAAAATCACCACTCAGAGAGCATTTGAAAATGCCATTAATGGTTGCGAACCGGAACAGTTGATTTCCATAACAGCAATGCGTCTGGGGGCGGAAGGATATGTGGAAATTAAATTTGATGTGACATTGAGCGTAATGCCGTAGCACAAGTAATAAATGATATTAAGAAAATAGAAAGGTTTGGTACAAATTATGAAATACATTGAAACATTGAAAGAGGGAGAAAGAATCTCAGATATTTATCTTTGTAAACACAAACAGGCATTGGTGACCAAAAACGGAAAGCCATACGAAACTGTAATTCTGCAGGATAAAACAGGAACATTGGATGCCAAAATCTGGGAACCAAACTCTGCCGGAATTGATGATTTTGATGTGATGGATTATGTGGAAGTTATGGCAGACATCACCAGCTTTCAGGGGGCTTTGCAGGCGAATGTAAAGCGTGTAAGAAAGGCATCTGAGGGAGAATATGACCCACAGGATTTTCTGCCTACTTCTGAAAAAAATGTAGAAGATATGTACAAAGAATTTGTATCTTACATAGATAAAGTAAAAAATCCATACTTAAATAAGCTTTTGAAAAGCTTTTATGTAGAGGATGCAGAGTTAATTAAGAAATTTAAATTTCATTCTGCGGCAAAAAGTGTGCATCATGGTTTTGTAGGCGGGCTTTTGGAGCATTCTTTAAGTGTAACAAAGCTTTGCGATTACTATGCCCAGACATATACTGTGTTAAACAGGGATTTACTTTTAACAGCAGCGATGCTTCACGATGTGGGAAAAACATGGGAGTTATCTGCTTTTCCGGTAAATGATTATACAGACGATGGACAGTTACTGGGGCATATTATGATTGGAGCGGAGGAAATCAGCTACCGTATTCGTGGAATGGAAGGCTTTCCAGCAAAATTAGCCAGCGAATTAAAGCATTGTATTTTGGCTCATCACGGTGAATTGGAATACGGTTCACCAAAGAAACCGGCGTTAGCAGAGGCAGTTGCATTAAATCTGGCAGATAACACAGATGCAAAAATGCAAACCATCAAAGAGATGTTTCACAGTGCAGGGGACAACAATGGATGGCTTGGTTACAACCGTCTGTTTGAGTCTAACTTTAGAAAGAGCACAAATTATAACGACTAAGAAAGGCTGTGTGCGGAAGCACAGAAAGAGGCTTAGGTAAATATGGATTTTAAGAAAAATGATATGGTGACAGTAACAATTGAAGACATGGGAAAGGACGGCGAAGGAATCGGCAAAGTAGAGGGATTTACTTTGTTCATTAAAGATGCAGTCATTGGTGATGTGGTGGAAGCCAAGCTTATGAAGGTGAAAAAAAACTACGGCTATGCCCGTCTGATGAATCTGGTAACGCCTTCTCCTTACCGCGTAGAACCGAAATGCCCTGTATACAGGCAGTGTGGGGGATGTCAGATACAGGCTCTGGATTATCAGGAGCAATTGAAATTTAAGGAACGGAAAGTTCGTGACAATCTGGAACGTATCGGTGGTTTTAAAGAAATTCCTATGGAGCCAATTATGGGAATGGAGGAACCATATCATTACCGCAACAAAGCTCAGTTTCCTATTGGAACGGATAAGAACGGAGAAATTATTACAGGCTTTTATGCAGGCAGAACCCATGACATTATCCCAAACACCAGATGTTATCTTGGTGTTGACGTGAACGAAGAAATTTTAAATATAGTTTTAAATTTTATGAAAACATATCATATTAGTGCTTATGACGAAACCAACGGAAAAGGTTTGGTACGTCATGTGCTGATTCGAACTGGATTTACCAGTAAGGAAATTATGGTATGTGTTGTGATGAATGGAAAGAAGCTTCCACACAGTGAAAAGCTGGTAGAGGAACTGGTAAAAATCGAGGGCATGACTTCGATTACCTTGAATGTTAATACGAAGAAAACCAATGTGATTCTTGGAGATGAGATTATTCTGCTTTGGGGTGAAACTTATATTCAGGATAACATCGGAGATATTGTATACCAGATTTCTCCGTTATCCTTTTATCAGGTAAACCCTGTGCAGACGAAAAAGCTTTATGAAACAGCTCTTGAGTACGCGGACTTGAAGGGTGAGGAAACGGTGTGGGATTTGTACTGTGGAATCGGTACGATTTCTCTATTTCTGGCTCAGAAAGCAAAACAGGTCTATGGTGTAGAAATCGTGCCTCAGGCCATTGAGGATGCCAAGCGGAATGCAAAATTGAATGGGATTGAGAACGCTGAATTTTATGTGGGGAAGGCTGAGGAAGTGCTGCCGGAACTTTATGATAAAGAAGGCGTTTATGCAGATGTGATTGTGGTAGACCCGCCCCGTAAGGGATGTGACGAGAAGTGTCTGGAAACCATTGTGAAGATGGCACCGAAGCGAGTGGTGTATGTGAGCTGTGATTCAGCTACGCTGGCCAGGGACTTGAAGTATCTTGAGGAGAGAGGGTATGAGGTGAGAAGGGTTAGGGCGTGTGATATGTTTCCGATGACGGGGCATGTGGAGACGGTGTGTTTGCTCTCGAAGAAATAGCCAGTTTATGCGGGTTTGAGGGCGATTTTAGAGGAAACATATCTACAAAATTTGGATAAAAAATATGTGCATGAAGTTAGGAAATAGAATAGGGTGTTAAAAATAAATACCTTTTGGCGAGGTTAGAGGACTGTTCGCTGAAAGGTATTTTTGGCTCTAAGTCAAGTGTTGGGGTGCGATTCTTCGAATCGCACTCCGGTTTTGTCTTTGAAGCTATTTTAATGTTTTATAGAAGAATACCTATTTTATTGCATGGCAAACAAGCCTCCAAGTGCCAGTCGTTTGATTAATTAGTTGCTAAAAGTATACGAGTTCTGAATCGTTTGAAGTTTCTAACGCCATAGGATGTGCGTTTCAGAACTTTTATCTTGTTATTGAATCCTTCTGTGGGACCATTTGCTATAAACTTATATTTAAATGCATTTAATATCTCTTTTGACCAGTGCCGATAAGTTTTGGCACAATCTTCAAACTCCTTAAGTCCGGAGTTTTCAGCCATTTTAATCCAATCGAAAAAGTCGGTTCTTTGTTCGGAATACTTGGGGTTCTGACATATTTCAAAGAAACGCTCTTTTAAGTAGTGTGCCAGACGTAAATCATCATTATACAGGAGCATTAAATCACAACGTTGTTTGTCCTCATCTTTGAGAGTTGTATAACGATGAAGAATAAGACTACGGCTGCGTTTGTAGTATTTGCAAAGATTAGCAGGCATGGTTTTGATATTGTCAATATCTCTTTACACTTTTTTCTCAAGGATGTTTGAGCTATGCTACATCCTGTAAAGAGGCGTAGTATTGTTGCCTCTTGATTACTGGTGGTAACCCCTCATTTGCGGAGCAGATTCTCCGATTGTTCCA
>JAFQUB010000009.1 GCA_017408735.1 Lachnospiraceae bacterium
AATACCACTTTTTAAAGCATAGTGCCAGCTATGTTTATTTCTCATGCAATTTTTTTCGTTCCACACATAATATTTACTTTTCAAAGTGCACTGCCAGAGTTTAGCTGGCATGAACGCTCAAGATTCCGAGAGTTCATTATAGTATCTCCATTTTACTACCTGTATTCACCGAATGCAAGGCATAAAAAAGGACCTTAGCATCATATCATTTTATTCAAAGATATTTCGTCTAAAGTCCTTTCATTTTACACTTCTTCTACTTTACGTTCCACAAACTCTTTGGCTTCTTCCTTTGTCACGGAAAGAGAAACCGCTACTTCTCCATACAGATTATCTTCTGCCAGTCTGTAATACTTCTCATCGGAGTACGTCATCTTCTTGCCTTCTGCAACTCTTTCTTTTTTTCTCAGATATATGGTCTTAATGATTTTTACCAATTCTCTTGCATCACAGCTTCGAATAGCATTCTTATATGTTTCTTCCCGCTTCTTCTCATCCTTCACCCAAAGCGTGTCAATATTCTTGATATCATCAATCAGACTCATAACCTCTTCTTTCGTCATTACCGGACGCATAATCACTTTGTCGCTATCTACCGGAGTATACACAGAACTTCCTTTGATATAGTACGGAACCAGAGTGTAATAAATTCTTCCTTTCACGCCCGTGTTTAATGCACCGATATTTTCCACTCTACATGCTCCACTACCACCATGAATTATGTTATCTCCTACTTCAAACATTTCAAACGCTCCTTCCTGTGTTTTCCTGCTATTTTAAGTTTAGCACTTTAAAAATGTTTTTGTAAGCAAGAATTTTACATAATTCTCTCATTTTGTGGATTCTTCACAATACACAGCAACACTACATTGTCTAATTTTACACAAAAAGGACCGGCCTTTCGCCAGTCCTCTAAGTTTTATTTATTTCCTGTTAAGTATTCCTCAATACCCGCTAATGCCTCATCTTCATCCGCACCATCTGCAGAAACAACAACTTCTTCACCCTGCTGAAGAACCAAAGACATCATTCCCATAATGCTCTTTGCATTTACTTTCTTATCACCGGATTCTACATATATCTGACTTTCATACTGGCTTGCTACCTGCACTAACACCGCTACCGGTCTTGCATCCGGTCCATCTGTAATATGAACTTCAATAGATTTTTTTGTCATAATTTCTCCTCCTTATTACCTCTAAGTTCCTCTGCGATTTCACTAAGTTTTCTCAGTCTGTGATTTACCCCGGATTTCCCAACAGGATTTCGTAAATAAGTTCCTAATTCCTTTAAAGGGGCCTCCGGATTTTCCAATCTTACTTTTGCTATTTCCTCTAAATTCTCCGGTAAATTTTCCAGACCCATGGTATCACTGATGTACTTTATGTCTTCAATCTGTTTCACTGCCGCCGATACCGTTTTATTGATGTTAGCAGTTTCGCAATTGACTTGTCTGTTTACTGAATTTCTCATTTCTTTCAGTATACGTACATTTTCCAACTCCATTAATGCCTTTGGAGCCTCCATAACGTTAAGTATATCGACAATTTGTGAGCCCTCTTTAATATATACAACAAAATATTTCTTTCGAACAACTATTTTTGCGTCAATATCAAAATCAGAAATCACCTGTTTTATCTGTTCTGCCTTTTCTTCACTGGAACATACAATTTCATAATGATAAAACTTTTCCGGTGCACTGATGGAACCGGATGCCAAAAATGTACCTCGGATAAACGCCCTCTTACAGCAGGAATTTGCAATAAGCATATTGCTTACCATGGCATGATTCCCCGGTAATACTCCGGATTCATCCATCAGTTTCACTGCTTTCAGCACATTTACCACGTCAGTTTCGTTCTGAATTGTAATAACATAAGTACGGCTTTTCTTCAGATATACATTTTGCCGAATTGCCACATCAGTATCTATATTAAATGTTTTTTTCAATAATGTAAAGTATTTTCTTGCAACTGCAACATTTTCCGTATGAACTTTCAAAGAAATCCCCTTTCCCTTTTCAAACTTCAATCGCCCACACATACTGATAATTGCAGCAATTTCCGCAATCTGGCAATGCCTTGCCGGACTAAACTGTCTTGACAGCTCATCCTTCACCTGACTGGAAAAAGACATGTTTTCACCTCATCTATTTGTTTCTAAGTGCATCTTTCTGGATGTCTCTGTGTTCCACCTTTACACCATAATCTTCATGCTTATTTAACTGTTCATATAATTTATTGGCTAAAGTTACAGAACGATGTTTTCCTCCGGTACATCCAATGGCAATAACCAACTGATTTTTCCCTTCTATAATATAGTTTGGAATTAGGAAATTTATCATATCCAGTAATTTTTTCAAAAATTCGTGGGCTATATCAAATCCCATAACATAATCCTGAATTTCTTTGTCATTGCCTGTCTTTGGCTTTAATTCTTCAATATAGTATGGATTCGGAAGAAAACGAACATCAAACACAAGATCTGCATCGGTAGGAATCCCATATTTGAATCCAAAAGACAGCACAGTAATAAACAGGTTGCTGTAATCCTGATCATTGACAAAAATCTTTTCCAGTTCTCCCTTTAATTCTCTGGTTAGGAGCGTACTTGTGTCAATAATATAATCTGCCTGTTCTTTCAAAAAGGCTGTCATAATACGTTCTTTCTCGATTCCTTTGTCCACTCTCCCGGCACCTGACAATGGATGGCTTCTTCGTGTTTCCTTATATCGTTTTACCAACACGTTACTACTTGCATCCAGATACAAAATTTCGTATTTACAGTTTTTGACCAGCATTTCTTCTAAAGCAGATTCCAGTTCTTTCAGCCCTTCTCCGCTTCGAATATCCACGCCCAATGCGAATCTCTGAATTTCGCTTCCCGGCTTTGTGGCAAGCTCTGCGAATTTACCAATCAGAGGAATCGGAAGATTGTCTACACAAAAATATCCCGCATCCTCTAACATTTTTAACGCTGTACTCTTTCCCGCTCCCGACATACCTGTCACAATCACAAAACGCATAGCTACCACTCCTTTTTCTCTTTTACTTAAAACCAATCATCTTGACTTCTGTTTCCAAAGTCACTCCAAAAGTTTCTTGCACCTTCTCCTGCACCTGTGTGATCAAATCCGCTACATCTTTGGCTGTAGCATTTCCTTTATTAATCACAAAACCACAATGTTTTTCTGAAACCTGCGCTCCTCCTACCGTAAATCCACGTAACCCTGCATCCATAATCAATTTTCCGGCAAAATATCCTTCCGGTCGTTTAAATGTACTTCCTGCACTCGGATACTCCAACGGTTGCTTTTCCACTCTGGCTTTCGTATTTTTATCGCAAATAGCCTGAATCTCTTCCGCTTCTCCTTTTTCCAGTTCAAATTCTGCTTCCAGCACAATGTATTCCTGCTCCATCACCGCACTGCTTCGATATCCCAGCTTTAATTCTTCTTTATTCAGCCGGATAAGTTCCCCATCTTTTGTCATTACCAACGCACTGGTAATAACATCTTTAATTTCCCCTCCGTAAGCTCCTGCGTTCATGGCCACAGCGCCTCCCACAGTTCCCGGAATTCCCACTGCAAATTCCATCCCTGTGTAGCCTTCCTTCGAAATCTGATTCGCCACTTTTGTCAAAAGCGCACCTGCCTGAGCTTTAATTTTCCCTTCTGTCATTTCACAATCGTTCATTTTACCATAAATCTGAAGAATTACTCCCGAAAATCCTTCATCACTCACCAAAAGATTACTTCCATTCCCCACAATATAATACGGTGTCTGACTTTTTGTACATAATTCCACGGTACGTTTCACACCTTCGGCACTTTCCGGTGTCACAAAATATGTTGCATTTCCTCCCACCTTAAATGTGGTATGTTTGCACATAGGTTCCTCTAAAAGTACATTGCTTTCTCCTACCGCTTTACACAATTCCTGATATAATCTATTTTCCACTGATTTACCTCTATCATAATTTTTTATACAATTCAAAAAATTTCCTTTTCTACTAAAATGATACAATATGTCCAATTATCAGTCAAGGACAAAACCTCGCTTTTTTCTCTTATCCAGTTTCTTCCAAAACTAAAAAGAATCCCCTCTTCAGCTTATGTCTGAAAGGGGATTCTTATGCATTTTACAACTTAATCATTGTATCCATTTGGATTGTTAGACTGCCATCTCCAAGAGTCTTCACACATTTCTTTAATTCCGCGTTCTGCAACCCAACCCAGTTCTTCTTTTGCCTTAGTTGCATCAGAATAGCAGGTAGCAATATCTCCGGCACGTCTGTCCTTAATCTGGTAAGGAATCTTCACTCCGGTTGCTTCTTCAAAGTTCTTTACAATATCAAGAACACTGTAACCTACACCGGTTCCCAAATTGTATACGCAAAGTCCTTCTTTTTCTTCAATTTTCTTTAACGCTTTTACATGACCGATTGCCAAATCCACTACATGAATGTAATCGCGGACACCAGTTCCATCCGGTGTATCATAATCATCACCAAACACGCCCAGTTCTTTCAGTTTCCCTACTGCTACCTGCGTAATATATGGCATTAAATTGTTTGGAATTCCGTTTGGATTTTCTCCCATAAGACCACTCTTATGAGCTCCAATTGGATTGAAATATCTTAACAGAATGACATTCCACTCTTTATCTGCATTCTGAATATCTGTAAGAATCTGCTCTAACATAGATTTTGTCCAGCCGTATGGATTGGTACAGATGCCCTTTGGACATTCTTCTGTAATTGGAATAAATTCCGGATTTCCATAAACAGTGGCTGATGAGGAAAAGATAATATTCTTCACACCATGGTTTCTCATTACGTCAGTAAGAATCAATGTACCAGAAATATTATTCTGGTAATATTCTAATGGTTTCTGCACAGATTCGCCCACTGCTTTTAAACCTGCAAAATGGATTACTGCATCAATCTTTTCTGCATCAAAAATTTTATTTAATGCATCTTTGTCCAAAATATCTGCTTTATAAAATGTTACCTTTTTTCCTGTAATCTTTTCTACTCGTTCTAAGGATTTTTCACTGGAATTAGAAAGGTTATCTAAAACTACCACATCATATCCCGCTTCTAATAACTCAACACATGTATGGCTGCCAATAAATCCTGCGCCACCCGTAACTAAAATTTTCATTCGCTATGTTCCTCCTTGTATTTCCTATGCAAAATAGTCGCTACAAATCATTTCTTTTGTATTGTATACTTTATTTTCCCATATTACAATGGATTTTTTCCATATTAAGAAAATCTTTCTAAAATTTATACCATAATCTTCTCTTTTATCTCTCTGTTGTCTTCCATCAGTTCGAAAGAAGGCTTCGCCAGATAAAAACCTTGCACAAATTCCACGCCACATTTCTGCATAAATCTTAATTCTTCTTCTGTTTCGACACCCAGAGCAATTACCATCAGGTCCTGATTATGCCATTCCTGAACTTTACGAAGAACTGACTTTCTGCGTTCTTCGTCTGTTTCAATTCCTTCAAAGAACTCTCTGCCCATTTTTACATAAGCAACCTGTTCTAAAAGATGTTTTTCTTCAGTATTGTAACCGGTACCAAAATCACTTAACGCTACCTGACAGCCTGCACCACTGGTATATTCTTTTTTTCGCCGAACATTTTCCAGCATAACTCTCTGAGCATCCATCAGTTCCACGACAATCTGTTTTCCATATCCTTTGGAATATTCGCGCAGTTTTTCCTGCTCTTTTTCCTCCAGCAAGACACCGGAAAAAGAGTTCACAAACACCTTCCGGTTACCCTTTTTCTGTCTGCCAAAATAATCCTTAAGTGTTTCCTCCCAAAGCATTTTTTCTAAATTTATTAATTTTCCATGGGCTTTTGCAATTCTGATTACATCCCCCGGAGAATGAAGTGTATCCGTCTGAGGACGCATCAGCGCCTCATATCCGTAGATTTCACCGGTAACCGCATCTACAATCGGCTGGTATGCCACTTTCAATAAATGCTTTTCCAAAAATTCATTCATTTCTTCTTTTCCACTTAACAGGACTTCATCCTTCTCATAGGTTTCTCTGTTAAATTCTTGCATACTTCCCTTATTGGAACGTTTTACGTCATACATGGTAAAGTCTGCTTTCTTAATCAAATCGTCATATTCACTGCCGTCTTTTGGGCACCACACCAGTCCGGCGGATGCTCTGACTTTCATTTCCTTATCACCCGGAAGTTTAATCATAACATCTCCCAACATTTCATGTATGCCGTGAATTAAATCTCGCAATTCTTCTTCAGACTCTCCTGAAACATACGCAAAGAATTCATCTCCTGAACGTCTTGCCACTAAACCGTTATGTTGTTCTAAATAAGCAAACACCTTGGATGCTTCCCTGATATATATATCACCATATTCATGACCGTATGTGTCATTGATATATTTTAAGTTATCCAAATCCCACATAATCATAACGCCCACCGGCTTGGTTTCTAAAGACAGACGCTTCTTGGTTTCTCTGGCAAAGGCCTGCTTGTTTAATAATCTGGATAATTCATCGAAATCACGCTCATATTCTAATTTTAACTTTTCTTTGATTTTGTCTGTCACATCCATGACAACCACAATCAGTCTTCCATTAGTTTCTCGGGTTTGGAAAGAAATCCATTCAGCATCTTTAGCACCAGAATACACTTTATATGTATTATTGTCGCAGAATGTCATTTCGTTATGTTTCTCGCCTTCTTCAAAAATTACAGTGCCTCGTTTAAATTTATCTATAATTTTCTTAAACTCAGCAATAGAAATCACATTATAGTCTTGATTTTCTCCTGCATCTCCAAGAAGCTTAAACATTTGTGCTGTACAATAAACTTCTTTGGTAGATTCGTCGATTTCCGCCACACCTACCGGAATCTCTGCAATTCTCAAAATCTCTGACACTCTCAAAGCATACATTTCCACTTCTTTGCTGACACGTTCAATAGCCAAAGACAATCGGTCCACTTCATAAATATTGACTTTCGGCAGCTGCACCGGCTTTCTTGGATTCAGCACATTCAGATTACTAACCAGCGTCGCAATTGGTTTCGTAAGTATTCTGCTCAAGAAAAACAGTCCCAAAACCCCAACCAAACTTGCACATAGCAAGGCTGTAATAATGGAATTTTTCATTTTGTCAATAGAATCCACAAATTCATTGTCATCCACAATAGCACAAAGTACCCATGACTGATGTGAAAATGCTGAACTTTCCCGATAAAATTTTATTTCCTGTGTTAATACATCTGGTGCATTTCTTTCTCCTTCTGTGCCTAACTCATAGATACCGTCTTTGTTATTATCAATCAACCATAAGCCATTTTCCTGCTCTAAAACACTTTCAAAAAGTCCTCCTTGAGAAACAATGCGCTCGATAAAACTTTTTTCTGCATCCACCATTCCCAGCATGTACGTTCCACGTATATCGTCATCTGGAATCAACATCTTCAAAGAATCGGATGACACTTCAATCCCTACTACCGCATATATATCTCCTACACCATCCAATAACGGAATACTAAAGGTGAGCAGACGTTCTCCTTTGCCACCGCACTGATAATTTGTATCAAAGCATGCATAATCCATTTCTCCAAGTCCCGGCTTGCTATTTTTCGCTTCCACAAGCTTATTGTACGCCGGACATAATGTCATATTCCCAGCGGTTCCCTGTTGCCATGTAGATGACTTCCCAATACCATATGCAGCCAGATAAATTTCTTCCCCAAACTCTGCCACAAGCTGATTCTCATCGTCTTTTCTCACATAATATGCGGAACCACTTTCAAAAAACACATAAGCCCCACGAACGCCTTGGCTTTCTATTATTTTCCCAATTTCATTGACGACCTCATCATTGACCCCCATTGCTTCTTGAGCACCACTATCAACAGCCACCTTCATGTTTTTACATATTTGAAGTAACCCAATGTAGTTTGCTTCTTTCATCCAGTGGGTGTCCAAATTCTCCTGAATCCCTGTCGCCTTCTGTGTCACTGACTGACGCACACGTTCTACTTCGCTGTTTTTCAGTTGGTCAAACACGCCACTATACCACACAAGCCCCCAAAAAACCAGCGCATAAATACCTACCAGTATAACCATTGGCAAGAACAATCTGTTGGCTATGGTATTTTTTTTAATTTTCGCAATTTTATGCTTCATATTATACTCCCCCTCACTGCCACTATGTTCGTCTTACCTTGCTTGTTTATGTATCATTTTAACACAAAAGGGCGAAAATCACAATTGATTTTCACCCTTTTTCACAAAACTTATACTTATTTATTATTTAATACAATAATTAGTCTACTACTGCTGCCTTAATCAAGTTTGTTTTACCAACAACACCCGGCTGTCCTGCTGTCATAACAACTGTTTCTCCGCTTTCAACCAGTCCTGTGTATTTAGCTGCTTCTACAGATGCATCGATTAATGCGTCTAAGTTGCTTTCTTCTGCGATGCAGATTGGTGTAACACCCCAAGAAAGATTTAACTGTCTGCAAACCTTTTCGTTTGGAGAGCATCCAGCAATTAAGCTATTTGGATGATATTTAGAAATCATTCTAGCTGTATCTCCGGATTTTGTTACTGTGATGATTGCTTTTGCATCTAAGTCTGCTGCTGTTGTACATGTAGCATGAGAGATAGCTTCTGTAATATCTAAATCTCCTTCGCAAGCCTTGTTTGCTCTTAAAGCTTTTACATAATCAATATCAGCTTCTGTTCTTTCAGCAATTCTAACCATTGTCTTAACTGCTTCTGCAGGATATTTTCCGTTTGCTGTTTCACCGGAAAGCATGATCGCACTTGTTCCCTGGTAAATAGCATTTGCAACGTCAGTTGCTTCCGCTCTTGTAGGACGTGGATTCTTAATCATAGAATCTAACATCTGTGTAGCTGTGATAACCGGTTTACCAGCTTTGTTTGCTTTTTCAATAATCATTTTCTGGATTACAGGTACTTCTTCTAATGGAATTTCAACACCCATATCTCCACGAGCAACCATTACACCATCAGCAACTTTTAAGATTTCATCGATGTTGTTAACACCTTCCTGATTTTCGATCTTAGCGATGATAGCAACATGATCCTTTTTCTGATCAGCAATAATCTTTCTAACCTGAAGAATATCATCTGCTGTTCTTGTGAAAGAAGCAGCGATAAAGTCAAATCCCTGTTCTACAGCAAATACGATATCTGCATAATCTTTTTCACTTACGAATGGCATATTTACGTGAAGATTAGGTACGTTAACACCTCTCTTACCACCGATTTCACCACCGTTGATTGCTTTACATACAATGTTAAGTCCGTCGATTTTCTGAACTTCAAGTTCAATCAAACCATCATCAAGGAGAATTTTTCCGCCCGGCTTAATGTCATGAGCAAGTTCTTTATAAGTAAGAGTTACGATTTCATTTGTTCCTTCTACATCTTCACCTGTTAATGTGAAAGTCTGTCCTTCTTCAATTGTGATTTTCTTGTGATCATCATTATAAAAAGTACCAATTCTGATTTCAGGTCCTTTTGTATCAAGAAGTGCAGCGATTGGAAGCGCTAATTCTTTTCTTACTTTCTTTAATCTTTCAAATCTTCCACCGTGTTCTTCGAAATCACCATGAGAAAAGTTAAGTCTGGCTACGTTCATACCTGCCAAAGCTAAACTTTTGATAGCTTCTTCTGTGTTTGCGGATGGACCAAGTGTACATACAATTTTTGTTCTTCTCATTTTTTATGTTTCTCCTCTCCTAATGGATATTTTGGGTAATAATTAAGGCATTCTCTGCCATCTTACTAACTGAAATATTACGCTTTTTTCCGTTATGCAACACCTACGAAAAAAAGCATGCAATATGAGTATACACATTACTTTCCCACTATTCAAGTACTTAATTTTTAAAATAACCAAGGTTTCAAAAAATTTCCGTAATGCACAATTTTTCTCGAAACTCAACTATTTTTTTGTATACTTTTCCTTTTGACATTTTCATTAATTATCTTCTAATATTTTCTTTACTTCACGTAAATTCATTTTTTTTAAGAGGTATGTGCTTTTCACTGTACTGAAATCTTCCACTTCCGGTGATATATTGGAATGTATATAGAATGTATCCAGACCCGCTGCTTTTGCTCCTTCAATATCACATCTGTTATCATTGCCTATCATAATAGTTTTATTCTTATTTAGATGCAATTCATTTATTATTGCATTGTAAAACTGAATATCCGGCTTTTTACATTGATAATCGGAAGAAATGTAAACCTCATCAAATTTATCATAAATTCCCAGGGAGCGCATTTCGTATTCTGTAAAAATACGCTGTGCGTTGGATAAAAGGCATACCCGTTTTCCCTGTTTTTTCAAAAAATCCAACAATTCCACCGCTCCATCATATAGTTTTACATAATCCGTTGTAAGCACACGGAAAAATTGTCCGGCATGAACAGCCAGAGTTTTATCCGCTTTAACACCTTTTGCTGTATACAGCTCTAAAAACACATCTTCTATCTGTAATTCAGGGAACATTTCGTGGTTGTCACCTTTCATGATACCCTCTGTTCTCTGTATGATTTCTTCATAGCTTCTTCGCAACTCTTCCGGCGTGTAATTTGCGCCATAATATCCATAAAAATACGAAAGCCGCTGCCACACTTCCGGCAGATTTTCTTCTGTATGAATATCCACCAGTGTCCCATATAAATCAAACAAGTAATTTTCGTACTGCATCTGCTTTACCTTTTCTCCTTTATTCTTCTTCACTAATATGTTCCATGCCCTGACTTAAAATATTTTCAATATGACTGTCTGATAAAGAATAAAACACTGTTTTTCCTTCTCTGCGGAATTTTACCAGCTGCATCTGTTTTAACACACGAAGCTGATGAGATATTGCTGACTGTGTCATTCCCAGAAGGGTGGCAATATCATAAACACACATTTCCGACTGTAATAGTACATATAATATCTTTATTCTGGTAGAATCTCCGAATACACGAAAGAAATCTGCCAGTTCATATAGCTTTTCATCATCAGGAAGTTTCTTCTGCACATCTTCTATCACCTCTTCATGTGCATGAATATATTCTTTTTCCTGGCTTTTTCCTTCCATATTATTTACCTTCCTTCTCTGCATTTTCTATTTATACATGAATAATTGCTCATATAATACTATAAGCCTAACAGATTTTGAACACGTTGGCAAATAGATTTTTCTCTCTTTTCCATAACCCTATAACGCAAAAAGAACGCCCTCCCTTAAGGCGTTCTGTTCACGTTTTATTCTTAAATACTCCCCAGAATCTAAGATTAATAAATAAATTAATTATTTTATACAAGTACACCTTACCATTTACCAGTTTCAATTTCAATCATTTGGCACAAAACGCCTTTTTTTGGCACAAAACGACACGAAAATCCATATTTTCTCAAAATTGCTGTACAATTTCTTCCATTTTATGTTATTATATTGTCATAGAACCGTAAACATTTTTTTGTAGGAGTTGTGCAAATGAATATCGCAATTATTGATGACACCGCTACAGACAGAACTATACTTTCCACATTTTTGAAACGTTATATCAGTGAAAATGGTACGGAATCTGATTTTCATATCTACGAATTCGAATCCGGAGAAGACTTTTTTACCACTTACAGCAAAATTGTATTTGATATTCTTTTTATTGACTACTATATGCATGGCATGAGTGGTATGGATGTTGCCAAGAAGGTTCGTAGCACGGACAGTACTTGTGCCATCTTTTTCACCACATCTTCACCGGACTATGCAATCGAAAGTTTTCTGGTAAAGGCCTCCGGCTATTTATTGAAACCATACAAATACGAAAACTTTTGTCAACTGTTGAATTTGTGTGATTCTTTGAAACAATATATGTCCAATCCTTTTGTAGAATATCAGGACGGAAAAAATATCCACCGTTTACTTATTTCAGATATTATTTGCTGTGCCACCAGTGGACATTATGTAGTCGTATCCTTAAAAGACAAAGAAGATTTAAGAATTCGTTCTTCCTTCGATGCTTTTTCGGCACCATTACTTACTTACCCACAGTTTTTAGTTACCTGCCGAGGGTATCTGGTTAATATGGATTATGTTCGAACTATGGAGGACTGTGATTTTATTATGAATAATGGCTCCTATATTCCTATCACAAAAAAGATAAAAACAGAGATAAAGAATACATATCAGAAATATTTAGTTTCAAAAACGGCATCTTCCTAGGAAGACGCCGTTTTTGCTATTGGTATAGACTACTTAATTCTGTTTTTGCTTTATCTGTATCAGGATAAGTTCCCTCTATAATAACTGTTTTATTTTCCTTAATTATCATGAAACGTTCTACGTATTCCCCTTTTACCATATAGATTTCATCTGCCGCCCAGGCTTCTGCTACGTCCTGATTTAACTTAGTTGTTTCAATTCCCCAATGTTGCCAGGCTTCCCGGTATTTATCGTTAATCCAATCAAATCTGCTTTCAAATATTTCCATAGAATAATATGGTAGCTCCTCCTCGCCGTCACTCATCAAAAAATGACTGTAACAGTTCTGACTCGCCAAAGGAGTTCCCTTTTCTTCTACCTCTTTATCTTCGTATTGATAGCTGTATTCATCCTTATTTACTCCCAACATTTCCAAAGTTACCGGAACAGAATCATTTGAAGTAATATAAATCGTACCATCTTCTCCCTTTACAGTACCGCCAAACATGCCTAAGACAACTCCTAATGTTCCCCCAAGCATTATAGCGCACAAAACAATACTTCCCACAACATTAACTACTATATTAAATGTTCTGTTAGCCTTTTTCCAGTAAATAAGCAATGACATCAATAAAATCACAGGAATTACTCCCGCGCACATAATTCCAATATATACTCCCATTTGCCCTAAACTCATAAACATACCAATCACACCAAACATCATTAGCACCACCGCAGTCACAACTGTATTTCTGCTTCTGACAACATTTTTATGAGAAAAGAACTGTAATTCCTCTCCTGCTTTTACACGCTTCACATTTCGAAGGATAAATTCCACAAATCTTGCATTCATATAAATGCTCAACAATATGTATATACCAAAAATACCTATACATAACATATCAAATCCACCGGCGAAAAAATTGGCGATTCCATACGGCCCACCGTATAACAGCCTGTGTATTGAACTCCCTAAATTTATCAACTGTGTCAGTGGAAGAAATATCCATTGAATACAAGTGAATATCAGTGTATTTTTAATAATGTTCCGAAACAGAGCTTTGCTGTCCGTCTGAAGTGGCGGAATGGTTTCATCTTCTGTATAAAAAATCTGCATTTTCCCTTCACCCTGCAGATAAGTCCAGCCACATTCCTCACAGAAATCAATATATTTTCTTGTTTCCAGCTCCGGATTGGTATCAAATACCATAGCCTTTTTAAAGTAATCAATTTGGAACCTTACTTTTTTCGGCTCACATTCTTCAAAATAATAAAATTTTCCTCTGAATTTCACCAGCATCAGTCCCTCTGCTGCCTTCTGCTCCAAAAATTCTTCTATCGCCTTAATATCATAAGGCTCTGCCCAAAAGAACTTTCTAATGTACTTAGTTTTCTTCATATCTTATATCTCCTTTAACACTTGCTCCCCATCTTTAATCATAACTGCCAACCGTTCGTATTCCTTGCGCAGCATTTCCATTCCCTTGAGGGTAATAATGTAACTGCGCTTTCTTCCCTCCACCTTTGTTTCCTGTATAATTCCTGCCATAAGAAATTTATCCAGCAGTCCATATAAAGTTCCTGCTCCAACCTTAATTCTGCCTTTGGAAATACTCTCTACTTTTCGCATAATATCTACGCCACAACTTTCTTCCTGCATGGAAAGCAAAATATAATACATTGGCTCAGTCAAAGTCTGCAGTTGCTCCCTTGCCATATAACCTCCTCCTTTTATCGACACTCGATATTAAGTGTTTTAATTATAACATCGAGTATCGATATTGTCAACAAAAAAAGGGGGGCATTCCAGCCCCCGCATATCATAGTTTTTACCACTTTCTAAATTCGTTGATATCTTGTACAATTTCCTTTCCGCATCGGATAATATTGTCAAATACCCCCAGTTTATACAGGTTAATCAGAATCATCCCCACTGGTATAGCCACAATCATTCCCAGCACACCCATAAATTTGTAACCGATATACATAAAAAACAATGTGGTTAGTGGTTTCAAACCAATGGTATCTCCTACTATCTTCGGCTGAATCAACTGACGAACCAACTGGGTTACACCATAGAGAACAAGTAATCCAATGGTTACTTTATAATCTCCAGATAATAATTTAAATATTGCCCATGGAACCAATGCCGTACCTGTTCCAAAAAACGGCAACATATCTAACATAGCAATTAATATCGCCAGTAAAATGGCATATTTTGCCCGAAGAATAAGAAATCCCACAAACAGGATTGCCATAACTATTGCCATAATTTTAAACTGGGCGGAAAAATATCCGCCCACAATATGCTTAAAGTCATCCAGTATCAGCCCGGCGTACTTTTTCACACTCACCGGTGTATACTTTGATAGCAGCAATTCCAATCTGTCCTTGTCAGCAATAAAAAAATAAGCCGAAAGTATCGTCATAATCACACCAATCAATGCTGATGGAATATTATGGGCAATGTTTCCTACTGCGGTTACCGTAGGTGCTCCAAGATTGCTGACCACTTCTCCTAAAGAAGCCACGATGCCATCATATGTTTCCCCCAGACTATTCTGAATATTCTGAGGTATTTTATCATATACCACCGATACATTTTTCTGTACATCTTCCCAGTCTTCCTGAAATCCACTGACAATCTGGGGTATATCTTCCATTACATTCATCACCTGTCTGGCAATGTTTACTCCCGCAAAATAAATGATTGTAATTACTAATGCCAGCGCTGCTATTATAATCATCATAGAACTATGCTTTCTAACAATTTTTAAATGCTTCTCCATAAATTTCACCAGCGGATTGGTAAGCAATGCTATAATTCCTCCAATTACAAACGGAAGAAAAAATTTAAGCACTTTTGGAAGCACTACCACAATTCCTACAATCAACAATAAAAACAGCACAATATTCACAAAAATCTTTGCGTATTTCACAGATTTTTTCATTCTTTCGCCCTTACCCCTTCATATCGTCTTTTATTTTAATTTATAATAAGACAAGCCTATTGTCAACTGTCCTGAATTACAGGCGGTAGAAAAACATGATTTTTGTAAAATTACTTTCTCGAATGGAATACATTTTAACACTTCTTCCTTAATAAGCTCCAATTGTTTTACCGTGCATCCCACATAAGTAATAAAAATAATATCCTTACATATTTTATTCCTGTTTCTAAGGTGGCACCGGATAAAACGTTTCCAACTGTTTTCCATATTTCCGATTCTTATTCCTGTTACTACCAGTTTTCTTTGAGATATAGTCAAAACCGGATGGGCCCCAAGTATATTACAAAGTTGTGCTGTCACCTTATCCGTGTAGCCATTTCGGTAAAAAAAACGTATATTTGGCATAATGAAGCAGGTACCTATCTGCTCTGCGCATTTTTCTATCTCTGCACCGATTTTTTCTCTGGAACACCCCTCCATCATTAATTTTGCCGCATACAGTACAACCAACCCCTGACCACAGGATATATGTCCGGAATCAATTACCTGTACATGATCAAAGCCTTTTGCTGCCGTTACTGCCACCTCATAACTCTTTCCTGCGTATTTTGCTGTAGAAATATGAACCACATGTTCTGCGCGTGTAAGTATTTCTGCAAAAAATTCTTCATATTCTTCCACAGATACACTATTGGCACTTACAATTCCATTTTCTTCCTCCATGTATTCCATGAGATTGTCCGAACTGATTTCTTTTGTATCTGCAAAACGGCCTTTTTTCGTTTTAATGTAAAAATATATCACTTTTATATCATACTTGTCCAAATATTCCTGTGGTAAATCGCAAACACAATCTGTAGTAATGTATACTTTCTTTTTCTTATGTTCATATTTTCTCTGCATTTTATGTTCGTTCTTCTCCGAAGAATTTTCTGTATACTGATATTCTATAATATCCTTCGGCAAAAACTTCAACAATTCTTTTTCCATCTGTCTTCCTGTAATCGGTTTTTCCAAAAAACCATCAAAACCATTCTCTTCCATAATACGTTTGGCATCAGAAGTGGATGCTGCCGTCATAAGCAATACATAAGAATCTCTACAAAGTCCATTTTCCTGTTTACGCAGTTCTTTTAAAACCTCTGCCCCTGTCATCTCTGACATCTGATAATCCATCAAAATTACATGGTAATACCTTTGTTTTGTTTGCTTCAGACATTCCGGACCACTTCTGGCAACATCTATCTGCAGCTTTGTGTCTTTTAGCAGCTGTTCTTCCATCGCAACATTAATTGCATTATCATCCACAATAAGAATACGGCCTTCCGGTGCCTCAAAGGCTGGTTTATATTGATATACATTTCCCGAATTCCTTTCCAGAAAATTAATTTCACCTAACGGCGTCGGATCTACTACCTGCTGTTCTAAAGTAACCGTAAAAGTAGACCCTTTTGTATAAATACTGTCCACATTAATTTGTCCGCCCATTAAATCTATAAATTGCTTTGAAATAGACAACCCCAGACCACTACCCTCAATTCTGGAATTTCTTTTTTCATCAGCTCTTTTAAAAATATCATACAAAGATTCTAAATCTTCTTTTCTAATTCCTATACCGGTATCTGCAACTGCTATTTTCAAACGAATGTTGTCTTCTCCCATCGGCTCACCGTATGCCGAAAGAGTAACAGAGCCTCTCTCTGTATACTTTACAGCATTTGTCAAAATATTCAACAGCACCTGTTTAATTCTTTTTTCATCTCCCACTAAAACCGATGGAAGATTCTGATCCAATTCCACATACAAATCCAGTTCTTTTTCTTTCATCCTGATTTGTATCATATCTACCAGTTCTTCAATCATCTCTTTTGTATTGTATGCCACCGGTATGATTTCCATTTTTTTCATTTCCACCTGGGATAAATCCAAAATATCATTTACCAGGTTTAGCAACATCTTGCTTGCCACTTGTATATTTGCTGCATATTCCTTTGTTTTCCCTTCCGGATTCTCCCTTAAAATCATTTCATTTAAACCAATAATTGTATGGATTGGTGTACGAATTTCATGGCTCATATTTGCATAGAAGGCATTTTGGGAATTACTCATTTTTTCCAGTTCATCATTTTGGGACAACACAACAGTACGTTCCATTTTAAATAATTTGATTTCAAACTTTAAGAGTCCCCCAACTGCAAGTCCTACAGCAACAGTAGAAAACAATGAATCCATATACACGTCTCCATTGCTCTCCAAAGGCATAACAATTTCCGGATGATAATATGCCATACCATAGGTAAAAACATCCATTCCAAGACATAATATTATAAAAGCAAACAGTTTCACTCCGGAAAACATCATAAAGACATACACCAGTTCCAACGCAAACCATACCATAGCACCGCTGTTAACACCTCCACACACAAAGAACATTGCTGGAAATACCACCACAATCAGCACAATTGCTACAATAATGGCAGCAATATCGCTTTTTTTGTGTTTCAATGTAACATACATGGCTATTCCCATGGTAATCGCATTTATCAAAAGAGGAAGAACCAGGGCAACTGTTTCCACCAAAAACAGACATTCCACAACCGCTATTAACGATACCGCTTCGCCCACAATAAGTACCATACGAAACAACCGTTCTGCCAGTTCAATGTCTCGTCCAAATATAATTTGTTTTATTTTATTTATCATCCCTCTCCTCCCCTTTCTTCTTTTTTTGCAATCCTGCCCTTAATTTTGATACCGTTTCCACTGCCGACATATAGTCTGACATTTTCACTTTTCTTATCACTGCCTCCATTGCCTTATACAATGGAATTCCATCATATTGATATTTCTGCAAATCATTGATCAGTTCCAGCATTCGCTTTTCATCCAGTGCATACATGGCTTCTTCCAGTTCCATAATAATCCGCTCAAATACAGAATCCTCCAGTATCGGGAAATCCTGCAATGTCACTTCTTCTTTTGGCTGCGGGCAGACAAGAGTATTTTCCTCTAGAATTTTTTCTACCCTCTGGTACTCTTCCAGCATTCCACCGTGATTTTCATAAATATATGATGTATTATTTTCTTTTCCTGCCATTTCTAACTTTTTGGCAAGTTCCGATAATTTTAATGCTCCTATACTAAGCATAGAACTTTTTATTCCATGCACCATAATGGTATAGTCTTTCCATTCTTTCTGCTGGAATAGTTCCTCCACCTGCATTTGATTTGCTTTTGCAGTCTCCAGAGTGATTTTCAAAATATCCAGATATCTTTCTTTTCCACCACAGTAAACCATTCCTTTTTCTACATCCAAATCTCCAATAGAAAATTCCTGCTCTTTTTGTTGTTTATCTTCAGCCGGTGTTTCTTCCACTACTTTTTCTTCTATTACTACTGGTTTTTTCGGCTTTTCCTTTGATTTTTGCTTCTCAACAAATTCCACTTTTTCTTCCGGAAGATTTCTTATCAACACACGCTCTAATACTGAATTTTCCACAGGCTTCTCAAGGAAATCCGTAAATCCCTCTGCCAGAAACATTTCTCTGGCACCGGCAATTGCATTGGCAGTTAATGCCACAATTGGCACGGTTTCAAAATACATACCGGTCTTTTTTCGAATCAAATGTAATGTTTCTACACCATCCATTTCCGGCATCATATGATCCATAAATACCAAATCATATGATTTATCTTCTATTTTTTCTAAGGCTTCTTTACCACTACTAGCTGTTGCCGCTTTAATCTGATACTTCTCTAAAATTCCTTCCATCACTTTTAAATTCATCAGATTATCATCCACCACCAGAATACGTGCTTCCGGTGCAATCATTCTTTCTTTTGCCTTCCAGTGCTGACCTTCTTTTCCTGTCATTTGCTCATTGATTAATAACACTATCGGAATAATATAAAAAGGTTTGTACAAACGCAATAAATTCGGATTAGAAAGTTCTTTTTCCTCGTAGCGGAACAAAATAACAATTACTCTGGTATACAACGCCAGTTCATCAAAATATTCCTGTTCCTGTTTGTATTCCGTCAATCCTATAAAAATCTGTGTGAATTTTTCATTACTTTGCCGCCGCTTTAATTCTGATAAATTTCGACAAACGTGATACTTAACCTTCATTTGCTCTACCATGTGCCGGATGTTAGCAGAGTACTCATCCCTGATTTCCATCATGCTAAATCGCTCCATATCGATGTAAATACCAATATTAACTTCTTCTCTATGTTCCAACCGGGCAATCGGCCGTTCATCCAACACTTTTTGCGGAATTACAAATTTCACGGTAGTTCCTTTACCAAATTCACTTTTTATATTGATGACACCGCCCATCATCCGCACAATAGTCCGAGATATGGCAAGTCCCAGTCCTACACCGCCTTTTTGTCTATTTCGTCTGGTATCTACCTGGTTGAAACTGGTGAATAATTTTTCCAGACTTTCTGCCTTCATACCAATACCAGTATCTTTCACGGTTATAATTAAATTAATTCCATACTCTTCTTTACGATAAGTAATTCCCAAGCTGACACAGCCTTCTTCTGTAAATTTAATGGCATTATCTATTACATTCATAATTACTCTTCGTATTTTCTTTTCGTCCCCCATTAAGTTACACGGAATTGTTGCATCGCAATCCACAATCAGTTCTATCTTTTTCTCTTCAATTTTTGCCAGTGTCATATTTATAATATCATTCACTGTAGATGTAATATTGTAAGATTCTTCTTCCAGTTCAATTTTTCCTGTCTGAAGCTCCGAAAAATCCAAAACATCACTTACTACTGACATCAGGTTTCTTCCTGCCGTCTGAATATAGCGGACATTTTCCCGCATTTTTTCTATATCTTTTTCCTGTATGACCACTTCACTCATCCCACAAATGGTATTAATTGGCGTGCGAATTTCATGACTTACATTTGCCAGAAAATCGTCCTTGCTCCGCTCCGCCTCTTTTAATTCCTCAATTGTCTTTGTAAATGTAATATTCGCTTTATCCCGCTTGCCTAACCAAAAATGTATTGCCCAAACAGTACAGAATGCATTTAACAAATGAAACAGCAGTCTGAAAATATCATCGGTTGTTTCCAGTGAAATTTGCTGTATTACGGCAATATGATAGAAAAATACAAGAAAAATAGACGCATAAAACATATAGCATATTTCTACCAGTCCATACAGTCCGGATATAATGGCAAGGGCAGAAAAAAACGGAAGTATGCGTTGCAAATCTTTTACGTTAATTGCAAACAGAAATATTATAACTTGCATCATGCCTCCAACCATGCCTACACGAAAACGATAGTCTCTATATTGTCCTGCATGTACTATCCAACAAACAATAAGACCTGCCAATATTAAAATTGATACCCAGACTTGCCATCCGGCTACCACAGAAATAGTAAATATGGCAATATCATATACACTGAATATAAGCAAAACCAGTTTCTCTATTTTTCTTTGTGGTTGTATTTCCTGTATCATATTCCACACTCCTCCCTCATGAAAAAAAACGCATACTGACGCATGTAACGCCAGTATGCGAATTTATTGTAGTTGGATCTTAATATTTTCCAAAACCGCCGTTCAAGGAAATAATCTGTTCATTTCGTTCTGCAGTATTACCATAATCTCCACCGTTTCTGCTCATAGTGGAATTCATTCCTCTATCCCCCTGATTTCCTAATGTATATACGGAAAGTAAATCACGCATTCTGCCAGCCTGATTTGACAATTCCACACTCGCTGCTGCACATTCTTCACTGGTAGCTGAATTGTTCTGCACCACCTGAGATACTTGCTCAATTGCCTGATCAATCTGTGCAATGGCTGTTGCCTGATAATTAGATGCTTCTGCAATACCTGTAATAATTTTTTCGCTCTTTTCTACTACCTGTGTAATTGCCTCTAAAGCACTTGCTGTTTCATCTGCAATCTTGGAACCGACTTCCACTTTATTGATGGAATCTTCAATAAGTTCTGCTGTTTCTGAAGCTGCCGCTGCACTTTTTGCTGCTAAGTTTCTTACTTCTTCTGCTACTACTGCAAATCCTTTTCCTGCTTCTCCTGCTCTTGCTGCTTCCACCGCCGCATTCAGGGCAAGAATATTCGTCTGAAAAGCAATATCATCAATTACTTTAATGATTTTCGAGATACTTTCGGATGAGGTGTTGATATCCTGCATAGCAACCATCATATCCCGCATCTGTTCATTTCCCTGTTTTACATCTTTAATTGCCTGAGATACTAAATCTGCTGCTTCGTTTGCTTCTTGTGCATTCTTTTTTGTTTTATCTGCAATATCATCAATAGATGCTGTAATTTCTTCAATGGCACTTGCCTGTTCTGTAGACCCCTGTGCCAAAGCTTCACTGGCACTTGCCACCTGGGAAGCACTTGTCATTACCTGATAAGAAGAGTCGCTGACGTTGGTCAATGCATGATTGTTACGCATAACAAGTTTTTTTAGTGAAACTCCCAATGCATCTCTATCTGATTTTGGAGTTACATTTACTGCAAGATTACCTTCTGCTACTTCTTCTGCAATATTTGCATAATTTCGAATATTATTTACCACATGCTGATATTCATCTATCAGCTGCCCAAATTCATCATTGCCATGTTTTTTTAAAGTAATATTTACTTCTCCATCTGCAATCTGCTGTGTAGCTTTGCTAATCTCCTGCAAAGATTTACGGATTGTTCTTGTCATGATTACACTTATACCTGTCATAATAACCGCCATAATAATAAACTCCACTGCAGTAAATGTACCATAACTTTTAAGATAATGTTCCGGATCATCTACGTGTATAATGGCTGCAGCTGTGCTATAGCCTGAATACAAACTAAGAATCAATAATGCATCAATAATACCAAAAGAAATCATTAATTTTGTTGTTATTTTCATATCTTTCATACTGGTCACTCTCCCTCTACTTCATTTTCATCATTTACCTTTTCTAATACTGTTAAATCATCATCATTTAATAATTTATCCGGGTCTAGTAGCAACTTTACAGAATCCCCAACTTTTCCAATTGCCTGTACAAAAATATTCTGAACCTTATCCGTATTGTGGATAGAAGGAGGTGGAAGTATATTTTCTTCCTGTATTTCTACCACTTCGGCAATCTGCTCCACAATAAGTCCCACCACAATATCATTGACATTTAATACAATAATACAGGTTCTGTCATTATACTCAATTGGCTTCTGCTTGAAACGAAGCCGTACATCCACAACCGGAATAATTTTTCCTCTCAGGTTAATTAATCCTTTAATGTAATCTTCGCTTTCCGGAATTTCAGTTATTTCCTGATAAACAATAATTTCATTTACATATTCAATCTTAATCCCGTAATATTCATTCCCCGATTTGAAGGTTATGTATTTATCTTTTTGTGTATCAAATTCGTTCATACCGTTCCCCCTCTCTTTATTCAACCAATCCTGCCGCATCCAGAATCAGAGCAATACTTCCATCTCCTAATTGGGTACATCCGGATAAACCTTTTACTTTTTTTACATACTCCGGAATCGGTTTTACAACGATTTCCTGTTTCCCCAGTAATCTGTCTACCAACAGACAAATGGTTTTCTTTTCCACTTCAACAAGCACCAACATACCATCTTCGGTATCCGCCTTGTAATCTTTCAAATCATACCATTCTCCAAGCCGTAGTACCGGGTATCCTTCTCCACGTATCATAATAAATTCTTCTCCATTCGGTTCCTGCACCAGACGGTTGTCACGGATACCCACAAATTCTTTTACTACTCCCGTTTCGATAACAAAAGACGAATTTCCCACTTCCATTACAATACCATCAATAATGGCTAATGTAAGAGGAATTTTTAAATTCATCACACTTCCCTGTCCCGGTGTACTCTCAATTTCCAAACTTCCGCCTACGGACTGTAAATTAGAAACTACCACATCCATACCAACCCCTCGTCCGGAATATTCTGTGACTTTTTCATTGGTAGAAAAGCCGGGAAGGGTAATAAACTGGTAAACTTCTTTGTCTGTATAAGAATTATCATCTCTTGTATAATCCAAAATTCCCTGTTTTCTTGCTTTTGCGAGAATTTTATCCCGGTCTAGACCTGCGCCATTATCTTTCACACTGATCCATACTTTTCCTGATTCCGTCTTGGCAGATAAGGTTACTTTTCCTTTCTCTGTCTTTCCTTTCGCTGCACGTTCTTCGTTGGATTCAATTCCATGGTCAACTGCATTTCGAACCAGATGCATCAGCGGATCTGAAATATGCTCAATAATATTTTTATCCACTTCTGTGTGTTCTCCAACCATTTCAAATTCCACATCTTTTCCAAGTTTTCTTGAAACATCGAAAATAATACGGTTCATTTTTTGGAATGTATTGGTCAGCGGAACCATTCGCATACTCATAATTACATTCTGCAAATCCGTAGAAATCTTCGCCATCTGTCCTGCCGCCTTATGGAAATTATCCAAACGCAGTCCCGGAACCTTTAAGTCCGGATTTTGCAGAACCACAGATTCAGAAATAACCAATTCTCCAATCAAATCCATAAGCTTATCCATCTTATTTACATCCACGCTGATAAAACTTGTTTTTTCTGTCTTCTTAGGATTATCTTTAGCCAGTTTTTTAGCTTTACCGGGACCTTTGGATTCAATAACAAAATCGCCCGGTGCAATTGGCTTTTCTTTGCTTTTTTCTTTTGCCTTTTCTTTTCCTTCTTCTGCTTCCGCTTTTGCTTCAATTTCTTCTACACTAGATTCCAAATCAATACGAATTTCAGAACCAAAACTGTCAAATCCCTGTAGAAACTCATTTCCGGTACACTCATAGATATCGACTTTCTTTAAATCGTATCCCTCTTGCATAATTTCCCTAAGTTCTTCTTCACTTGCTTGTGCCTGTAATAAAATTTTAAATCCATTTTCAAGAATTTCTTCGGCACTGCTTTCATTGGTAAGAATATCTTCCGGATAAAACAGCAAGTCCTCAGCTATTTCTTTCAAGGAATACACAATTTTATATGCGTGTACATTGGCCAGCTGGATATCCGGCTGATAAGTAAGATAGATCTTATAAAACCGGCTGGCATCGGTAGCCATCGGTGCCAGATAAAACTGTTTCGGCTCCTCATGTACATTTTTTTCAATTATTTTTTCCTTTTCTCTTTTTCCTCCTTTAATGGAATTCAGAAACTTATCAATGGAAGCCAAAATTTCTGTGGCATCTCCATCTGCCTGCTGTCCATTCTGGAGTTTATCCATTTCGTTTGTAATAAAATCTGCCACTTCCAAAACATGTTCCACCAGTTCCATATGAGGAACATTCTGAGGATGAGATTCTCTTAAATAGAAAAATACATCTTCTAGTTTATGAGAAACCGCTGTAATGTTCTCAAACATCATTACACCTGAAGACCCTTTGATGGTATGCATGGTTCGAAAGATTTCATTTATACTATCTTCATCAAAGCACTCCTCATCTTTTTGTTCGAGTACAATTTCCTGCAGCTGTTCCAGTAACTGTCCGTTTTCAAACAGATACACGTCCAGCATGCCTTCTGTGTTAAACCCTTCAGCCATATTGCACTCCTTTCTAGATTAAACCAAGTTTTTTCAAAGCCTGTTCAAATCTCTTCTGATCAATTGGCTTTCCCGAATAAATAGTACAGCCAAGTTCAAATGCCATTTTTACATTCTTTTCATCATTTAAAGCGGTTGTCATAATAACTTTCACTGCTTTCTCTTCCGGAATTTGTCTTTCTTTTTCCAAATTACGAATTCCCATAAGTGCCTGATAACCATCCATAACCGGCATCATAATATCCAGACACACCAAATCATATGGTTCTTCTTCCTCCAATGCCAGTAAAAAAGCATCTACCGCTTCCATGCCGTCTACGGTTACATCACATTCCCCATACTTTGACAAAAAACTGTCCATCGCCTTTCTTGTTACATAATCATCTTCTGCTAATAAAATTTTCATATCTCTCACCTCACATATTACGTAATAGTTGATAAGTTTTTTTTGCAATATCCTGCAGTTTTTCCTGATATTCTACTGCACCTAACTCGTAGGCAACTCTTGGCATTCCATAGACTACACAAGTACTTTCATCTTGACCTATGGTTCTTGCTCCTGCTGTTCTCATTGCCAATAGCCCCTTAGCGCCATCTCCTCCCATCCCAGTCAGGATTATGCCTACTGCCCGATTGCCTGCCACTTTTGCAACAGACCGAAACAATACGTCAACAGATGGACAGTGACCATTGACTTTGGGTCCCTGCTTACAAATGACCTGATATACGCCATTTACCTTTACAAGTTCCATATGTGCATTGCCTCCGGGAGCTATCAAGACCTGTCCCGGTAATACAGGATCTCCTGTTTTTGCCTCTCTTACATGCACTTTGCACTGATTGTTTAAACGGGAAGCATACATTTCTGTAAACTTCTCGGGCATGTGCTGCACAACAACCACACCCGGAATATCCTCGCCAAACTCTCGCAACACATTTGCTATGGCTTCAGTTCCTCCAGTGGACGCTCCTATTGCCACCACCAGATTTTTTTTTTCAATCCCCCTTAAGGGGGGCGACGAGACATAGGGCAGCTGTTTTGCTTTTCGAATATGTGCCATTGAGGCAATTTTGATTTTTGAGGGCAAATCCCTTGCCATAAATTCTTCTAACTGCCATCGTTCTGAAGTTAACGGCTTTGCCACAAAATCCACAGCTCCTGCGTTCAGTGCATCAAACACCTTATCACTTAGTGCACTAATCATAACCACCGGTATGGAATACTGAGGCAGCAATTTGCGTAGAAATTCAAGTCCGCTCATTCGCGGAAGTTCTATATCCAGAGTCATTACATCCGGTTTATATTTTACAATCGCATCCCTGGCTTCGTAGGGATCTCTTGCGGTTGCCACAACTGTAATTTCTGAATCCTTATTCAGATTTTTTACCAGAAGTTCCTGAAATACCAAGGAATCTTCCACTACCAATACTCGTATCTGGCGCATGTTACATCTTTCCTTCCTGTTTTCGGAAGATAGATGGCTGAATCAATTGGAACGGAACGGCATCTCGCTCTAACGTTTCTGTTCTTCCAATAAACAGATATCCTCCCGGTTCCATCACATCATATACCTTCTGAATCAATTCTTTTCTTGTCTTATAATCAAAATAAATCATTACATTTCTTAAAAATACTACATGCATTTTCCGTTTAAAAGGAAACGGTTCCATCAGGTTAAATTGTCTGAATATAACTTCTTTTTTCACTTCTCTGGTCACTTCAAAATGTTCTCCATCGGAAGATGCACGTAAAAATCGCCTTTTCCATGACTCCGGCAACGGTGCAATCTGTTCTCTGCTGTAAACGCCCGCAACTGCCTGTCGCAGCACTTCTGTGGAAATATCTGTTGCTAAAACTTTTGTGTCCCATCGTGTGTGCTCTAACCCAAAAAAATCCATTAAAAGCATTGCCAACATATAGGGTTCTTCTCCGGTAGACGAAGCACCGGACCAGATACACAAATCATGCTTTTTCGCTTCCTTTTGCCTTAGATAAGGGAGCACCACCTGTCTTAAATAATCAAAGTGTTCAAATTCTCTCATAAAAAAGGTATGGTTGGTAGTTAATATATTTACCAATTCCTTTTCTAACTTTCCTGATGCATCTCTCTCTACTTCATTCATATATTCGTTATAGTTCTTAAAGCCACCGGTGCGGATATAATTTTCCAGCCTGCCTGTCATAATCTCTTTTTTCCGGCTCATATCTATTCCATAACGATTTTTTAAAAATGTATAAATTCGAAAAAACTCTTCTTCTGTCATACTCATCCACCCACCTGCATCCTTTCTCACTGCAGCTGTCTGTATATTTTCTGTAAAATCGCAAACATATCCGGATTGAATTTTACCCCCACATCCCCTTGCATGATTTCAAAGGTATCATCTTTATCATACATACCCCTGTATGTTCTGTTTTCTGTCAGCGCACAATATTCACTGACTATTGATACAATCTGGGCTGACAATGGTATATTATCTCCGGAGATTCCTTCCGGATAGCCGCTTCCATCCCAGTTTTCATGGTGATAATTGGCGATTTCAATGGACATCTGAATAAAATTATTATAATCTCCATTTCTCTTTATGTCCCTCAACATTCTGGCGCCAATATCTGCATGGGACTGCATGATTTTTTCTTCTTCAAAAGTTAATGCTGTCTTCTTTTGAAGAATTTGTGTAGGAATTGCCACATTGCCCAAGTCACACAGTGGTGCCGCCAGTTCAATGGTTTCGATATAACTATCCGAAATAATATGACTATACTGGTTAGATAATTGCATTGCTTCTGCCAAAATCCTGCAATTATGGGATAATCGTGTCATATGATCTTCATCATAGCTTGCATTTTCTCTCGCCACACGGATTAAAGCATAAAGTACATTCTTCTTTTCCAATTCCATCTGCTTCAACTGTTCATTTATAGAGGTCTGTAACTGGCGATTAATTTCCTGTAGCCTGCGTGTAGCCTCATAAAGTTTTAAATGAACCTGTACTCTGGCTCTTACCACTTCCGGTATGAAAGGTTTGGTAATATAATCTTCCCCTTCCAATGCAAATCCCTTTACAATATCCGCAGGATCATCAAAAGCCGAGATAAAAATAATAGGTATTTCTCTTGTATCCGGATTCTCTTTAATTTTTTTACATAATTCATATCCATCCATAACAGGCATTGCAATATCCGAAATAATAAGCTGTATTTGAAAACGGGATACAATCTTTAACGCCTGTTCGCCGTTTTCCGTCAAAATCGCCTGATATCCCATATCTGTAATAATATCCCGCAAGGTAAAACGATTGGTTTCCACATCATCTACAACCAGAATCCTCGTCACTTCCCTGTCTGTATTTTCACCGGCCATAAGAATCCTCCCTTTACTTCTAAAGTAGTGACTGCAGCATTTCAAAAGCTGCTGTTGCCTTTTGATAATTTTCTTTCTGTACCGCCATTTTTAACCTGAGAGATGCTGTCTTTATTTCTTTCGGTGCCTCTTCTGTCAACTGTTTTACTGTATCTGCAAACATTTCTGCTTTTTCCCAGTTATCCATTTCAATACTAAGAATCAGCTTGGACATTTTCTTCTGAAGTTCTTCCAGATTTTCCGGTTCCCCATATTTCCAAATATTTTCACTGTTTCCTTCCTGAGAAAATTTCTTCAACTTTTCCATAATAACATCTGCGTCTACATTTACCTCTGTCCGTCCAATTTCTTCCGGTGGTATCTCTACCCAGATATGAAAGGAAAACATACTGCCTTTGTTCTGCTCACTTTCCACACGAATATTTCCATCCATCAGCTCTACCAACTGCTTACAGATATTTAATCCTAAACCGGTACCCCCATACCTTCTGGTAATGGATGCATCTACCTGCGAAAAGCTCTGGAACAGTTTGTCTTGATCTGCTTTGTCAATTCCAATTCCTGAATCAATTACCATAAAAAATAATTCCACCCGGTTATCGTATTGTGCTGTTTTTACAATTTCTAATACAATTTTTCCCACATGGGTAAATTTGCAAGCATTAGATAACAGGTTATTTAAAATCTGAACAATTCGTAATTCATCTCCCACAATTACTTCCGGTACTTCCGGAGAAACATTTACGAAAAATTCCAGACCTTTTTCTACTATTTTATTTATATGATTGGCTTTTACGTAATCAATCATATTGTAGAAATTAAATTCCCGCAGTTCCAACGAAAATTTCCCTGCTTCAAGTTTTGAGAAATCTAAGATATTATCAATAATGGCGTTCATATTTTTGCAGCCATGTTCTACTAAGGACAACAAGCGAAGTTTCTTTTCGTCATCTTCTATTTTTATTAACTCTTTTGTGTTTCCAGAAATACCATTGACCGGCGTTCTTAGTTCGTGAGTAACATTAGCAACAAATTCTGACTTCATCTTTGATGCCGCTTCCATATCCTGCTCTGCCTGCTGCACTTTTTTCTCCAGCATATTTTCTTTGGAACTGTCATAACCTATACAGAGATAGATATCTTCTGAATTTCCATAACTCATAACTCGTGCCTGAATTGGAAAGCATGTTTTATTTTCCCGATACGCTATTAATTCCTGTACTTCTGTTCCTAAATCACATCTTATTTCCAGCTCAGTTTCTGTTTTTACAAAACTGTCCGGAAATATGTCCATAATACTGTATCCTCGCAGCTCTTTACCGGACGTTATATGCTCCTTAGCTGATTCATTCGCATATACGACTTTCCCATCACCGTTGAATATCAATATTATTTCCAATGCATGTTCCATTGAAAAAGATAGTATATCCTGATGTATCATATTGCGCCCCCTGCCATTCTGCAAGATGTAACCGGAATTTCCCTTGTTACTAACACAAAATAAAAAGCAACAAAACCTTAGATTCCAGTTTCGTTGCTTCTTCTGCCGTACCCATACATATGTGTATTCTTGCCAACCTTAACTCCAAAGTTTCCCAATTCCCTCATTCACTTCCCCTATATCAGCTTTTCCCCAAAAGCTGTATGATATGGCGAAATGTCAATTTTCTTCTCAAAAATATAGTAAAATTTTATCATACTTTCCAAAATTCGTCAAGTTTCACGTCTTTTTTTATGCACATTTAACAATTTCTAAACTTATTGTTAACAAAAAGAAGTCCTTGTGAAATTTTCGGACTTCTTTCATCATATCTATTCTGTTGTTTCCTGCAAATATTCTTCTGCATCTTTCATTATGGTTTGTATTTCTTCTATATATTTTTCTCCTTTTTCCGCTCCATGATAACCCAAGGAATAATAGTTTCCGTCTTGTATGATATACTTTCCTTTTATGTATAGCATCTGAGTTTCTTCTTTAGAATGAAGTATCATTATTACATTTTTATTTTCCCCATACAACATAGGAGTTTTTCCAGATATATTATAGAAAATTGTTTTTGGTGTGCGGTAACATTTTATATTACGCACAACTTGTAATACTTTTTCTTTTATTTCCGGTGCTTCATTTTCCTGCATATCATAATTTTCCACATAGGTTACCAATTTCCATGCATCTTCTGTAGCTGTTTCATCTACCTGAATATCGCCCGTATGCAAAATTACTGCCATGGGAGCCTGACTGTCGATTTCATCAATTGTGTTGGAAACCGGAAGGATAAAAAACAGACTGCATAGACATAGAGTAATTCCTAAGATTAGAAGTGCTTTTGTTTTTCTGTTCATGCTTCTTCCCCCTCTCTTTAAAAACCATAATTGGGCTTTTGCACCCAAACTGTCTTTTTTGTTTTACCCAATAATCTAACTTGAAATTTCTGTATATTATAACGGAAATTCACTCTAGTTATATGTTTCACTTTATATTCATTCTTCTTTTTTTAAACTCTAATGTGGGAATCACCGTCGTAATTGCCATATTAACAGTATTTCCAGCATAACACAACACCTGATGCCCTTCATCTTTATAACCCACCGCTGTCATCTACTAATGCGTATTCGTACACTCGCCCCTTCCCATATGCTGCCACATATGCCGGATATCGAAACCCATCTGAAATATAGGCTATTTTCTGTGCATTTCCGTTTTCAGTAACCATAATAAACTCCAACCGTTTTTTTCATTTTGATATTCTTTTTCATCCAACGTATATTCTAATACTATTTCATAAATAGGGGCTAAACTCAAATACTCCCTTTCATAATAATATTTTTCAACGTTGATACTCTCTAAATCACTTTCCGGAAAAATAAGTAAACTGCTCCAATAACCCACATATTCTTCCTCAAAAAATTTTTCTCTCCCTTGATAATCTTCAGTATTTGTTAAAACTAAATGCGTTTCACTTACCACACTATCCCAAATCTTTTTCCCAATTATAACAGTAACTAAAAAGATACCAATTATGACAGCGAATATTAAACATATTATCTTTATTCTTTTTTCATACTATTTTATCCGTTCCTTTAACATACTGTGGAATCATCGCATACATCGTTCGCTTTTCTCATACACTTAATAGTATATAGAAAAATTAATTCTGCTATCTCCTGTATATTCTATATTTTTCATAAAGTCTTCCGGTAAATATTCTTTGTCAAACCGCAAACCCAATAAAGGATTTCCATAGATTCCTTGCGTATTTATATAGGCAATGGATTTTTCATCTTCTAAAAGCAAAGCATATTCATAGCAGGAAGAATAATTATACATAGATACATAAGCATCATAATTAAATCTTTCTTCATCAAATCTAATATTAGGAATTTTTTTAAGTCGCTCTACTTCTTTTTCATATTCTTCTTCACTATATGTACATTTCACATAGATTTCGCACATAGGGTCTAATGGCATATCACGATTTAAATAGTAATAGGATTCAATATTTTCACTAGGTACATCTTTGGGAAATATTGCCAATCCACTGTAGCCCAAATAATTTTCAAATTCTCCATACTTGTCTACATCTCGTTCTCCATGAAAGAAAATCCCCCAACATAACGCTACTCCAAAAATCCATAAAATTACTACACCCATAATAATGGCTATTATCTTTAATATCTTATTCATTATCCTACTCCTATCAATATCATTTTCCTCATCTATGCATATATGATTATTTACATAAAATACCAAAAAAAGAGAAAAATCGCAATATAACTTGTACGAAATGTACGTTTTTCCGCTTAAACGGTATTACATTGCGTTATTTTTCAAATATCCAATTCATATATTCTTTTTTAAATTCATTATATCTGGCTCTGCTCAAAAAAACCTTTTTTTGATTATCCATATAAATTTCTTTTGGCGAAAACTTTAATATATGTCCCATATTAACCACAAACGCCCTATGTGTTCGAAAAAAGCAATTCTCATTTAAAATCTCTTCAAATTTTTGCAAGGTTAACGAAGTTACAATTTCTTCCTTTTCTGTATATATCCGCACATTTCTCCCTGCCGTTTCTCCATATATAATTTCCTCAAGGGATACAGCATGATTATTTCCACTTATGTCTTGCACTACAATCTTTTTTCTATTTCGAAACACTTTTTCAAGGCTTTTCATCGCTTCGATTAATTCTTTCTCTGAACTTTTCGACAAATAGCGATACGCCTGTACCAAATATCCTTCCTTTGCATAATCATCATAATTCGTCAAAAAAATAATAATGACCTTGTTATCTTTCTCCCGTATTCTAGTCGCCACCTCAATACCATCCATCTCCGGCATATCTATGTCCAGAAATATAACATCCAAATGATTGTTTTCCATATAATTTAATAAGGCTTTCCCGGACAGGAATTCATATATCTCATAAGAATTTTCATCGGATTGATATTCCAAAATGTTTCGTTTTGTACGTTCAATGTAAAACTCCATATCATCGCATAAAGCCACCTTAATATTCATGTCGTACCTCCCTCACTTTTTTCATAAAAGTATATCACCTCATTACTCTTTTTTCAAATATTCACTATATCATATTTGAAAAAAGACAACAGCTACGAAGTAGCACAAAGCACGTTAGTGCGACTTTGCGAATGGCGTGGGCTGAACTGTTACGAAAGAAGCTGATTACACCTCATGCAATCAGCTTCTTTTATCCACGATTTACCCCTTATTCGACCTGTTTTATCACTGCAACTTTTCTCCACATTCCGGGCAATACTTTGCACTCAAGGACATTGATATAGGAAAATAATTTTTGCAATGTGGGCATTTCCAATATTTGAGCAATGCTATGATAATTGCCGCAAGAACGAGAAGCATCATTGCAAAGTAAAACATACTGTGTTTTGCGTCGAATGCTATGGCAATGGGAAAAATGATTTCTAAATCTGTCGCTATATAGGTTAGTTTTCTTACTTTAAACGGGGACATATCTATCACCTCCTATTGAATATACTCCTGATAACCCGGCTGTGAAACTTTCCAATATTCATATGCTTTTTTTAACATATAATTATTATTATCATAATGACTTGTTTTTCTAATTGTAGTTTTCTTTCCTACTTGTGATGTATATTTGTTCTTTTTCTTATCTATCAACCTATAAGCAATGGTTGTATCTTCAATACTTGCTTTTCTACATATGCCGTAATTTGCCCAATCATTGGCTTTATGTCCTTTTGTAACAAACTGGAAACATTTCTCTGTTACATGTGTATATATTGAGGTTTTCACATATGACTTTGGTCCCGGAGCTTCCCATTTTGAAAAATCAATCCCTAATATTGTCGCCGGAACCCATACATACGGCTTTCTAAAACCAATTAAAATATTAAACGCTTTATTCAGAGCATCCCAATGTTTAAACTTTTGTTTTTTAACTTCTTTTATAGGCATATTGTAATATTGATACACTATCCTATATGGTTGACCTTTATACTTATTCTTGCCTCCTTCCAGTGGTGTCTTTTCACATATGATTATCTTTTCATAATCTCGCTCAGCACAATAATCAAGCCCATTTTCTTTTAATATTCTTTTTACTGTATTTTCACTCTCATTGCTCAAGTCAATCTCTGCGTTTCCAAGCGTTGCCTCTCTAACTGTGCTTTTAGCTTCGTTACCAGATGCCAATGCAACATTATTAGAATTTACTATCATAATAAGTCCCAATACAATCGCTACATTTTTTCTTAATTTCATACTTCTTTCTCCCTTTTGATATTATCTTTTCCTCATCTATGCATATATGATTATTTACATAAAATACCAAAAAAAGAGAAAAATCGCAATATAACTTGTACGAAATGTACGTTTTTCCGTTTAAACAGTATTACATTGCATTATTTTTCAAATATCCAATTCTTATATTCTTTTTTAAATTCATTATATCTGGCTCTGCTCAAAAAAACCTTTTTTTGATTATCCATATAAATTTCTTTTGGCAAATATTTGCTATGTCTTGTTTCAAAAGAAGCTGATTACACATCGCGTAATCAGCTTCTCTTCCTTCTCTATTTTTGCTCTATCACAAGGCTGTCAATATATTCCCAAATCTCATCCCTGCCGTCTTTTGTAACCGCAGAAAACGGGAATATCAGTCCTGTTTTTGGCATTCCTAAGCCTTCTCGTATCATCTTGATATGTTTCGCCCGCTGGCTTCGGTTAATCTTGTCTAACTTGGTAGCGATGATAACCGGTTCGTAGCCATTGTAGTTAATCCATTCGTACATATTTTTGTCGTTGGCGGACGGCTCGTGGCGTATGTCGATAAGCAAAAATACCGTACGCAACTGTTTTGATTTATGGAGATAATTTTCAATCATTTTTCCCCATTTTTCTTTGATACTTCCAGATACCTTTGCATAGCCATAACCCGGTAAATCCACAAAATATAAGGCTTCATTAATATTATAAAAATTGATGGTCTGTGTTTTTCCCGGCTGTGAGGAAGTTCTCGCTAAGGACTTTCGGTTCATCAAACCATTAATTAAGGAAGATTTTCCTACATTTGATTTTCCGGCAAACGCAATTTCCGGCAATACATTTTCCGGCAACTTACTGGTAATACCGCACACAGTTTCCAAATTTACACTTTTTATAATCATACTATTTCACCTTTCCTATTACACCAGTGCATGATGCAACACTTCTTCCATGGTTTCTACCAAGACAATTTCCAAGCCTTTTTTGATTTCCATAGAAATTTCTTCTACGTCTTTTTCATTTTTCTTTGGTGCCAGTACTTTTGTGATACCGGCATTTTTTGCCGCTAAAAGTTTTTCCTTCAATCCACCAATTGGAAGCACACGACCACGGAGCGTGATTTCTCCTGTCATGGCAACTTCCGCTTTTACCGCACGTCCGGTCATGGCAGAAATCATGGCTGTTGCCATAGTAATTCCGGCAGACGGTCCATCCTTTGGCACAGCTCCTTCCGGAATGTGAATATGAATATCATTTTCTTTGAAAAATTCTGCCGGAATCTGATATTTATCTGCTATAGAACGAATATAACTGATTCCTGCTGCTGCAGATTCTTTCATCACATCACCTAACTGACCGGTCAATTTAAATTCGCCCTTTCCCGGCATGGTGTTTACTTCTATCTGTAAGGTATCCCCGCCAACACTGGTCCATGCCAGTCCACGAACAATACCGATTTCATCCTTTTCATTTGCCATATTGTAACGGTAGCGTTCTTTTCCAAGATATTTTTCCAAATTGGTGGCAGTAACCTTGATAAATTTCTTCTCTTTTTCCACATATTCTCTGGCCGCTTTTCTGCATACCTCGCCTAACTTTCGTTCTAAATTACGAACTCCGGCTTCTTTTGTGTAGCCTCGAATAATTTGTTCTAACGCCTTATCACTGACGGTTATTTTCCGCTTATCCAAACCATTTTTCTTAATCTGTTTTGGCAGCAAATGCTCTTTGGCGATATGGAGCTTTTCATTTTCCGTATAACTGCTGACTTCAATCAGCTCCATTCTGTCAAGAAGCGGTCTTGGTATGGTCTGCACGGAATTTGCAGTGGCAATAAATAATACTTCGGATAAATCCAGTGGAATTTCCACATAGTGATCACGGAATTTTACATTCTGCTCTGCATCCAATACTTCCAGCAATGCTGCAGAGGTATCACCCTTATAATCACTGCTTACCTTATCAATTTCATCCAATAACATCAACGGATTCTTAACTCCTGCGGAACGTAAACCGTTGGCAATTCGTCCCGGCATTGCTCCTACATAAGTTCTTCTGTGACCACGGATTTCCGCTTCATCTCTTACCCCACCTAAAGAAATACGAACGTATTCTTTATTCAACGATTTTGCTACGGAACGGGCAATGGATGTTTTTCCTGTTCCGGGAGGTCCTACCAGACAAATAATCGGACTTTCACCTTTCTCCGTCAATGCACGTACTGCAAGGAATTCCAGAATTCTTTCTTTTACTTTTTCCATACCGTAATGGTCTTCATCCAAAATTTTCTCTGCCCGTTTGATATCCTTGCTGTCCTTAGACACTTTGTTCCACGGAAGCTCCAATAATGTTTCGATATATCCGCGGATTACAGCACTTTCAGAAGAATTCATACCGGCATTCTTGAATCTTTCGATTTCTTTCCGTATTTTTTCCTTTACAGATTTGTCAGCTTTCAGCTTGGAAACAGCTTCTTCAAAATTTGCCGCTTCACTTTGGAAATCATCTCCCAGTTCTTCCCGAATCACCTTTAATTGTTCCCGCAAAAGATAATCCTTCTGGTTTTTATCCATTTTTTCTTTGATTTTTTCCTGCAAATCCTGACGAATCTTAAAAATCTGAACTTCATTCAGCAAAAGGCCGCACAGCACATCATATCTTTCTTCAAAATCAACGGCTTCCAACAAACGCTGCTTATCATTATAATACACCGGAATATTAATAATAATCTGGTCTGTTAACTGTTTCACGTCTGTAGTATCTGTAAGCCTTGCAACCAAATCCTTGTTAATCTTCGGATGAGCCTTGCCATATACTCCAAACAACTCTTTTAAATTGCGAAGCATTGCCTCTGTTTCCTGCTCTTCAAATTCCGGTACAATTTCTTCCAATTCCATGACAGATGCCATAAAACAGCCTTCTTCCGTCTGAAGACTCAACATCTCTGCTCTGGACAAGCCTTCCACCATCACACGTACTGTTTTGGTTGGAAGCTTGATTACCTGTTTGATATTTGCTGTTACACCTATTTTGTATAAATCTTCGATTTCCGGCTCATCCACTTCACTGTTTTGCTGAGCCACCAGAAACACTGTCTGTTCTCCCTGCATGGCTTTTTCAACTGCCTGAATTGATTTTTCTCTCGTTACATCAAAATGAACTATCATGTCAGGCAGAACGGTAATTCCCCTTAATGCCACCACCGGAAGAATCTTTGTTTCATTTTCCATTTAACTCACCCCTACGCGGTTTCTGTCTGTTTTCTAAATTTCTTGGAAAACTTTGACTTTACATCTGTCGCCGCTTCCATTTCCTGTCTTATTATCATAGGATCTGCTTTCTTTTCTGCTGCTTCTTTTGTTATCACACAGCTTTTAATGGTATCATCGGATGGGATTGTATACATCAAATCCATCATAATATCTTCTATAATAGAACGCAAACCTCTGGCTCCTGTCTTTCTTTCCAAAGCCTTTTCAGCAATTACTTCCAAAGCTTCCGGATCGATAGACATCTGCACACCATCTAATTCAAACATTTTTTCATACTGTTTTACCAAAGCATTCTTCGGCTCTGTTAAAATACGAATCATTGCATCTTTCTCTAATTTATCCAGAGAAACCATAACCGGAAGACGTCCGATAAATTCCGGAATCAAACCATATTTTGTCAGATCCTGTGGTAATACATTGCGGAAAAGAATTCCCTGGTCTTCTTCGTGTTTGTTTGCAATTTCTGCCATAAATCCGATGGATTTTCTATCCATTCTGGTTTCAATAAGTTTTTCCAAACCGTCAAAGGCACCACCACAGATAAATAAAATATTAGTAGTGTCAATTTGAAGCAATTCCTGATGAGGATGCTTTCTTCCACCCTGTGGCGGTACAGAGGCAACAGTCCCTTCTAAAATCTTTAACAATGCCTGCTGTACACCTTCACCGGATACATCTCTGGTAATGGATACATTTTCTGATTTCTTGGTAATCTTATCAATTTCATCAATATATATAATTCCTTTTTCTGCTCTGGCAATATCATAATCTGCTGCCTGAATCAGTTTTAAAAGAATATTTTCCACATCTTCGCCCACATAACCCGCTTCTGTCAACGCAGTTGCATCTGCAATGGCAAATGGTACATTGAGAATCTTAGCAAGTGTCTGTGCTAAAAAGGTCTTACCGGAACCGGTTGGACCTAACATCAAAATATTACTTTTCTGTAACTCTACATCTAAATCCTTCTGGGCTAAAATACGTTTATAATGATTGTATACCGCAACAGAAAGGACTTTTTTTGCTTCCTCCTGACCGATAACATAATCATCCAGAAGTGCTGAAATTTCCATTGGTTTTAATAAATTAATATCTTCTTCGTATTCGTATTCTTCTTCATATTCTTCTTCGATAATTTCTGAACATACGTCTACACATTCGTCACAAATATATACATTGTTTGGTCCCGCAATCAGCTTGCGAACCTGCTCTTGGGATTTTCCACAAAAGGAACATCTATAGCGTTCTTCTATATTTTTCCCTGCCATTTTATACCTCCTTACTTTGCCGTTCTTTCCTTGTTAATTCATTTATGCATAAAACTGACATAAGGCTGCCTCAATTTTCGAGGCAGCCTTTCTATTAGCGGCTGGTTACAATTGTATCAATCAAGCCGTATTTTAAAGCTTCTTCTGCTGTTTTCCAATTATCTCTTTCGGTATCTGCCGCAATAACCTCATATGGCTGTCCTGTGTTTTCTGACAGCATTCTGTTTAATTTCTCCTTCGTATGGAGAATGTGTTTTGCAGCAATTTCGATTTCTGTTGCCTGACCCTGAGCGCCGCCAAGAGGCTGATGAATCATAATTTCTGCATTTGGAAGTGCCATACGTTTTCCCTTTGTACCGCCTGCAAGAAGAAACGCCCCCATACTTGCTGCCATGCCAATACACATAGTAGCTACATCACATTTGATGTAATGCATGGTGTCATAAATCGCCATACCAGCTGTAACGGAACCGCCCGGACTGTTAATATACATATAAATGTCCTTGTTTGGATCCTCAGATTCAAGGAACAACAACTGTGCTACAACAAGACTTGCTGTTGTTTCATTTACTTCTTCACCCAGAAAAATAATTCTGTCTTTTAAAAGTCTTGAATAGATATCGTAGGATCTTTCTCCCCTGCTAGTCTGTTCAATGACATAAGGTACTAAACTCATTTACAATTCCTCCTTACCTCTGATTTTCGGTTGAAAATTATTTTTCAACTGCTGCATCTACTACTAATTTTACTGCTTTTGTTACAGCAATATCTTTCATGATGCCTTTCTTTTCATATTCACCCATAGATTCGATAAGCTTATCAGCTTCCATCTGATACATAGAAGCCATTTTTTCCATTTCTTCTTTGAAATCATCTTCTGTAGCTTCGATGTTTTCTGCTGCTACAATTGCTTCTAATACAAGACGGCTCTGAATTCTTTCCATTGCCTGTGGTTTCATCTGTTCTAACAACTGTTCCGGTGTAGCACCTGTGAACTGCATATACTGTTCGAAAGATAATCCCTGCATCTGTAATCTCTGTGCAAAGTCATTTACCATCTGTCTAACCTGTGTATCTAACATTGCATCTGGAATTTCCATTGTTGCATTTTCAATAATCTTTGTGATAACAGCGTCTTCTTTTGCATTGTTAGCTTCTGCTGTTTTCTTTTCTTCTAATTTTGCCTTAACGTCTGCTTTGTATTCATCCATTGTATCAAATTCAGATACATCCTGTGCAAAATCATCATCTAATTCAGGTAATTCCTTTGTCTGGATTCCGTTGATTTTAACTTTGAATAATGCAGGCTTTCCAGCTAAATCCGGTGCATGATATTCTTCTGGGAAAGTAACGTTTACTTCCACATCATCACCGATGTTCTTTCCAACTAACTGGTCTTCAAATGTATCGATAAAGGAATGAGAACCGATAGTTAAATCATATCCTTCTCCCTTTCCACCTTCAAATGCTTCTCCATCTGTAAATCCTTCGAAGTCAATGTTAACGATATCGCCATCAGCAACTGCTCTGTCATCTACAGTAATAGTTCTTGCATTGTTTTCTCTTTCTCTGTTGATTTCAGCGTCTACTTCTTCGTCAGATACTGTTACTTCTACCTTTTCAACTTCAATTCCTTTGTAGTCACCTAAAGTAACTTCCGGCTTCAATGCAACTTCAGCAGTGAAAATAAATGGCTTTCCTGCTTCAATCTGTACTACGTCAATTGTTGGCTGAGAAACGATTTCTAAATCTTCGTTTTCTTCTAATGCTTTTTCGTAAGCTGTTGGAATTAATTCGTTTGCAGCTTCTTCATAGAATACACCTGTGCCATACATTTTTTCAATCATTTTACGAGGTACTTTTCCTTTACGGAATCCCGGAACGCTCATTTTGTTCTTATTTTTCTGATAAGCAGTTTCAATTGCTTTTTCCAATTCTTCCGCGGAAACTTCGATTGTTAACTTTGCCATGTTCTTTTCAAGCTTTTCTACCTGTAAACTCATTTTTTCTATTTCCTCCTTAAATCTATAACTATGTGTATAATAGACATTATCAAGCAACTTTACAGTCATTTCATAAGTATAGCATAGAGCATTTGAAAATTCCAGTATTTTTTCACACAAATTACAATAAATCTTTTGACACCCAAAAAGGGGCTGCACACCACTCTCTTAGTGTGCAGCCCCTCACAGCAATTATTATTTGTTCATCATCTGTTCTTCCTGAGCTCTGATCATTTTTTTGACCATTTCTCCACCGATAGAACCTGCCTGAGCAGATGTTAAATCGCCGTTGTAACCTTCTTTTAAAGGTACTCCAAGCTCAGAAGCTACTTCTGTTTTGAATTTGTCCATAGCTGCCTTTGCTTCAGGTACTTCCATTCTGTTTGAACTACTGTTGTTACTCATGTCTTTTACCTCCGTAATACGTTTTTCTTCTATATTTTATAGTGTTCACAGATAAGGTTCGGAATCACCTTATCTGCTACGCAGTTAAGCTGTTTCGTTCCTTATCTTGTAAATAGTATTTGCAAAGCTAATCTTTCTATACTGGTAAATATTTCTTTTCCTTCAACTATTATTGAGATGGTTTTACCGATACCGAATATAAAAAAAGCACCTCACAATGTCTGATTGACATTGGAGGTGCTTTGACTATGTTATGTTTTACAGAAATTATTCTGCTGTTTCTACATTTTCTTCTGTTGCTTCTCCAGCTTCTTCAGCCGCTGCATCTTCCGGAGCAACGTTTTCTACTGCTTCTCCTGATTCGCTTTCTTCAGTGTTTACACTTTCTGCATTTGTTTCTTCTACTTCAGCTTCTTCACCTTCAGTTGCTTCGTTTTCTGTTGTTAAATCTTCTTCTGCAACATCCTCTTCTTCTTTTTCAGGATCACCCATAGCGTTTTCTTCACCTGTTTCCTCAGTAGTAGGTTCGTTACTGTCATTTCCACATGCTGTGAAGCTCATACAAGCCATAGTTGCTACACAAAGTAATAATACAATTTTCTTTTTCATTTTTTTCAATTCCTTTCCTCATAATACTTTTCCTCTTATTGGACGATTACAAGTATATCATATTATCCCAAAGAAAAAAATATGCCTTTTTCTTACTTTTTCTTTAAGAAATTCTTAACACGTCTAATTTCTTTCCTAAAATGTTGCACCACCTTTATTTATACTTTTGCATCTTTTCTATTTACTTTTACATTTCTTATAGTCCTTGGCTGAGAGAGAAGAATACTATATTCTAACGTTACAAAACTATTCCTATCCACAATCCTTTATGCAATTAGAAAACTTCTTGGTACTGCTTATTTTCATTTCCCCTTCTATTCCTCAACCTTAACCAAACAATCCTTCCTAAAGAACGCCACTCCATACTTGACCACACTTTCATACCCATCATCATTCAATTCTTTCACATACTGTCGGTCTTTTATCTGGTTTAATGCCTCCTCTGCTTTTGTTTCCAGTTGGCTTATTTTGTCAGCCACCTTAAATTCAATTACAAAGGCAGTTTTTCTCCTTGTGGCAGGTTTTATGAACAAATCACTTCTGCCATTTCCACCTTCCCGATTAGACTTTACCATGTAACCTTTCATCCCGGAAAGTACTCCTGTCAGAAAGCCATGATAAAAGTTTTCATAGGCATCATTAAAACTGATGGTTTCTAAAAGCAGTTCATTTAACTGTTCTTCGAAAGCTTCCACATCCTTATTTACAAAAGAAGTAAACAACTCTGTCCTGTCTTTTTCCTCTATTTTCTCCTTGAACCAACCCAGAATTTTATTTCTGAAAATATACTTCACCTCGCGGTTAGGTATGGCCAACTTCATATACAAGGTATCACTTTTCTCGTCCATATGTTCATCCACCTTACGGAAATAACCTGTAAAAAACATAAAATTCCACAAATTATCCATCGTCTTGTACACTTCATCATATGTGATATCTTCATGAATAGGTTTCTCTACTGTTTTCCCTTCAATCAGCGCTTCCAGCTCCTGCTTTGTTTCCATATCTGCCCGCTCAATCAAAGTTCTTACAACACTGTTGGAACTGGTATTGGCCCAGTATGACATCGGGAATTTATTATGATTTTCCATCAAATCATCTGCATACTGAATCACGCTCCACGGATTATACACATTAGCATCTCCAAACAAATATCCGTTGTACCAGTCCTTAAATGTATCAAACTTATCCTGTAGGTCATAATCTTCACAAAGCTGTTCTACTTCCGAATCAAGAAAGCCGAAATATTCATCATATTTTTCATTCAAAATAGATATTATTTTCAGATTATTCAATCCGGTAAAAATACTCTCCTTTGATATTCTTAAACATCCCGTAATAACCGAAAATTCCAGACTACTGTTTGTCTTTAAAGCAGACTCAAGCAAAGAACGGATAAAATCTGTCATCTGCTGATAGTATTTTCCAAAGAATGCACTCTCTAACGGCACATCATATTCGTCAATCAGGATGATTGCCTTTTTCCCATAATAACGCTCCAAACATTGAGATAGAAACTTCAAGGAATCATTGTATGCATTTCTATCTGCCTGTTCACGCATAATCTCAAAATATTTTTCTCTTTGTTCTACAAGACGTTCATCTTCCAAAATGAACATATGTCTGGAATATTCATCCGCAATCTGACGTTTTAACATATCATATGCCATATCAAAATTCGGTTGTTTTGCCGATTTCAAAGACAAATTAATTACAGGGTACTGCCCCATATGAGTAAGATATTCTTCCCCTGCTTCCATTATCTTCATACCTTCAAACAAATAACTGTTGTCAATCTTTGTTCCATCTGATTTTCTTGCATCTTCAAAAAAATATTGAATCATACTCATATTTAAAGTTTTTCCAAATCGCCTTGGGCGTGTAAAAAGATTTACACATACTTTTTTGTCTAATAAATCCCTGATAAGCAATGTTTTGTCTATAAAGTAATAGCCCTTGGTGACCAATTTTTCAAAATTATCAATTCCAATCGGCAATGGTTTATATTTCATACCCTCACCTCCATCCTACAACTCACAATTATTCACTGTTCTCGGGAACGGTATCACATCCCTGATATTTCCCATTCCGGTCAAATACATCACCATACGTTCAAATCCAAGCCCGAAGCCTGCGTGTCTTACGCTTCCATATCTTCTTAAATCCAGATAAAATTCATAATCTTCCTTTTTCAGTCCTGCTTCTTCCATACGGGCAAGCAGTTTTTCATAATCATCTTCTCTCTGGCTGCCGCCGATGATTTCACCAATACCAGGGACCAGACAGTCTACCGCTGCCACAGTTTTGCCATCTTCGTTCAATTTCATGTAAAATGCCTTGATTTCTTTTGGATAATCTGTAACAAAGACAGGTGCCTTGTAAATTTCTTCAGTCAGGAAACGCTCATGCTCTGTCTGCAAATCACAGCCCCAGCTTACCTTATATTCAAACTTATCATTGTATTTTTCCAAAAGTTTCACTGCTTCTGTGTAGGTCACTCTGGCAAAGTCGGAATTTAATACACAATTTAAACGTTCCAGCAGACCTTTATCCACAAATTGGTTGAAAAATGCCATTTCTTCCGGTGCATGTTCCATCACATAAGAAATCACATATTTCATCATGGATTCTGCCAGTTCCATATCATCCTCCAAATCTGCAAACGCAATTTCCGGTTCAATCATCCAGAACTCTGCTGCATGACGGGTGGTGTTGGAATTTTCCGCACGGAATGTGGGACCAAAGGTGTAAATATTTCGAAAGGCACAGGCGAAGGTTTCCCCGTTTAATTGACCGCTTACGGTTAAATTAGTTTCTTTACCGAAAAAGTCTTTGCTGTAGTCCACTGCACCGCTGTCGTCCATTGGAATGTTTACAGGGTCTAATGTGGTAACACGAAACATCTCTCCTGCCCCCTCACAGTCACTTCCGGTAATAATCGGAGTGTGTACATACACAAAATCTCTCTCCTGAAAAAATTTGTGAATGGCATAAGCACAAAGAGAACGCACTCGGAACACAGCCTGAAAAGTATTAGTTCTTGGACGCAGATGGGAAATAGTTCTTAAATACTCAAAAGAGTGTTTCTTTTTCTGCAAAGGATAATCCGGTGTGGATTCTCCCTCTATCTCAATTGTAGTTGCCTGAATCTCAAATGGCTGTTTTGCCTCCGGTGTTGCCACCAATTTACCGGTAATGAGCAACGCTGCTCCCACATTTAATTTGCTGATTTTTGCAAAGTTCTCTAATTTATCATCATATACAATCTGCAGCGGTTCAAAAAAAGTTCCGTCGCTTACCATTATAAACCCAAAATTCTTGGATGAACGCACACTGCGCACCCATCCACACACGTTCACTGTGGTATCTATATATGTTTCCTGTTCTTTGTACAATTCTCTAATACTAAGCATACTACCTCTGTCCTTCCTGTTATTTATATAAAAATTCCAATTCCTCCGGCGTCAGTTTTCGGTAACCACCCCTTGGCAGACTTTCATCCAATTCCAACGCACCAATGCGAATACGCTTTAAATAAACCACATAACAGCCCACCGCCTTTAACATTCGCTTTACCTGATGCTTCTTTCCTTCCCGAATGGTAAGATACCCGGAAATAATATCCTGATTTCTGGGATTTTTTACAATATTGCTACATTTCTTACCATAGAATAAATCCTCAATATCCTGTAATTTTCCCGGAGCCAAAATTTCCAGTTTGGCAGGCTTGGTCTTTTCCGGTTCACTTCTTAAAAATACTCCCTGCTCTAGCTGTTGCCTTTTTTCCTGATTTAATTCACCTACCGCCCAGAAAAAATATGTTTTTTCCACATGATTATCCGGATGCATCAGGCTGTGATTCCATTTACCATCATTGGTAAGCAATAACAAACCTTCGGTATCTTTATCTAACCTTCCCACAGGATGCAGTTTTTCCTGCAAATCCTGTTCAAAATAATCCATTACTGTTTTATGTTGTGCATCCTTCCGGGCAGTTATGCAGCCGGAAGGCTTATGAAACATATAATACAGTTTTTCTTCTGTTCCAGCCATGGCTCCTCCTTGTATTTTTACTGCTTCTAGTATACCCCAAACCCAAAAAGACGGCAACCATGATTCATCCCTTCTTGCACCCAGCTTGTGAAACAATTATTTCAATTATTAAAATCTGTTTCCTTGTATTTTACCAAATTATATACTATAATAAAATTGAGAAATGGTGTTTCAAAGTTACTTCTATTTATGGGGATTTTAAAACAAAGGAGGTTTTTGTTATGAAATATATAAGACATTCTCTTGAAGTAGATGCCGTTCAATATGAGGTAGGAAAAGGATTGGAAGATGGTTTTCAGCTTTTTAGCAAGGTTCTCACCAATGGTTATATCATTGCAGACGGACTGGTACAAATAACCAGAGAAGATGGTTCCATTGTGTGTCCATTTATCAATAACCGCCGCGGAAGCATTTTTATCCGGGAAGGTGATTACATTATCACAGAAGCAGACGGCCAGCGTCACGTATGCGGTGCTGATAAATTTCATAGTCGTTTTGTTCCGGTGGAGGAATCTTAGCAGAAGTTTTTATTTTTCAAACAATCTACATAGCTAAATGGCAGGTGCAAATTACACACCTGCCATTTTCTTATCTTTATTCTTTATATATCTTATTTTTCTACTACATTAGCTTCCATGAATTCCATTACCTTATTTGCAGCAATAGTATCTTTCATGCTCTTGATTACATCTTCTTTTACATAGCCCTGAGATTCAAACTGAGTCCATAAATCTTCTTCGGAAGCAACACCCATTCCTTCCATATAATCAGCTAAATATTTCTGATATTCTTCATCGGATACGGTAATTCCTTCTTTTTCAGCAATACTGTCTAAAATCAACTGTTCTTTTGCTGCTGCCTTTGCATTTGTTACAGCTGTTTCCTTAAAGTCATCCACACTTAAACCACTTTCTTCAAGATATGCATCAAAAGTCATGCCATAGCTGGAGGTAACCATACTATCTACATAAGTTTTATACTCTAAGATATATTTTTTTACTTCTTCTTCATCATATTTTTTTACTGCACAGTTAGCAAGTACTGCTGACCAGATATTGTTTCTCTTTTCACCAATCGCAGCATTATTATTTGATTCTTCCATTGAACTTCTAATATCTGCTTTGTAAGCTTCGATAGATTCAAATTCTGTTTTTTCTTTTACAAACTCATCCGTAACTTCCGGTTCCTTTGTCTGATAAATTCCGTTAACTGTTACGTCGAATACTACATCTTTTCCGGCATATTCTGTGTTTCCAAAATCTTCCGGGAAAGTCAAAGCAAGGCTCTTAGTTTCACCTTTCTTCGCACCAACTAAACCTTCTTCAAAGCCTTCGATAAAAGTTCCGCTTCCTAACTCTAATTTATATCCTTCAGCGCTTCCGCCTTCGAATTCTTCACCATTAATTTTTCCAACATAATTGATATCTGCGATATCTCCATTTTCCAAAGTATCTCTGTCTGTTACTTCTACTTCTTCGCTAAATGACGCCATATAAGCATCGAACTCAGCTTGTACTTCCTCATCCGTAACAGCTGCTACTTCTACTTTTTCAATTTCAATACCTTTGTATTCTCCAATGGCAATAGCATCTGTTTCAATCACAGGATTAGCCACTTCCGGTTCTGTATCTGTAGAAAAATCAACATCTGTTGTATAAAAAGAATCATCCACACTAGCTGCTGTTGTAGTTTCCGGTGTTTCTTCAGACACTGTGCTTTCTTCTGTTTTGTTTTCAGTTGTATTTTCTTTTGTATCGCCACATGCTGTTAAGGAAATCATTGTACATGCAAGTAATGCTACGATAATTTTTTTCTTCATTATTAATTCCTCTCCATCTTTTATAATTTATTACATTTTTGTAACACTGTCCTAGTATATCACACCGCAGACAAAAAAGAAAGCAATTCTTTCTAAAACACCTTTATCTTACAATATCGGCGACAATAATCTGGAAAATTGTTCTTTTATCTTAATTACAAGAGAACGGTTATTATACTTGTGTAATGTAATTTTCGTAGATTTTTCGATGTCTTTTATAAATATTTCTTCAAACTGCTTTGTTACTTTTTCCTCATATATCACAGCATTAACTTCAAAGTTCAGCTGAAAGCTTCGAATATCAAAATTTGCGGTACCATAGCTGCAAACTTTTCCATCTACGCAGATACCTTTCGTATGAATAAAACCATTATCATAAGTATAACAGCTGGCACCTGCCTGCAGCATATCCCCAATGTAGGAATACGTTGCCCAGTATACAAAGGGATGATCCGGCTTGCAGGGTATCATAATTCTTACATCCACTCCGGAGGCCGCTGCCATTTTCAAAGTATCCATCATGGTTTCATCCGGTACAAAATATGGGGTCTGGATATAAATATGATCTGTGGCATGACTGATAAGATATACATAATCATCCCGTATGGTTTTCCACTTAGAATCCGGCCCGCTGGAAATAATCTGAATCCCCGTGCTCCCTGTAGGCCGCTTCTGCTGAGTGAAGTATTTATCCTCCAAAAACAGATTATTGCCGGAAGCATAATTCCAATCCAGCAGGAATCGTATCTGCAGTGCCAGCGCCGCACTTCCAATTATCTTCATGTGGGTATCACGCCAATATCCAAATTTTTCAGCCAGCCCTAAGTATTCCCGTCCCACATTAAATCCACCTACAAATCCTACTTCACCATCAATCACCACAATTTTTCTATGATTTCTGTAATTAATACGTAAATGGGCTTTCTTTAACACTGCCGGAAAAAATTCTGCTGTCTGAATTCCATGCCCCCGAAGCATTCTCCACTGTTTTTTACGAATTTCACGACATCCCATGCCATCATACAAAATTCTGACTTCCACACCTTCTGCTGCTTTACGGATTAATACTTCTTTGATTCGTTCAAACAATTCGTCATCACGGATAATGTAATACTGCATATGAATATATTTTTGAGCCCGTTCCATTTCCTCAATCAGAGCATCAAATTTTTCATGTCCATCTGTATAAATGGTTACATCGTTATCCTCTGTATATACACCTCCGGAAGTACGCAGATTATAATAAGCCAATTCCCGATATCCCTTTGTTTCATAACTTTCTGTCATTTCAATTTCATTTTTTACTTCTTCACTTTGCTTGCGTATTTCAGAATTTACTACATCTTCAATTTCCTTAATCCGAAACATACGATCCTTATTCATATTCTGTCCTAAAATCAGATACATAAGAAAACCGATTCCCGGGAGAAAGTAAAGCACCAAAAGCCATGCCCACACCGCCCGTGGTTCCCTTCTCTCAAAAAATACGATTACTATTGCAAGAATCATATTTACATAAATCATGTTATCCCAAAGCCAACACCACGCTGTAGCGATAGCATCAAAAACTGCACTCAAACTTTGCTCCTCCTTAGCCCAGACTTTTACAAAAACATATTACAAATTATACGGTTCCTTTCTTTCCTTGTCAACGATACCAATTCTAAAACAATTCTAAAATACTTGAACGTTCCATTAAATAATGATACAATTACTAAGATTGATTTATACTTTAATATTCAGGAGGTTTTGATGTGAACACAGGCACAATTATATTATTAATCATTCTTGCAGTTTTGATTATCTTATTGGTAGCTCTCTACTTTTTTGGAAAGAAAGCCCAGAAGAAACAGGAAGAACAGCAGAGTCAGTTAGAGGCTGTTGCCCAAACCGTTTCTATGCTGGTTATCGATAAAAAGCGAATGCGTCTTAAAGATGCAGGTCTTCCACAGATGGTTATTGACCAGACACCAAAGTTACTTCGTCGTTCCAAACTTCCAATCGTAAAAGCGAAGGTAGGGCCAAAAGTAATGTCCTTAATCTGTGATGAAAAAATTTTTGATTCTGTTCCGGTAAAAAAAGAAGTAAAAGCTGTTGTCAGTGGAATTTACATAACAAGCGTAAAGGGATTACGCGGACCATTAGAACAGCCTGCCAAGAAAAAGGGCTTCCGTCAGAAATTGCAGGACAAAGCAGCAAAAATGCAGGCACAGGTAAAAGAGGAAGAAACAGCTGCAAAAAACAATAAGAAAAAGAAAAAATAGGTTAAAAAGTGCAGACCATCTCAATCTGGTCTGCATTTTTTTAACTTACTAATTTGAAATCTCCTGATTCTCTTGGACATATCGACATACTAATATGACAATCTGCCAGAAATTCATAATTTATATCCATTCCATATTTTACATCAATCAGAATTTCTTCTTCTCTCTCATCCACATGAATGGAACTGGTATCCAGTCCTATAAGAATGTTACCAAATGGTGTTTTATAGTAGGTAACATTTTTCTTTCCACTCTCAAAAACCATATGTACATTACTACTTCCCTTTTTCAGCAACTCAAAACTGTCCTCTTTAAATTTCACAGTACAGTTGGACACACCATCCGCTCCCTCTGTAATTTCATCGTATTTCAGATAGTGCTTTCCATTACGATTATAGTATTCTCCATTGGTAATCACCTCAATGGGCTCCTCCGGATTCTGTTCTTCCAAATACTGTAATCCTGAAATTTTAATAATAACATCCTTTGTCATAATTATTTTCCCCTAACTCTCTTTATTTCTATGTATGTCTTATGATGCAATCGTATAACACATTGGTGTATAAATAACTCCATCTTTTGTTATCTCATCTGCGGTGTCTTTAAAACCTAATTTATGATAAAAGCCCAGTGCATAAGGTGAAGCATTTACACTAAACCGATACTCCTTATACTGTTCAAAGGAATATCGGAAGGCACTGAATACCAATGCACTTCCTACTCCTATTTTATGGTATTCCTTCTCAACAAACAATAGGGAAAGATGAGATTTATTCCTGATTCCTGCAATTCCTACCATTTTCCCATCCACAAAGGCACCAAAAATCAGATACTCACCCAGCAGAAACATTTTTTCTAACAACGGGTCCCTGATAAAATTATAAAAACTCTTTACGCCCTCTTCGGTGTAAATATCGCCTTCAAATTCTAAAAATGTCTTCCATGTAATTTCCATTGCCCGTTCAAATTCTGTTCTCTGTATCTGCCGTACTTCTACCATTTTCTAACTCCTACTTTACTTCATTGGTGTATGGACCGTTTTTCTCCAATTCCGCTGCATTCTCCATGGTACATCTCGCAATCGCTTCCAATGCTTCCGATGTGAAAAATCCCATATGTGACGTAATCAACACATTTGGAAAAGTGGTAAGTCTTGCCAGATTTTCATCGGTGATAATATCGTCGGAACGGTCCTCAAAGAACACCCCTGCTTCTTCCTCATATACATCCAGCCCTACACCTGCGAATTTTTTATTTAATAATCCCTCAATTAACGCGTTGGATTCAATCAAAGCACCTCTGGAAGTATTAATCAGATACACATTATCTTTCATCAGAGAAATGGTATCTTTATTAATAAGATATTTTGTGTCCTCCGTCAATGGGCAATGCAATGTAATAATATCCGACTTTTTCATCAGTTCTTCCAAAGATACATAAGTCACATCCAGCTTCTCGTTCGGGTAGGGATCATACGCCAGTATTTCCACCGAAAAGCCTTTCAGTAATTTAATCATTGCCTGGCCAATCTTTCCGGTTCCTACCACGCCAACGCATTTCCCTTGAATGTTAGTTCCCAAAAGTCCCTGAATACTCATATTGAAATCTCTTGTTCTTGTATATGCTCTATGGGTTTTTCTGTTCACCGTCAAAAGCATGGTTAACGCATATTCTGCCACCGCCTCCGGTGAATAGGATGGTACTCTTAAAATAACCAGTTTATCTTTCGCCGCTTTTACATCCACATTATTAAAGCCTGCACAGCGTAAAAGAATTCCTTTTACACCCATTTCATACAACTTATCTATCATGGACGCCGTAATTTTGTCATTTACAAACACACAGATGGCATCTGCACCCTTTGCCAGAATTATCGACTTTTCTGCACATTTACTTTCTACAAATTCGACTTCCATTCCATATTCTTTGGATAAAGGCTCGAACCATACTCTGTCATATGGTTTTGTCCCAAAAAACACAATTTTCACTTTGCTTTCCTCCTGGATTGATTTCTTACATTATAGTATCTCTTACCTTTTATAAATTATTACTATTATTTATGTCAGAAATCTGCCTCATAATCCAATTTCCTAAATCTTTATATACCACATCTTTGTCTGTTTCATTGAGAATCTCGTGTCTGTCATTTTCATATAGCTTCATATCCAGATTAGAATACCCCACGCGCTCCAGAAATGCATAAGCCGTTTTTACACCTTCGCTGAAATCTCCCACCGGATCTTCTGTGCCTGACACAAAAAGAATTGGTAAATCTTTTCTTGCATTTGTAAAATTTTGTTCTTTTTGAATATATAAGAAAATTTTAAACAATGTTTCATATCCATTCAGGGTGAAAATAAACTTATTTCTTTCATCCGCTTCATAGATATCTACCTGTTGTGCATCCTTTGTCAGCCAGTCATGCTCTGTCCTTGCCGGACAAAAACGTTTATTAAATGAACCAAAGGCATTATTGTTAATCAATTTACTTCTATATGTTGCTCCCCGGAATTTAGAAATAACTTTCGTTAAAACTATGCCAATCTGCAACAAATAAGGCTGTTTAGACCCTGTTCCCATAATAATGGCACCGTCTATGCCTTTTCCATACTCTACTATGTATTTTCTAGTGATAAAGGAGCCCATACTATGGCCTAAAATAAAGTACGGCTTTCCCGGAAAAGCCTTTTGTGTCAACTTCTTTAATCGGTGTACATCCCTTACCAGAATGGTTTCTCCGTCTTTTTTACAAAAATATCCCCGGTCACTGTCCTGAGCTACCGATGCCCCATGTCCTAAATGGTCGTTCCCCACAACCACAATTCCCTGCTGCGCCAGAAAGTTGGCAAACTCATCATAACGGTCGATATGCTCCACCATACCATGCACAATTTGGACAATTCCTTTGATTTCTCCCTTTTGTGGTATCCAGCGGATAGCATGTATTTTGCTCTTATTATCCCTGGAATCGTAGGTAAATTCTTCTTTCGTTACCATAATACCCTCTCCTAACCTGGTAAAATTCCCCCATTTTTACTCCGCTCTGCTATTTTCTATTTGAATAAAAGCTTCTTATTTAATAAGTATAAACTATTCTTTTCCAGAAAACAACTTAAAACTTATTTTTATATCCTCACTATCTGCCTGAAAAATACTTTCGTATTCTTCTTCCGTTAAAACTTCTTTCAACATTTCTTTCTGGTCCTCCTCCAGCACACCATAAGCAGAATCCACAAAACATAAATTCGGATACAACACGCACCACCAGTTTTTTCCTTCTGCCTTTCCAATTTCTATCTTCAACGCCTGATATACCCCTGCCGGAAACACAGCTTCCCCATAACTTTTTACCGGAAAGTAACTTTCTGTCAATTCTACTTCCACCTCATAGGAATATCCTTCTTGTTCAATAATCCTCTGTGCCTCCTTTTTAATTTCTTCCATATAAAGACTAATAATATACTTTGTACTTTCCAAGTCATCTCCCACCTGTGTAAGAGTGCTTACATAAGATACCACACCCTCTTTCACCTTCATTTTCAATGTCTGATCTTCTTCACTGTCACTGTTGGCAATCACATGAAAACGCAATATTTCCTGTGCCATATGTTTTTGATAGTCCGCCGCCTGTGCCTGGCTGCTCCATTTGTTACCTGCTATGTACATCACCATTCCTAAAATGCATGCTATTGCGAATATTTCGTATTTTCTTTTTTTCTGATACATAAAATTAACCTCCTAAATGTTTTCTATTAGGAGGTTTGCCAAATTTATTCAGGTCTATACATTTTTTTCAATTCAACATTTGCGTTCAACAAGCACAGTCCAAGATATAGAGAGAAGCTTCCAGAGCTGTTTGGTTCTGCTCTGGAAGCTTCTCTCTATATCTTGGGCGTACTGTAAACCCACAAATTTTAAATTGTTCCCCCTACTTCAACGCCTTAATATACTTGCGAATAGCCTCCTCCTGGTTGTCGATGTGGGTGCAGATTGCATGGTAGGATTCGTCTTCATCGCGTTTCTTCACTGTTCTTATAATCTCTTCGTGCTCTTTCAATATTACCGGATGAATTGTGTCGTCTTTAATATACTCTAAACGGTAACGATACATCTGCTCCCGCAGATTATTTAAAATATAAATTAAACGGTCATTCTGGGTGGCGTTATAAATAACTGCATGGAAGGCTTCGTCTGCTTCTGCCATAAGAACCAAATCTTTGGTTTGTACTACTTCTGCAAATTTCTTTCCTTTGGCTTCCAGTTCTGCGATTTCTTCTTTGGTGATTCTTCCACAGGCAAGCTGAATTGCAAGACCTTCTAAGGCACGTCTTACTTCTAATACATCCTGCATGCTTTTTTCTGTGATTTTTGCCACTTCCGCACCTTTTCTTGGAATCATCACTACCAGACCTTCCAATTCCAGTTTACGGATTGCCTCTCTGATTGGAGTACGGCTCACGCCCAATCTCTGGGCAAGCTGTATTTCCATCAGACGTTCGCCGGGCTTTAATTCTCCTTTTAAAATTGCCTGACGTAATGTATTAAATACCACGTCCCTCAAAGGAAGGTACTCATTCATATTTACGCTTAATGAATCCTGCATTGTAGGCTCCTTTCTTACTCATTTATTTGTTGTGAAACATAGTTGTAAGGTAAAGTTTTTTCACGTCCGGGTTCTTTTCCAATGCTTCATATGCCTGTTTTGCTGCCTGCTCTGAGTCGAAAAGTCCAAACACGGTAGGACCACTTCCACTCATCATGGCATTGATTGCACCGTTTTCCTTCATAACATTTTTGATATCTTCAATTACCGGATACTCTTTAATGGTAACTGTTTCCAACACATTTCCCATTTTTTCTGCCATGCCATATAAATTTCCCTCTTTTATCTGCTCTATCATTCCATCAATATCCGGATGATATTCCAACTCATTGGCATGAAGATTTTCATAAACGAATTTTGTGGAAACACTGATGCCAGGTTTTGCGATTACCACGTAACAGTTTGGTGCTGACGGCAATCTGGTAAGCTTTTCACCGATTCCTTCTGCAAGCGCTGTACCGCGCATAATACAGTATGGAACGTCCGCACCGATTTTTACTCCTCGCTCCTGTAACTGCTTTTTGGAGAGCTTTAAATCAAATAATTTATTAACGCCATACAAAACAGCCGCTGCATCTGAACTTCCACCTGCCATCCCGGCTGCCACCGGAATAAATTTATGCAAATGTATGGAAATTCCCTCTTGAATATTAAATTCTTTTTTTAATAAATCTGCCGCTTTGTATACCAGATTATTTTCATTGGTTGGCAAAAAGCTGCTGTTGGTGGTAATCTGTATGCCCGGTTCCTTACTCTTTTTAATTTCCAGTTTATCGTACAAATTGATTGTCTGCATAATCATGCGTACTTCATGATACCCATCTTCTCTCCTGCGTACCACATCCAAAGAAAGGTTGATTTTCGCCAGTGCTTTTAAATTAATTTCATCCATACTTACTCCTCCTGTTGGCAGATTGTATTCTGTATACAATCTATTATAATCCTTTTCCACAAAAAATCAATGGTATTTAAAGGTATGTATTATGTTTTCCTATGAAATATCCGATATATTAGTAAAAGAAACCCATTGTATCGTTTTCAATCAAGGAGGATTACCTATGAATGTAAATGGAATTAGCGATGCAACCTATACACAGACAACTCCAACTACTGTTGCAGATAAAACAAAAAATACAACGCCCACTACTGCTGCACAGGAAGAAGTTTCTGCTGTATACGAAGGCAGTACAACAGCAACGAAAACAACTTACACACAGGATACCGCAGTCATTGACAAATTAAAGGCAGATGCTGAGGCTCGTACCGCACAGTTAAGAAGCTTAGTTGAAAAGATGATGACAAAGCAGGGACAAACTATCGGTACCGCAGATGATATGTGGAAATTCCTTGCAAAGGGTGACTTCACTGTAGATGCTGCTACCAAAGCTCAGGCTCAGGAAGATATTTCCGAAGACGGCTACTGGGGCGTAGAACAGACTTCTGACCGTATCATCGATTTTGCAAAAGCCTTAACAGGCGGAGATCCGGAACTAATTGACCAGATGCAGGAAGCTTTTGAAGAAGGCTTTTCCGAAGCAACAAAATCCTGGGGAAAAGAACTTCCTGAAATCAGCCAGAAAACTTACGATGCTGTAATTGAGAAATTTGAAGCATGGCGTAATGAGGCAAATGGAACTGTAAACAATATCGAAGCTTAATACTTCATAACTTAAAGTAAACCCCATGGTCCAGCCATGGGGTTTCGTTTATGCCGGTGTGCTGATATTTTTACACAAAATCAGGCGGTCGCCTTTCTTCAGCACATTGCTCTCTAAATGATTCAATTCCTTAATTTCTTCCACACCCAACAGATATTTTTTGCCAATACTCCACAGACTGTCGTTTTCTCCCACCACGTAAACTACAATACCTGCAATATTTTCCAGACGCTCATAGTCTAATGGTGCCTGTGAAATTTCGTAAATTACATCTTTTTCAAATTCCTCTACTGCCATCACTGACATATCAATGACTGCTTTGATTTCTATTTCTTCACTGTCAATCATGGTTGTGTTAATCTGCAGAGTGCCTACCTCTACACTATATACTGTACTTTTCTTTAAATCATTCATATCTATCTGCTGATTAAATGGAATCTGTATCATTTTTCCATAAAAGGGAATATTATCATCCGCTCCCACATACAGCACCATAACTTCCAGTGTTCCTTCTATTACAACTCCGTTGGCGCCCGTTTCTACCATATCAATTCTTGCTTTTCCGCTTCCATTGCAAATCTGCAAAATTCTCGGTTCTTCTCCTTTAATTCGCATTCTTTCACTGATTCTGCATTTGGACATGTTATTTCCCACAAGACGCTGAAAGCGAAGTGCATTGGTCTGCGGTTCCACTTCCATGGCTGTGCTGTACACATCTTCCACCAGTTCTACCAATTCTTCTTCATAGATTTTTACATCCATATCCAGCACTGCGTCCAAAGCAATAATGCGTTCTTCCCCATCATAATCTGCTTTCATCTCCATATCACAGCTTCGCAACCTGCTCCTAATCTCCGGCACCATGCCTTCACTGCAGCCACTGCACTCCAATTCTTTGGTAAATGCTACTTCCTCATTTATCCAGTCTAATTTATTTTCATCTCCCTCACCCCGGTATAACACAAAAAGATTTAAGGCACCACATACATTAATTTTTCCCTGTAACAACTTGATTTCTTTAATATTTAAAGAAGTGTCCTTCCACACAATTTCATGAATATTATTTTTTCCATTGGAAAGAGCGATTTCTTCCTTAATACGAAGCATATCTTTTTTATTGATACGCAATTCCATGATTTCCATTGGATTTTTCCAGAACTCCATTCCGTTTTTATCTGCAATATCCACACTGATTTCTTCCTCTAACATTTCCTCTGTTGTAACCTGTAATGTTACCACCGCCTGAATGCTCATCTTTCTAGAATTGATAATTCCAATACGCAAATCCTCCAATTCACCCTCAGCCCGAATCTGCTCACCAGCTTTCAGTCCCTCCATATGAACATACTCCTCAAAAGGAATTTTCCCTTCTATGCTTTGTATTCTTCTTTCCTCATTGTCGCTGATATACATTACTAAAAAATTTAAATTACCTTTAATCCATGCCTGATTTTCATTTGCCTTTACTTCCTCTAACACAATGTCGCCTTTTTGCTGAATCAAATTTATCATATCCGGACGGTTATCAGGCACATTCATATCATCATCCAAGGTAATCTGTGTCATTTCTTTCCTGTCATTCACCATCATGTGAATATTTTTTTTAATTAGTTCCATAGATTCCTCCTACTCAAATACTACATTTTTGTCAATCCATTTCATCTTAATCACCACATAAGGATAGCTGGCGTTATTGTCTGTTTTCTCTCCTGCTGCCGGTCCAATCAGACTGCTTTTGAAGAAAACTGCATTTTCCGTTTCATATACTTCATCTACGGAAATGCTGTAACCACCGGTTTCCTGAGTGCCATATCCTCTGGCAATATAGAGATTTTCGTTATCGCTATATGTAAGTTTAATCTCTTCTGCCTTTTTCTCCTCTATTTGTGCCGCCAGTTCCTTGGGAATTTCATCCTGGCTGATTACCGTAAATTCCAAATCATTTAATTTTTTATTATCATCAGACTGTACGGAACAGCCGCATAAAAGGAGCATGGCAAAAATTACGGGAAGCATTTTTTTCATATATGTCCATCCTGTACCTTTTTAACTATTGTATGTGACAATGATATAGGTTATGATAATATTTTTTACTGTACACCTCCCTAAATTTGGCTTATAATATCTTTTGAATATCAACAGCAAATATAGGAATATGAGGTGTATTACATGATTCGATTTTTAATTGTATGTTTGACAGTAATTGGATTTTTGGTTCTGGCAATACCTGTTGCACTGGTGGAATGGGTGATTGGAAAGTTTAACCCGGATTTGAAATCCAGAAGTTCTTTGAACATTGTAAAAGGTGTTTTTTCTCTGATTTTATGGGAAACAGGTGTACAAATCACAGTACTGGGCGAGGAAAATGTACCAAAAGATACTCCGGTACTTTATGTAGCAAATCATAGAAGTTTTTTTGATATTTTAGTAACTTACGTGAGAGTTCCACGTCCTACCGGTTATATTGCTAAAAAGGAAATGGAAAAAATTCCGCTTTTAAGCACCTGGATGCGCTATCTTCACTGCCTGTTTATGGATCGAAGCGATATTAAAAAGGGATTACAGACTATTTTAGACGGTGTGGAAAAATTAAAAAATGGTGTTTCCATCTGCATTTTCCCGGAGGGAACCAGAAACAAGGGGGAAGAAGGAACTCTGCTCTCCTTTAAAGAAGGGAGCTTTAAGATGGCTACCAAAGCCGGCTGCCCAATTGTACCTATTGCAATCAATAATACCGCCGACATCTGGGAAGCCCATTTTCCAACCATGAAAAAGACAAGAATTGTCATCGAATACGGAAAACCGGTGATTGCAAAAGAACTGCCAAAGGAACAGCAGAAATTTATCGGAGCATATTGTCAGGAAATTGTTCAGACTATGTTAGACAAAAACTCAACATTAATTTAACCTTATAAAATAAGACGCCAGATTCATTTATCCTTTAATGGATTCAATGAATCTGGCGATTTACTTTATATGTTACTAAGGTATTCTACAATTTTATCAAATCCCATTCCGTGGGATGCTTTAATTACTATGGTATCTCCCTGTTTTAAAAGTGGTGCAATTTCTTTTAATACTTCTTCTCTTGTATTGTAATGAAGCACTACTCCTTTGGAAGACTTTCTGGCTTCTTCTGCCATATATTTGGAACGTTCTCCTACACAAAGCAATAAGTCTATGTCTTTTTCCCCTGCGTAACTTCCCACCTGACCGTGTAACTGCAGTTCTTCTTCTCCCAATTCAAACATATCACCTAATATTGCAACTTTTCTGCCTTTTGATTTTGCAATAATATCCACCGCTGCTTTCATGGACATTGGATTTGCATTGTAACAGTCATCTAAAATGGTAAAATGCTCTGTCTTAATGGTATTGTTTCTTCCTGCAATAGACTGGTAGCTTTCGATACCTGCCTTAATCTCTTCGGCATTCAGACCTAACATTTTCCCAGCAATGGCACCTGCTAAGGCATTGGATACCATATGACCTCCGGCAATGGGAATATGTACATCTATGGTTTCTCCATCTGAAAAACATAAGGTAACTTCGGTTCCGTCCATACCTTTATCCACAATATTTTTTGCAAAACAAAAGTTTTCCCCAGAATCGCTTGCACTAAAGAACTTTGGGCTGCTTCCTTTTACATCATTTATGGTGCGAAGCTTATCATCATCACCATTTAAAATAACGCTTCCCTGTGGCTGTAAGCCTTCGAAAATCTCTGTTTTGGCTTTCAACACACCATCTCTGTCACCTAGGTTTTCTAAATGGCACTGTCCGATATTGGTAATAATGCACAAATCCGGTTGTGCAATTTTAGTAAGTCGGCTCATTTCTCCAAAATCGCTGATTCCCATTTCTAAAATAGCAATATCATCATCTTCCTGCACACGAAATACAGTGATTGGCAGTCCAATTTCATTATTGAAATTTCCTAAGGTTTTTGTAACTTTATACTTCTGTTCCAATATGGAAGCCACCATTTCTTTGGTACTGGTTTTTCCCACACTTCCGGTAATTCCAATCACCTTGGCTTTCAGTGTCTTGCGATATCCTTCTGCAATATCCTTAATTGCCTGCAAGGTGGAATCCACTAAAATATAAGTTCCCAGAATTCCCTCTGCCTTTTCTACCAAAGCACACACAGCACCTTGTTCATAGGTTGCATTCACAAACTTATGACCATCTACTCTTTCTCCCGCAACTGCAACAAACATGCTCCCCTGCTGTGCCTGACGGCTATCCAGTGTGATATTTGTGACTACCTTGTCTTTTTCTCCAATTACAGTTCCCCTACAAAATTCTGCAATTCTTTCTACGGTAAGCTGCATAATTCCCTCCTACATTCTGTCCTTGGAAACTTCCAGAGAATCCATCACGATTTTTTCACATAATTCTTCAAAGGATACCCCTTCTGCCGCTGCTTCCTGCGGTAACAGACTGGTAGCTGTCATTCCCGGCAATGTATTTGCTTCCAGACAATAAATTTCGTTATTTTCATCTAACAGAAAATCAATTCTTGCATATACCTGTAATTTTAATGCTCTGTAGGCATGTTCTGCTTCTTTTTGAAGCTTTTTCGTAATATCTTCAGGTAAATTGGCCGGACATGTTTCTTTTGTTTTCCCTGCCTGATATTTATTGGTATAATCGTAAAAGCCTTCTAAGGGTTCAATTTCAATTATCGGTAATGCTCTTCCATTCATTACTCCAATAGAAAACTCTCTGCCGCTGACATATTCTTCTACCAGCACTTCATTTTCCAGTGCGAAAGCTGCTTCTAACGCCTTGTCGTATTCTTCCTGTGTTTTTGCAATGGTAACACCCACACTGGAACCACCACAACATGGCTTTACCACAGCACCGGAAAACGGCATTTCTTTCATTGGATTTTCTTTGGTAAATAATACAGATTTCGGAGTTGGTACATTGTAATGAATGAAAATCTGTTTTGACAATCCCTTATCCATTGCCAAGGCACTTCCTAAGTAGCCTGCTCCTGTGTAAGCAATTCCCAACAAATCAAAGGCTGCCTGAATTTTTCCATCTTCTCCATTCTGTCCATGAAGCGCCATGAATGCAATATCAGCATTTTTGCAAAGTGTCAGTACATTTGGTCCAAAGAAACTTTTTCTTGCTTCCTTTCTCTCTTTCACCAGTTTCTCCACTTCTTCCACTCTGCCGCTGAGGGCTTTGGCTGCCACATCCACATCTGTCTGTGTCTGGTACAATTCCATAGGATTTTCACTTTCGTATCCCATAAATACATCTAACAACACTGCTTCATGTCCTTTGCTGCGCAATGCCTTACATACCATCTTTCCCGAATTTAAAGAAACCTCCCTCTCTGTACTGGTACCCCCTGCTAATACGATGATTTTCATGTTTGTTCTTCCCTTCTATTTGATATATGTAAATATTCTACACCATACGGTTTTGCTTTTCAACGGTTGCGTGGATAAAAATTCGAGGGAATTGGTTGGCAGGACGCTCATAGTTCTTGGTCAAAAGGAAGCATTACTTTTACAATAAATTCTCTATCCTCGTTTATACATTCCATAGTGCCGTTATACTTTCTTACAACATCTCCTACACTTTGCAATCCCCATCCATGAAGAATTTTATTCTCTTTTGTTGTACTTGGAAAAATATCAAATTTCTTACCCTCATTACAAGGATTTATCACTTTAATAAATAAAAAGCAATTTACCCTTCTTATCGTTAAACTAATTTTCTTATTCTCCTTTAACCTTTCAACCTCTTCAATAGCATTATCCAAAAGATTTGATAATATCGTGCACAAATCACTCGGTAATATATTGCTACTTTTCGGAAACTCAACATTTATATCTGATAAAATTTTCAGTTCATCCATTCGCTGCACTTTGCTATTGATAACAACATCTACCACATCGACGCCAGTCCAAACGGTTTTAGACAAACTTAAAATAGGTTTACTAATTTCTTTTATATATGCTTTCGCTTCTGCTATATTTTCCCCATTTAACAACTGATATAAAACATTTAAATGGTCATTCAAATCGTGATACATTTTTGAATTATTCATATATATTTCATTTAACGAATCATAATTATCCCTTAAAAGCTTGTTGCGCATCTCAAGAAAATTCATCTTGAGTTTTTCTTCCCTCCGCATAATCACATAATAAAAACCAAATATAATGGATGCCAAAAAGCATATTATAACAAACCACATCACAGGCATAGTATCATTAAATGCCTTCACTGCCTGATTTGACAAAAAAACGAATCCACAAAATCCAATTCCTGATGTCAGCAGAATGAAATAAGCACCTTTAATATTCACGGGTATTTTTTGCAGTACTCTCTTTATACAAGCATACATTATCACCCACATAATTTTTATTGCTGAAATAACCATAGCCCGGATTGGACCTATACCGCTTATAATTTGAAGCAGTGTTTCAGAACCCTGATAAAAATGCGAAATCAGTGTTAATGCCAAAAAATCAAAGCTATTCATACAAAGCAAATAGAAACTAATCACCGAAAAAATAGTAATACAATTCAGCTTATAAATCAGCTTTGCAGATACACTTAAATATATGCTAACAATAATAATTGTAAAATAGGAAAACAATTCTATTCTATTACATAAAAGAACCATCAAAGTCCCTATGATAGCCATTATGACATCTGCACGTAAATTTTCACTTTTTCTCCTATCTTTAAAAATTGTTGATAGCACTAAATAAGCAACATATAGTTCTGTGAAACTGGCAAGAAATTCTATGGCAACATATAACATACTCATATCCTTTCACCCCAAAATTCACTAATTTTCTTTTTAATCTGTTCTATTTTTGCATGACTAGCAAATAATCGGATACCATTTTCCAATTCTACACTTCCATCTTTAATTTTCATAATATATTGTATATTAACAATATTACCACGATCAACATAAACAAAATCTTCCGAATCCAATTCTTTAAAAACATTCGCCAGACTTTTCCGAACATACGTCATACTTCCATCTGTTAGTGTTATAACAGATTTCTTCCCCTCACGCTCAATATATAGAATTTTTTGATGTGGAATTTTCTCAACCCTGCTTGGCATATTTATATAATATACACGTTCTGACCTACTCCTTATAAGTTTTAGCGCATCATTTACTGCATGATTCAATCTCAAGTCAATGGAACTTTTTGGAACATAACGAAATATTGACAATTCATAGGCATCCACAGCATATTTCGTATGTGATGTTATAAAGATAACAAGCGCCTCCGGTAAATATTTTTTTATATATTCTGCCAATTTCATTCCATCCATATTTGGCATTTCTATATCACTTAAAATCAAGTCGAAATATTTTCCCTCTTCAATATCATATTGCAATAGTCTACTTTGAGAATACACGGAGATTGTTGCCAAAATTTTATTTTCTTTCAGCAATGAGTCCACTCTCTTTTTTAATTCAACTACAGATTTTTCGTCGTCATCACATATAGCAATATAAATCATAACACCCCTCCTTTGTATATCCATTCTACATTATATCATTAATTATGTATTTTTCAATCCTCAAATGTGTAAAATATCCCTCTTGCTACATCGTGAAAAAAAGTTTCCTTTGTACTAATTACCAGTTCATATAAATCCTCAGTCACTTCACATTTATAATAAAAAATCCCCTTCTCCTTATTATTAATTTTGCTAATTATATCATTTACCACCTCAGTAATTTTCATTTTTTGATGGGGAGATGCAGGCCACTTTCTAATCATACTTCTAACCTGACTCTTATTTAGCTTAATTTTCTTAGATGCATAAAATTTCTTCGGAAATTTCAGTTCCCTTGTTGTTCCTAACTGTTTCAAAATTTCATCGAATAGCTCTAAATTATCTTCATACGAAAACCCCATCTCCAAATATGCTTGAATATGTAACGTAGCTACTCTCAAATATTTTTTTTCATCAAAGTTTCTATAATACCAATAAAGTTGTGATACCGCATCGCTAAAAGTTTGTTTCACCGATATATTTTTATACTGTACACTCCCAGCTGCAAATTTGATTGCTTCAATATAACAAATTTCTTTTTCATCCATGCCATTTTTATTCACATCATCGACCTCCATTTTTATTTTGCCAAGTTTTTATAAGGCAATGACCAGAAAACAATACTATTTTTCCACATATAACAATGAGGGGTAATCCTATAATTGATTAACCCCTCTCAGAATTTACTTTAATTCTTTTGGCATTTTAGGCTGATAGCAAGCCCCAACAGATGCACAACCTGCACCAAAACAAGCACATCTTTCAACTAACCTTATGATAATCTCCATCCTTTATCTCTCCTTCCAGTATTGTTTATATCAGTAATCAGCATAAATGCTGCAACCAATCCTATTGTAAAAATAGCCATACTCATCAATTTTTTATTGGATTGTAAACATCCATTTATCCAAAACAAATGAACCATTAAAGTAATCGTTGTCTTTTTTCTATTTGTTGCAATTTTTCTATCACTTAACGGCTGATTTTTATTAAGAACAGGAGCTCGAACCAGTATGTATACACATGCAAAAAGCAAGAAAAGACATAACATTTTTTCTCCAAATAAATTTGCACTTGCATTTGCAACAACTAAAATCCCCCAAAACGAACCAAGGGTAGCCACAAAGCATTTTCTATATGTTTCAGCATGATACCCTCCCGCAAATATTCTCAATGACATAAATAAAACAATAAATATGATTCCCTCCTCAAGAGCTGAAATCATTGTTGACGAAATTAAAATAGCTGCTATTTCCAATAATGTTGATAACATTATTTCAATGCCATAGACATATACCTCTTGACTATAATTTACTTTTCCTGCCTTTTTCAGCATCTCATCACTTAGTTTTACTGCTATTTTATTTAACATAATTGTTTTCCCCCTTCTTTTCCCAATATTAGCAGATAATACATGGTAGCAGGGAATATCGACCGCGAACTCTCTATTTTTTGTCCGTCAGTTAGCTTGACAGCCAAATAATTATAAAATTTTCTTAAAAATAAGCAGTGCATCTAACTCATTTGAGTTTGATGCACTGCTTATTTTTACACTTCTATAATTTTATCTGCTTGTTGCGCAAGCTGCATATCATGTGTTACAAAAACTACTGTAATCCCTTCTGCATTCATTCTCCTCAATATAGTAAATACTATATCCCTATTATTCTTATCCAAATTCCCTGTTGGTTCATCAGCAAATATATATTGAGGCTTTTTTAAATATGCTCTTGCCAACGCAACTCTTTGTTGCTCACCACCGCTAAGTTCATATATTTTACGTTGTTCAAAGCCCTCCAAGCCAACAAGTTTTAATGCCTTTCTTATGCTTCGCTTTTTATCTACGTTTTTTCGAAAATATAATGCAATTTTCAAATTCTGCTCTACAGTTTCATTTTCTACCAAAGCATAATTTTGAAATAAATACGCAATTTTATATCGCTGCATATTCATAATTTCTTTCTTAGAAAAATTCTTTTTCCCATCAATCTCAATTTTTCCATCATACTCCGTATCTAATAAACTAATTAAATTTAAAAGTGTTGTTTTTCCTTTTCCACTTTCACCGGTTATTGCAACAATCTCTTCGTCATCAATACAAAAAGATATATTTTTCATTACCGTCACTTTTCCGTATTTTTTACAAAGGTTATAAACTCTAATCATTAATGTTCCCCCTTTATAATTGTATTAAAATTTTTCTTGTCCAGTTGTTTTCCTTCTATCCAAAGCAAAATTGTATCAATTAAAATCACCAATATTCCTAAAAATATTGCTGATTTCTCTTGTCGAAATATTACGACAAAGCAAAGTGCACCAACATCCAGCATAACTAACATAAGAACAAATTTGTATATCCGCTGCAATAGGCTGAATCCAAATACTTTATTAATATACATCTGGTATTTCTTTTCTTGAAAATAGCTTGATATAATCAAATAACTACTGATAAAAAATAATAGCATTATTACACTTAATGAAGTAATCAAATAATTTCTTTGAATCTCTAAATTATAAATTTCTTGTCCATGGCTATCATATACTGACGCAACGCTTTGTATTTCTGACATTGTATTTGATTGTTCCATAATTGGAAGTAAATAGTCAAATGCATTTATCCCTTCATACTTAAAAAACATACATCTTGATAAATATGACATATAAAAACTATAATCAACGTTTCCCGTTTCCAAAACAACAATTGGATCAATAATCTTACATCCATTTTCCATTTCAATATCAGCATAGGGGAAATATTCCTGTCCTTGGTCTATATAAATTATATTGACGGAAAGTTCATCTATAGGCATATTATTCAAAGATTTTTCCATTTTTTCATTATAAATATTTTCAACCTCAACCTTTTGAAAATAAAAATCTTTTAAGAATCTCATTTTTATCTCGTCTTCATACTTCTTCAACGTTTCAGGAACCAAAATATTTCGTACGGTATCATCATATACTATTTTTTCTTCAACCAATGATGTATCTCCATTAATGGTAATCGGATTAACTTTCAAGTAATTTTCATTAACTGTTATGGTACGTCCATATGGATCAAAATAACTTTCCTCTCCCGGTGCATTGTAATCATACAGATGATTTTCTCCATCAGCCAGTTCATAATTCTGTGCATCAATCATAAAGCCACCTTGCTGCTCTAAAAGAGAATATAACTTTTTTAATTTCACCTCTGCTTCTCTGGATTCCCCAACATAATTTAAAGCAATAGAGTATATATCCTCAGCTCTATCCCATATTTTCAAATTATCCTGTTCAATTTTCAAATAATTTATTTGCTGAACCAAGTTAATACAACCTACTAAAAGTATTATCAGAAACGCTTCTTTTAATAGAATATGAAATGTCAATACTACCTTGTATGGCTTTTTTCCCTTTAACATAGGCACTGTCTTCCCAAATGCTACTTCAAGAGAAAGTATTAAAACCGCCGTTGCACTATAAATCAAACTTGAAATAACATAAGAAACCGCATATATTTTTAATACTATTCCAATGCATTTGATTCCGTAAACCACTGTCCCACATACAGTTATTCCTATCACTCCTACTACAAGTACCACTAACTGTGCGAACAGTAATTCACTTAATATATTTCTAACTATTTCAATGACAGAAAGACCCTGTATTTTTAAAATAGCAATTTTCTTACTTTTTCTAATCATATAATGAATTGTAGAAATAACAAGTATAATCATTGTCATTCCAATACCAATAATCATCTCTGAGCAATTCGTAAAACATGATTCAATATTAATCGAATATTCGTCATACACCTCTGCATAACCAATGCCAGCATTTATTTCCTGTGCAATTTGTTCTGCAAACTCATACTGGACATAATAAAGTCCATCTGTTCCACCATTTCTAATTTGTTCCATTGGAAAGAGCGTAATTTTTTGTTCTGCACCAAATAAATAGAATTGTGCAATTTGTTTTTCACTACCACTTTCATAATTTGCAATAAAACTTTCATCGTCCATTTCCATCTTGTCATCTATAGCAATCTTCTGTCCGAGTGTAACATCATTTGTATAAATCACTAAGTTATTATCATCTATATATGCATACTTAGAAATAGTAATGCCCTCATTTTTCTTTTTTTCATTTATAAATGATACTAATTTTTCCTCTCCTTCATCAGCCCTAATTAAAACGGCTGTATTATTGTTATAAAGAAGATTTGTATAACTTACATTTTTTAAAATTTGTAATCCAACGATACAAAAAAGAATATTTAGTGTAAGCAAAATAGTTCCAATTATCTTTTTCATACATTTCTCCTTTTCTACTATATATTGCACATTTTTCTCTCGTACACTATACCTATTTCATCTTTTATCAACAGCTTTTATACTATCTTTAGGCCCGCAGATATATCTTGTTGATAATTGAACTATATCACAACTGTCAAAGAAAAAAATGCATTTGTCCACCAAAAGGTAAAAAAATGACCACATTTTTTTGTATGTTACATTAATAAAGATTCAAGGGGATTGATTGTCAGAACGCTCATAAGGGGGACAACTGCTTTCCGGAAATGCAAGAAGCAATGTAAATTGCCTTTCCGAAAAGCAGTTGTCCCCCTTATGAGCTGTGCTTGGAAAACACTAATACTTGAATTTTTACAAATTTCACTGGAAATCTACTTCCCAACTACAATTAATTTTATCAAATACTCGGGCTATGACGGTTCAAAGTGAGTGCCTGCCAGAAACAGCCCATGATAGGGACAGAAGCTTCCCTTCGCAGGCAGTCAGGAAATGCCCTTAGCAGAAGTGAAATCCAGTTTTTAGCAAGCACTTGGTGAGGAGCCCCTCCAGCGACGAACCTAGTGCGGCTTAAAACTTAGTTCACTGGAGCGTTATTTCCGCCTGCGAAGGGAAGCTTCTGTCCCTATCATAGGCGTCCTGACAACCAACACCCTTTGCACCGCCATCCCCCCTCTACTTATTGAAACCGCAATGCCTCAATCGGACTCATCTTAGCCGCTTTCTTCGCAGGATAAATTCCGAAGAAAATACCTACCGCAGATGAGAAGATTGTCGCAATTGCTATGGTGCTTATGCTGATTCTCGGGGAAATCGGGGCTATTAAGCATATTAAGTAGGCACCGCCTACACCTAACAGGATTCCGATTACACCACCAATCAAAGTGATAATTGCGGATTCTGCCAAGAACTGCATCATAATTGATTTGGTTCTGGCTCCCAAAGCTTTTCGAATACCGATTTCTCTGGTTCGCTCGGTTACGGATACCAGCATAATGTTCATAACGCCGATACCACCTACCAACAGAGAAATTGCTGCTACTAATACGATAAAATAGGTTACCATATCCAAAACTACCATAATAGAACTCATAGAATCCTCAAAGCTTTGCATCAAATAGGCATCCTGTCCTACACATTTATGGCGTTGTTCTAATAAACTGATGACGTCCTGTGCAACTTGTTTAGAATATTGAGGTTCTTCTGCCACTACATAGATATTCTCAAAATTCTCACGCTCATATCCTATCACCGCATCCACAGCCGTGTAAGGTGCTTCCAATCTTATAACATCACTACCATAACTCATGGAAAAGAAATCACCATCTGCTACAGCTGTTACCCCTATGATTCGAAAGCTTCTGGTATAGCCGTATAGCGTAACATCTACGTCCATTCCAATTACATCACTGGTTCCAAATAAGGTTACTGCACTGGTTTCATCAATAACACACACGTTGTTGGCGGAAGCAACATCATTTTGTGTAAAATATCTTCCATATTTTAGTTGGGAGTTTAAAATATATTTTAAATCTTCTGTTCCCATATCAATGTACACTTCAAATTCGCCTTTGCTGCTGGAAGTATTTCCAAACATCATCTCATCAATGGATACTCCCTTTACATGTTCCACTTGCTCTTTTACTGCTGTCAAATCTTTTGTATCAATGGGATTATCCAGACTCTCATCTCTGCTGTTTGGATAAATATAAATCTGCCCTCCGGCAATACCGTTCAATTCATCTGAAATCTGCCCCTTGGCACCATTTCCTAATGATATAATCATAATAACCGAAGAAATACCTATAATAATACCCAGCATGGTAAGAATGGAACGGCCTTTGTTGGCACGAATGTTGTCCAATGCCATTTTCACATATTCTTTTAACTGTGCCATAGCTTTCTCTCCTTTATTCTTCTACTGCCTCTTCTTCTACCATATCTTCTGCGTCAGCTTTCATTGTCATAACCTGCATGCCTTCCGCTATATCACCGGTAACTACGGTAATTACTTCTTCGCCTTCTTTAATTCCTTCTGAAACTTCTACATATTCACCGTCAGATGCACCAATGGTTACATTTCTTTTTTCTACCACGCCATTTACAACTACATAGCAGAAATCTCCATCACTACCTGTATTTAATGCCTGTACCGGAATCGCCACTACGCCGGTTGCACTGGCTGTGTGAATCACTACATTTGCCTCGATTCCAAGATAAATATTTCCATCTGTTTCACTTACGGTAACTTCTGCAGTAATGACAGGTGTTCCCTGTTGATTTGCCACAGCCTGATGATTGATTTTGGATACCTTTCCTGTGTATTCTTTTCCTGCAATAGTTACTGTAGCATTCTGTCCCTCTTCTAAACTTTCTAAGTCATTTTTAGAAACATTCACTGAAATTTTCACACTGCTTACATCTGCAATGGTAAATAATGCACCGCCTTTGGCTGCCATACCGCCATCTACCACCTGTACATCCGTTACAATCCCCTTAAATTCGGAAGTTACACCTGCTTTTGCCAGTTCCAGTTCTTTCTGTGCACTTTCCTTATTTAATGCAGATAATTCTTTTTCTGCCGCAATCTGTGCCTTTGCATTTCCACTTAATTTTCCTGCTTCTGCACTTGATTTCTCGCCTTGAAACTCTGCTAACTTACTACTGTATTTTGTGAGATCACTCTGCATATTTTCCAGACGTTGCTGATGTATGAAAATTGCATCCTCCAATTCACCTTTTCTCTTTGTCTGGCTTTCTGAAAGTTTTTCTCCTGTTCCTGTTAATTTGGTCAATTCCTGATTAAATTCTGCAATCTTTGTGTTAAGATACTTTACATCCGCCTCTCTGCTTGCCACCAACTGCTCATACTGAGCTACATTTGTGGTAGATTCTGCAAGTTTTGCTTCACTTTCACTTCCTGCCTGCAATGTATTTGCATAGCCACTTTGTGCTGCCTTATCAGTCAGTTCCGCCTGTTTTGCCGCAGTTTCTAAATCCGACACATCATAGCTTAATAATACTGCTCCTTTTTCCACTACAGAGCCTAATTCTGCATTACATTCACTAACTGTAGCATTCACCTGAGAAAAATATGTCTTTTGGTTGCTGCTTTCAATAAATCCACTGGTATCTATGTTTTCTTCAATATCACGAATTTGTGCTTCATCTACGGTCACCATCTGCGCTGCTTCCGGTGTAATTGCTCCTAAAATCTTAGAAAATAGGAATAATGCCACTACGGTGACTGCAATGGCGATTCCTACTACTTTTCCCGTTTTTATTGGCTTCTTCTGTTTTGGTGCAGTTACTACACCATCTACTGCCTCTACCTGATTCTTCTTTTTCATTTTATGCATCCTTCCTCTCATCCTCTTCATTTAAATAATCTGATTCAATTCTTCCATCCCTTATTCGAATTACACGTTTTGCCTGCGCGGCAATATCATTATCATGGGTAATAAGAATCACCGTTCTTCCATCTTTATGTAGATTTTTCAATATCTCAAGGATTTCCTTACTGGAACGGGAATCCAGATTACCGGTTGGTTCATCTGCCAGAATTACCGGTGGTTTCGCTGCGATGGCTCTTGCAATGGCAACCCTTTGCTGCTGTCCTCCGGACATTTCTGACGGCTTATGATCTAATCTATGGGATAATCCCACCATCTCTAAAGATGCCAACGCCAATTCTCTTCGTTCTTTCTTTCCGATTCCTCGATAAATCAATGGCAATTCCACATTTTCTACTGCTGTCAGATTTGGTATCAGATTAAAGCCCTGAAAGATAAAACCGATTTCCCGATTTCTTATATCAGACAAATCATCATCCCGCATACGGGACACATCTGCTCCATTTAGAAAATACTGTCCTGCACTTGGAACATCTAAACACCCCAGCATGTTCATCAAAGTAGACTTTCCTGAACCAGACTGTCCAATGATGGCCACAAACTCTCCGTGGGCAATAGATAAATTTACGCCATCCAAAGCCCGCACTTCATTTTCGCCGGGATTATATACCTTATAGATATTCCGAATGTCAATTAAAGCACTCATTTCTTTCCTCCTCGCACCTTTCTAATACAAATTTTTCCTTGCTTGTATTACTCAAGTAGTACAATAATACATTTCATGCTGTTTGTCAAGGGGTATTTTCTTAAGATTTCTGAAGAAATTTCGAAATTAAACTTTTGGGGTGCAGGAGGACGCCCCCACTACCGATAGAACCTTTCAGAGCAGACACGAACAGCTCTGAAAGGTTCTATCGGTAGTGGGGGCTGTGCTTTTGCAGCGCCGTAAATGTTAAATTTATTTTCTTCCGTCAGGAATAAATATGCCTTTGCAATTTTATTCCTTATTTTTCGGTCATGTTTATCATCCAGCGTTTTGATTTGAATATGATGGCACATAACAGAACTCTTACATATTCTTCTAGCGAAAGAATGAAATAGACATAGTGAATTGGTAATTTCCATACATAAGCAGAAAGTAATCCTAAAGGTACTCCGAATATCCATGTTCCTATCATGTCTACTGCCATAATGTACTTTGTTTTTCCGCCGCTTCGTAAGATTCCTCCACCTAATACCATGTTAATGACTTTGGCCGGAAATACCAGTGCATAAGCAAATAGAATATATACTGTCAACTGTCTTGTATCTGCACTTACCTGAAACATTTTTACATAAGAACTGCCAAGCAATGCTATGAGTGCTGAAATAATCACTGCTGTCACAATAGTGACTTTCACAAAACTCTTCGAATCTGCATAGGCTCTTTCTTTATCATCTTTTCCAAGCAAATTTCCAATCATAACTCCCGCCGCTGCGGATACCCCGGATAAGGCTCCAATGGCTAAGGTCTGCAGTGGATAGGTCAAGGTCATAGCTGCACAACTTTCTGTTCCGATGCGCCCATAAATGATTGCATACACATTTTCTCCAAGACTCCAAAGGAATTCACAGCAAAGAATCGGTGCAAGTATCAGTACAATTTTCTTTAAAAATTCCTTATCAAAGCGAATGGTTGGATTTAATTCCACTTGTTTTTTCTTATTTACTTTCAAAAACATTCCAAAAATGATAAGCAATTCTATAATTCGGGAAATTGCTGTTGCCAAAGCTGCACCCGCAACTCCCATAGCCGGAAAGCTTCCTATACCAAATATCAGCAGATAATTCAAAACCGTATTAGAAACCACGGAAACTCCTCCGGCTATCATAGGTATCTTTGCCGCATCCATATTTCTAAGTAAAGCGGATAACATCAATGTTACCGTCTGCGGTACAAAGCCCAGTGTCATAATCCTTAGATAAGTCACTGCCTCTCCTACTGTTTCTGCATCCTTAGAATACAGACTCATAATCTGCTCCGGTATACTTAAGGACAGTACCATAAATATCAAAGCTACCAGCAATGCCAAATACAGATTCGAAAAAAAACTGTCACTTATTCCCTTCTTTTTCCTGCTTCCACAATACTGTGCAATCAGAATTCCCGCTACCGTTACAATCGCTGTCATTGTCACTGTAAACAATGAAATAAATTTTGCTCCCAAGCCAACCCCTGCAATACTTGCGCTTCCCAATCTGCCAATCATAATCTGGTCAATCAGGCTTAAAGCTGCCTGCAATAACCCCTGTATGGTAATCGGAAGTGCCACTCGAAACATATCTCTAAAAAACTGTTTCTTCATATTTTATACCCCCTTTGCTACTTATAGTATAAGAACATTTTCCATTGTATTCCACAAGTATATTGGCATTTACTAACACAATACTGCTGTTTCGGTGGTTTTGGTGACGATAAAAAACGACCCCGAAGGTTAGACTGTTCTAACCTTCGAGGTCTGCTCTAGCTTTGCTTTAAGTTCTATGCTACAATCATTATCTTATTCAATCTTCTTCCCAAATCTATAATTTTCAGGATATTTTATATTGTATATATCCGCTCCATATGGGATATCTAAAGTACGATTTTCACTTAATACATACTCCTTATCCCCAATCTTAAAAATACATCCTGGTTCATAATCTGTAAACCGTAAACCAGTTGAGGTTATATGTTTATATTGAATATCATATTTTTCCTTAGAATGAATTGCTCCTTCATTTTTACCGCCTGAATAAAATTGCGTTGCCTCCTTGTTTCCCATTTTTACCGTAAAAAATCCGTTTTCCATACCAGCTTCATTCAAAAACTGTCTAATTTCTTCATCCGAATAAGATAAACCTATATACACTGGATCATCTGCTGTCATATAAAGCCAAAAATCTACATATTTCTGCAGGGTTTCATCGTATGCTGCACCTCGCATATCTTCCGAATTCACATCTCCGATGCCTTTATCTGATGTGTACACTGCATGTTCAACACCATCTGATGATACATATTTAAAATAATTATTTTTTCCGAAATCTAATACATTATTTTTCGCTTTAATCTCAGACAGCAAGTCCATATCAACTTCAGGAATTTGGTCCGCTGTAAACCGGACACCTGCACATTCATACACCTCCCCATGCTTCACTACATTTGATACATCATTATTAATAAGCGTTAACAATGCATCTGAAATATATCCATTCTTTTTTACACCAAAAGCAGAATACAAACCTGCATCTGTCAGCGTATTATCACTTCTTATGAACGTGTCCACACTTCCTTTGGTAACTGATTTTTTCTGATTAAGCAATATATTTAATGCCATTTGCTGCTGATTTACGCGATATGCATTATTCATATTAGATAAATTTGCCTTCATATTTATACCTCCACTCCCAAAGAATTCTACGGTGTTATAACCAAATCGTCTTCTGCATATTTCGACACTACTGGATATGCATAATACAATTTAATCGACGGTGTAAATGATACATCCTTTCTATAACCAAACTTAATTTTCCACTCACTCTTTAGAGGCATTTTCATTGACACTAAATCTGATTTTTTCCATAAGTACAATGTTAAATTTACAGTTTTATTAATTTTACTATTTGTAACCGCTACACTATTCACCGCTGTCGTTCTAACCCCTTCCATAGCAATTGTGTAAACTACAGCATTGTTAGGTAACTTTTCTTCACAACTTAAATCAAATGAAAGATTACTATCTTCTTTATCTTCCATTATTACCTCGTCCAATTTTACTTCGCAATACGCAACCGAATAAGTAGGTCCTCCTACCAACAGCAAATATTTCTGAGAAGATGATGTAATTCCCGAAACTTTAACATAATAATATCCAGATGTATCCGCCGAAAATGCATACGCTGTTGACCCAAGTCCCGTTTTAGTATATGTTTTATCCATAATAATATTTCCATTTGGAGCATAAATCTGGAAGTTAAATCCCTTTTCATTACATGTTACATATTGTGTTCCGGTTGAGAGATAAACCTTATACCAGTCCACATCTTTAGTGCTTGTATAACCATTAACAACATATTGATCCGGTCTATTTCCGCTCACTGCTTGCGCAGCCGTTTCACTATTTGCTTCAATTAACTGTGCCATTTCCATTGTGTCATTTGACTCCACTTCTTTAACATTTTCTGCGCGCACTGTCATCCCTTGTGTATACATACAGCACCCCATTAAAGCAATCACTAGTAAACTTTTCATTTTGTTCTTCATATACTTTACTTCCTCCTTTCTATTCCTTTTCTCTCACTCATCCATGATTATTCCACAATCACATTCATTAATTTACATGCATCTAATGCACTCAATCGATTGTAGGAATTGTATATGCTCACGATATCCACTTTCCCATCCAGTGGATTTGTCGTCTGACTTCCTTGCACACTATTGATACATTTTGCTACAATCTCAGAATATATAAAAGTTCCGTTCTGAGCTATACAGCTTGCTGCATTTACCTTACCTGACAGTGTATCTGTCATCTGGCTTCCTTTTATACTGTTTATATATTTATTGGTAATATCCGAATATAATAATTGGCTTGTTTCTGTTGAAACTCCATCAGTGGAACTCACTATTTTCACCTCGTTTCTTTTGCTTGCATATTTTTACAGTTCAAAAGAAAATCAATGGATTCGTGTTTTTTATTATTTAAGTGTATAAGTTACTGTAACACGGTCTGATGTTCCGACTGCCACTCCACCGATTTTTACTAAATAGCCACCAGTTGGAACAGCAGATAAATCTACCGTATACTCTTGTGATGCATAATTTGCATATCCCACATTAATTGAAGTTCCTGAATTCAATGGTATGAAATAAATTGTTCCCTGAATTAAATCCAGATTATTATTTGATGGCATTGTTAAAGTCAATTTTGTATTTGAGGAAATATACTTAATTCCTATATCGTAAGTTGTCCAACTACCTCCAAAAGAATATGTTCGTGTATCTTCTGTTGGCGTTGGAGTTATTGTACCAATTTTGTCTGCCAAAGACATTGCATTTGCACAGGTTGCATTTCCTCCCAGAATAACTACTGTTAATGCCATTGCTAATATTTTTTTAATATTTTTCATCTTTCCACTCCCTATTATTCATTTTGTCCCACTCATCCATGATTTTTCTTAAACAAATACATAATATCACTTTTATAGTTTTTTGTTTCATCTTGTCCCTGAAATGTACTTTTCATGTCCCCCAATTACAATGATATGATTTTTATCTCCTAATAACAAAAAAGCAAAAGCCGGAATTGCTCCGATTTTTGCCTTGCTCATTTGTTTTTCGTTTCTATAAAATCTACACTAATATTTCCCCCCAATATCTATTCAAGGTCCTTCGTAAATCCTGTGCTCTTTTCTTACTGACAATCAGCACATCACCATTTCGCATCACCACTTCATCATTTTCCATACGCATCACATGTTTTATATTTACAATGCATCCTCTGTCCACATATGTGAACTGCTTTTTATCCAATTCGCTGTATATCTTACAGATAGCCTTTCTTATCTGTCTTTTTCCATTATTGGTGATAAAATAGGCATTTTTTCCTTCCCTACGTATATAGAATATATTCTCATAAGGTATCCTTTCGTATCTGGTAGGCATATTAATTATGTACATTCTATCTCTTTGCAGTTCTATGCATTTTACAGCATCTCGTATAGCATCCAGCAGTTTACTATCTATATTCTCCTTTAGGATATATCTAAAAACTGATAATTCGTAAGAATCCATGGCATATTCGCTGTGGGAAGTAATAAAAATAATCAAGGTTTCTACAGAACGCTCCTTAACCATCTTAGCTATGTCCATGCCACTTTTACCCGGCATTTCGATGTCCATTAACATCAAGTCATAGACTTTCCCCTCTTTTATATCGTATTCTAAATTTTCAGCAGATGAATATAGCTTAACATCTGGATACTTTTTCATTTCCTTCAGATATTTATTCACTTTTATCGCATTTTTGCGCATTGCTTCCTTCTCATCATCACAAATAGCAATTCTTATCATTGTATATCCCCCTATATTCTTTGCTTATTTCCATCTCCCGAAAAAACAGGTTCACCACACTTTGAAATACCTGCTTCTCCTGACTATAATTAACCGTTACCGTGCCATTATATTTTTGAGCAGTACTTTCTACACTTTTTAACCCCCATCCATGAATTTGATGGTCCATTTTTCTACTTATAAAGCGTTGCCCTTTTATTTTAGGTTCTTCACAACAACTATTTTCCAGCTTTATCAACAGCATATTATTAATGCTTTTGATGGTGACATGTATCCACTTTTCCTGTCCTTCGGATATCTTATCACAAGCTTCCAAGGCATTATCAAACAAATTCGCAAGAATCGTAGTAATATCTTTTGATAAAATATTGGTTTTTAACGGATAATTTATATTGGCACTAACCGATATGCCTTTCTGCGTTCCCATGCTAATTTTATTGTTTAAAACCAGATTAACTATCGTGTCCTCTGTCCATTGAATGTTATTATTAGACAGTGTTTCTAGCTCAAATTCTGAAATATATTCTTTCAATTCTGCCATGTGGTTTTCATTAATCAATTCATTTATAGTTCTGATATGATGTTTGAAATCATGAAACAGCTTTGCATTGGCTTCGTAAACAGCTTTTAAATTATTATATCTTTCTTCCAATAGCTCATTGTACATGTTTGCAAATTCCAATGACTCTTTTTCCCGTTGTTGCAGTAAATAAAAATAACCTGCTATTAAAAGTAACATTACAATAATCAGCAGGAATAACCCAGAAACGACTCCGTCAATATTAATTTCTCTCATTTTATTTCCCCTACTTTACATTAACTATGTAATCATTATCTCAATCATATCATTCTCTCTATTAAAAGTAAAGTATTTTTATATCTTATTATCACAAATTAATGTTCAAAATATGCAATAAAACTCCTTATAAAAAACTTAAATCTTCGTTTTTTATAAGGAGTTTTATTATTACAAATAATTCTTTTAAAGTTCTTATCTCAAAAAAAATCCTATGCACATGCTAAATATTATTGAAAAAAATATTAACACACCTAAAAAGGTAATAATACATATACAAGATGCTTCACTCAATTTTTTCCTATGCAATATTGTACATATAATTGCCAAAATTGATAAAATTATAACCAATACACTTATTGCAAAATATTTCTTCATCTCTCTCTTTTCCTACTCTACCAAATATATATTAACATTTATTGGATTAAGTACTCCTGTCTGTTGGCACAGCCATGCCCAATTATTGACCAAGGTTGTGAACAAATCATTATAGTTATTATCTTTAGCAAAGTCAAATACATCATGGACTTTGATATTATATGTTTTTAAATTTCCATAACCACTTGTAGTATATGATATAGATACTTTATGCAATGCATAAAATAAATCTGCATTCGTCGCTTTTGTAAAAGTCATCGATGAAGAAACCGCTGAACCCGCTTTCAACTTCTTTACATAATTTTTATATAACGAAGTAGTTTTAATTTTATTTCTACATACTCCATTACCTATAATCGTTTCTGTATATGCACTATTATTTACAGATGCTCTTACAAGTGCTGCTGCACATGGATAACCATTGTTTTCGGCAATCTGTGCTGCTGCAAGCCATGCCAACTGGATATTCCCAGTAGGAACAGTTGCACTTTTAACCATACTATTTGATGAATTCTTTACGTCTGAAATAATTTGATTTAATTCCTCATCCGACATTCCCTCTAGCATATTATTAACCTTAGCAACCTCTTGTTTACTTAATAAATCATTACTTAATTCCATATCGGCTAGTTTATATGTTTGATTTGCTGCATTTACAGGCATAGACACCGCAAATGCACATAAACTTGCCAATAACCCAATTACAGTATTTTTTAGTTTCATAGTTTTCTCCTTTACATTTATTATTTTTCTTAAGGACATTTTACATTATACCACGTTTTTTTATTTATTCATTATTTTGTCCTTAAAACACTGTTTTTTTGTCCCTCAATCATTCCCCTATAAACCCAAAATGTCCCCCGACAGAAACTGCTTTTCGCATTCTCCATCGGGGGACATTTTTAATCACATATTATATTTATCAGCCTTAATCCTCAAAAGCCTCTTTTACCTTATCCATAAAGCCTTTCTTCTTTGGCTTTTCTGTATTTATTGTATCTGATTTTGCTAAAGTGTTTCCAGTCACTGCATCGTACTTGCGAAGGAGGTCTTTTGCTTCTTCATTTAATTTATCCGGTACCTGTACCACTAATGTTACATAATGGTCACCACGGATATTTTTATTTCTCAGGGAAGGTACACCTTTTCCTTTCAAACGAACCTTGGTATCGGTCTGTGTTCCCGGTTTTACATCGTAAAGAACATCTCCGTCCACTGTGCTAATTCTAACTTCACCGCCCAGTGCCGCCTGTGCAAAGGAAATCGGTGCTGTGGAGAAAATATTCATATCCTGTCTTTGGAAAATTGGATGACGGGATACGATTACTTCTACCAGTAAATCTCCTCTTGGTCCGCCGTTGGTTCCCGGTTCACCTTTTTCACGGATACGGATGCTCTGTCCATTGTCGATACCAGCCGGTATAGACACCTGAATCTTTCTCTTTCTGGTAATGTATCCGCTTCCATAACAATCCGGACATTTTTCTTTGACTACTTTACCTTTACCATTACATTCCGGACAAGTCTGAACATTTCGAACCATACCAAATAAAGACTGGGAGGTATATACCACCTGTCCTTTACCACCACACTTGGTACATGTCTGTGGTGTGGTTCCGGCTTTTGCACCTGTTCCGTTACATGTTTTACATTCATCTTTTAAATTTAATTCGATTTCTTTTTCACAGCCAAAAACAGCCTCTTCAAAGGTAACTCTTACACTTGCTCTTACATTGGCACCTTTCATTGGACCATTGTTTGCGGACTGACGTCTTCCACCGCCAAACAAATCGCCGAAAATATCGCCAAAGATGTCGCCCATATCAGCACTGTTGAAATCGAAACCTCCGAATCCGCCACCGCCGCCGGCGCCACCATCGAATGCAGAATGTCCAAACTGGTCATACTGTCTTCTCTTATCCGGATCACTAAGTATAGCATATGCCTCAGAAGCTTCCTTAAATTTCTTTTCTGCTTCTGCATCTCCAGGATTCATATCCGGATGATACTTTTTTGCAAGCTGACGATATGCTTTTTTAATTGTGGCATCATCCGCGCCTCTGTCAACGCCTAAGACTTCATAACAATCTCTTTTACTCTCTGCCATATTTTTATCCCTTCTATACTATCACATTAGGGACACAGCAATCTATGTCCCTAACGTAACTACTATTTAAGTCTTCTGGTATATTATACTTCTCTATAATCTCCGTCTACAACATCATCTGCTGTGTAGTCTGCATTTCCCGCATCAGCGCCTGCAGCACCACCCATGTCAGGACCTGCACCTGCTGCCTGAGCCTGTTCGTAAACCTTAGCGAATAACTTCTGAGCACTTTCCATTAATTTTTCTTTTGCAGCCTTCATTTCATCTACCTGAGCATCTGTCATATCTTCCGGATTTGACTTTTCAACTAATTCTTTCAATGCTGCAAGGTCAGCTTCTACTGCTGTCTTATCGTTAGCATCAATCTTATCGCCAACTTCTTCTAACGCTTTTTCTGTCTGGAATACGAAAGAATCTGCATCGTTTCTTGTATCGATTGCTTCTTTACGCTTCTTATCCTGAGCTTCATATTCAGCAGCTTCTTTTACAGCTTTTTCGATATCATCATCTGACATGTTAGATCCTGCTGTAATTGTGATGTGCTGTTCTTTTCCTGTTCCTAAATCCTTTGCAGATACGTTTACGATACCGTTTGCATCAATATCGAAAGTAACTTCAATCTGTGGAACTCCACGTCTTGCTGGTGGAATACCATCTAATCTGAACTGTCCAAGGGACTTGTTATCTCTTGCAAACTGACGTTCACCTTGTACTACATTAATATCAACGGCTGTCTGATTATCTGCTGCTGTAGAGAAAATCTGGCTCTTCTTTGTAGGAATTGTTGTGTTTCTTTCAATTAATCTTGTAGCTACACCACCCATAGTTTCGATAGATAAGGATAATGGTGTTACGTCAAGAAGAAGGATTTCTCCTGCACCTGCATCACCTGCTAATTTACCACCCTGGATAGAAGCACCTAATGCTACACATTCATCCGGGTTCAATGTCTTAGAAGGTTCCTGGCCTGTTAATTTCTGTACTTTATCCTGTACTGCAGGAATACGAGTAGAACCACCTACTAATAATACTTTTCCAAGTTCAGAAGCGGATAAACCAGCGTCCTTTAATGCACGATTTACAGGTTCTGCTGTTCTTTCCACTAAGTCATGTGTTAATTCATCAAATTTAGCTCTTGTAAGGTTCATATCAAAGTGTTTTGGACCTTCTGCTGTAGCTGTGATGAATGGAAGGTTGATGTTTGTCGTTGTAGCTGAAGATAATTCTTTCTTAGCTTTTTCTGCTGCTTCTTTAAATCTCTGTAAAGCTACTTTATCAGCAGATAAATCCACACCTTCTGTATTCTTAAATTCCTGAATCATGTAATCTGTAATCTTCTGGTCGAAGTCATCTCCACCAAGTCTGTTATCACCTGCTGTTGCAAGTACTTCGATAACACCGTCACCGATTTCAATGATAGATACGTCGAATGTACCACCACCTAAATCGTATACCATGATTTTCTGTTCTTTTTCATTGTCAAGACCATATGCTAATGCCGCTGCTGTTGGTTCGTTGATGATACGTTTTACATCAAGACCTGCAATCTTACCTGCATCTTTTGTTGCCTGACGTTCTGCATCGTTGAAGTAAGCAGGAACTGTGATAACAGCTTCTGTTACTTTTTCACCTAAGTAGTTTTCTGCATCTGCTTTTAATTTCTGTAAAATCATAGCAGAAATTTCCTGTGGAGAATATTTCTTATCATCAATGGCTACCTTGTAATCTGTACCCATATGTCTTTTGATAGAAGCGATTGTTTTTTCTGCATTGGTTACTGCCTGACGTTTTGCAGGTTCACCAACTAATCTTTCGCCTGTTTTTGTGAAAGCTACTACAGATGGTGTAGTTCTTGCGCCTTCTGTGTTGGCGATAACTACTGGTTTACCACCTTCCATAACTGCTACACAAGAGTTTGTTGTTCCTAAGTCAATACCGATAATTTTACTCATTGTCGTTAAACCTCCTAGATTCTAATTCTTCTATAATATTCTTGTTTGGCTCCATAGTTCCGTCGACTACGGCTCGAAAACACCTCGCCTAAGCTCCGGAACGACTTTCGTACTAAGCTCGAAAACACCTCGCTAAGTACTCAATGTCTAATTAGCAACTTTTACCATGCTATGTCTTACTACTGTTTCTTTATATAGATATCCTTTTTGGAATTCTTCTACAATTACATTTTCTCCCGCTTCTTCATCTTCCACATGCATTACTGCGTTATGGAAATCAGGATTAAATTCTTCGCCTAATGCTTCGATTGGTGCAACTCCAATTTCATTTAAGGTTGTCATCATCTGTTTGTAAACCTTATCCATTCCTTCTACGAACGGATCTGCTTTTCCTTCTTCTGTTACAGTTGCAAATCCTCTTTCGAAGTTATCTATTACCGGAAGAATTTTCTCAATAACGCTTTTTGCTCCGATTTCATACATCTGTGTTTTTTCCTTTTCTGTACGTTTACGGAAGTTATCAAATTCTGCCATCTGTCTTTTTAATCTGTCGGTAAGTTCTTCAATCTGCTCATCTTTTTTATCTTTTTTCTTTTTTCCGAATAAAGATTTCTTTTCTGTAGCTTCTTCGGCAGCTTCTTCAGAACCCTCCTCTGCTGTTTCTTCTACTTCCACAGCTTCTTCTATGATTTCTTCTGTTTCTACTGCTTCCTCTTGAAGTTCTTTTTCATTTTCTGCCACTAATCTTCCACCTTTCTCTATGTTCTCTTAAATATCTTATCAAGCTGTGCCATCAATGTTTTCATGGCACTTAACGATTTTTCATAATCCATTCGTTTTGGTCCGATAATACCTATCGTTCCCTGCATACCTTCTTCCAATTCATAGGTTGCTGTAATAACGCTACAATCTTTCATTGCCTGCACCGGTGTTTCATTTCCGATGTATACCTGAATTCCAGTATTATTTTCATCTGCCAGTGTTTCCTGTACCAGTTCTGTAAGCGGTTTCTTTTCTTCAAAAGTATTAATTAACTCACTGGCACGTTCGCTGTCGCTTAGTTCCGGGTAACGGAAAATGTTGGTAGCACCACTGGTGTAGATTTCCAAGTCATCTTCCACCTTGATTGCTTCTGCAACAGCATCTAACACTTCGCTTACAATATTGCTGTGAATTCCTGCCTGTTCCTTTAATTTTGTAATCATTCCTAAGTTGATTTCTTCCAGACTCAGACCATTTAAATTGGTATTCAAAAGCATATTCAGTTTCAGGAGCGTTTCATTATCCAAAACTTCGCTTACATCGATAATTTTGTTCTTTACGATGTTTCCTTCCACAACCACAACTGCCACAAGCTGCTTTTCATCCACTTGGGAAAGTTGTAAGAATTTCACCTTATTTCTATGGTAGGAAGGAGCGGATACCATGGCTGCATAATTGGTATTGGTAGCTAACACCTTAACTACCTGTTTCAAAAGCAGCTCCATCTTATCCTGGCGCTCAATCATAAGCTCCTTAATTTCAGATACTTCCCGTTCCTTGTCATCCATAATCCGGTCCACATAGAAACGATATCCTTTATCAGAAGGAATTCTTCCTGCCGATGTGTGAGGCTGTAAAATATATCCCATTTCCTCCAAATCAGACATTTCATTTCGAATGGTTGCAGAACTTAAATTCAAGTCCGTAAATTTTGAAATCGTTCTCGAACCAACCGGTTCACCGGTTTCTAAATAGTTCCGAATAATTGCTTCCAATATCTTGGTTTTTCTTTCATCCAGTTCCATCCATTCACTTCCTTTCTGATTTGTTAGCACTCGTCCATGTGGAGTGCTAACATCCATGTACTTAACATAGCACTAGGCATATAAAATGTCAACCCTCTTTTCATTATTTTATAAAATTTATTTTCTTTTTATATTTGGTGGAGGGGATATGCTGAAGGGACGGAAGGTATATAAGTGATGGCAGGAAAACCCCGAAGAATGTTTAGGGCTTTTCCTGCCATCACTTATATACCTTCCTGTTCACTTCACTAATTTCGTTACACCAAAGATAAACAGAAACATGCATCGGAATAAGTAAGTAGTGGCAGCCCTCGAGTTTACGACGAGGGCTGCCACCTGCTTGCTCAGTATTATATTTATTCATGTGCAGTATGATTTGTAACTTATTGTGGGACTTAGGCTGCGTGGGCGGCTCCTAAAGTGAGGGATTAGATGTACTTAGTATCCCTTGCCCAAAAACAGCAATTCCCGGACAAGGATGTCCGGGAAAGTCCCACCTGAGCCACGGATGGCGAATGTGGGACGGTTGCGTACTGTTCGCCACAGCCCCCTCCAAGGGACACTTAGTACATCTTATCCCTCACGACCGGAGCCGCTCACGCAGCCTAAGTCCCACAATATCCTACCAATCCCTACGCTCTCACATTAATCTCAATATAATCCGCCTTATTGACACCACCATCTGCCCGTACAAACACGCTCACAAATCCACGTTTCAGTCCGGTGATAGTTCCGTCTTCCGCAAAAGCAACCACGCCTTCTTTATCAGGTTCCCAGATGATTGTCTGGTTTGTGGCATTTGCAGGTGCTAAAGCGATATTTAAAGACATGCTTTCTCCTGCTTTTAAGGTAATTCTTTTAATATTTTCTTTATTATAAGTAATATTTTCATTTGATACTGTGATATCAGATACTAAAATTTCATCAGAGATTGATTCAAAATTCAAACCTTTTCTCATAGCATAATCATATGCATAGGAATTTACTACGCTTTTCACTGTTACGTTTGATGCACCTTCTAAAACAGCTTGTCCAAATTCTGAAACACTTCCCGGAATGGTAATGGATTCCAGACTAATACAATTTGCAAATGCTCCACCGCCAATGGTAGTTACACTTTCCGGAATGATTACTTCATTTAAGGAAATGCAGTTTGCAAATGCTCCACTTCCGATTTTCTTTAAGTCATTCAAGGAAAATAAATTTACAGATTTTAATGCACCACACCCCTGAAATGCATTTGCCTGAATTGTAATAACCCCATCCGGTAAAATTACTTCTTTTAAGTTTTTGCAGCCACGAAATGTTTCTTCTGAAATTTCTGTCACAGCTGTTTTAGATAAATCAATCTTTTCCAAAGATGTACAGTTCTGAAATGCGCCCTGCTCTATTGTATTTACTGTAGAAGGCACCACAATGCTTTTCAAAGAGACACAATTGAAAAATGCATTTTTCCCAATTACGGTAATTCCTTCCTGTAATATAATGTTTTCAAACTCAAACTGATTCTGAAAAGCTTCTTTTTTGATTTCTGTTCCATCCAGTTCATCTGCAAGAATATCGATGATTACTGTTTCTTCATTTGCTGTACTTTCTACACTTGGCTGTACCGCATCCACATACAATGGTAATCCGTTTACTGCCACTGTTGTTGCTGTAAGAGATACTGCCATCAACCATGCATTCACTTTGTTAAATTTCATGAAACATTCTCTCCTTTAAAAATACCTTCGTTATAAGTTTTGCATTACTTTCCTTGCTTCATGAGTATATTATATAGTAAATGTCCACAACATTCAATAGATTTATTACAACTTTTTTACATTTTTATAACACTTACAACTTTTATGCCTGATTTTTGGTACATTTTCATGTAACATTTATGTATGAATTGCACAAAAATGGGTAGTTAAATATGTAACATGTCTTATTCTAATTTTTCAAATGTAACTTTTGAGCGTTCTACCAACTGTTTCTGTAGATGCTGCGCCTGTTCTCTCTGTCTTTGGGCAATATAGGAATCCACCGTCTTATTGGATGCAAACAATTCGCAGCCGTATATGGTACTTTCATCCTCATCCTTTTCTTTGCGGACTAATTTTCCTGTTAAATCAAAATGAACTTTTCGAATAATATCATCAAAAGTAAGTCTTACGTGTTCGCCCAAAGGCGTTTCTGATTCCCGTTTACCCACAAAGGAAAAACCGGTTGCACTGATATCTTTTACATTCACCTTCATAATACCGGTATGCTCTCCTACTTGAGCCTGTCCGTCTTCTCCCACAAAAATACGAAAACATTCCCGGCGGTTCACTTCCACACCTATATTTTTGCAGGTAATCATATGATAATAATTTCCTTTATACTCCACCGCCTTGATATGACAATCGCGCCATTCAATTGGTTTACGATTTTTTCTGGTGTAAAGTACCTTAATAATAATATCTGACCGTACAAAATTAATTATCTGTTTATTGTAACGGATAGGTTCAATAAAAACTGCTCCCTGTACAGCGAACTTGCTTACCACATCATACCCCAGACTTCCTGTCTTTCCAATTACTTCTATATGCAGCTTCTGGTTTTCTGCCAATTCATCAAATTTCATAACCCCCATAGTTAAAACTCCTTTTCTTTCGATAATCTATTGCTTCCATTATAACATACCTTGTAAAAGATGAAAGTATATTTTTGTTACTATATATAACAGGCGAAAACCCCAAAGTGGTGGAAGCACTTTGGGGTCTTCTATATGTCCTAAACTATAAGGGGATAATAGATAAACGCTTATGTACCTTACTTGTAGTTGGCCTTCTGGAAGTCTGGATAAGAAGATTCCAGACCATGTTCTGTAGGGTCGAGACCCTGAAGTTCTTCTTCTTTAGAAGCGCGAAGACCGATTACTTTATTTATAACAAAGAATACAATAGTCATTGTAACGATAGTCCATACGGCTACCACTACGATACCAAGTAACTGGGTTAATAGTAACTTAACTCCGCCACCATAGAAAAGACCGTTTGTATAATCAAATAAACCTACTGCAAATGTTCCCCAGATACCACATGCTCCATGAACTGCGACAGCACCTACAGGATCATCCACTTTCAATACATTTTCCACAAAGAGCACAACAACACATACAATAACACCAGCTATAAGACCGATAATGAATGAACCAACAGCATCAACGTTAGAACATCCTGCTGTAATACCAACCAGACCTGCTAACGCACCATTTAGAGACATGGATACATCCGGTTTACCATTCTTAATCCAAGTGAAAATCATAGCTGAAACAGTACCCATTGCCGGAGCAATTGTTGTTGTTACAAAAATCTGTGCCAACTGATCAATACTTGTTGCAGCTGCACCATTGAATCCATACCATCCAAACCATAGAATGAAACATCCGAGAGCACCTGCTAACAGGTTATGTCCAAGAATTGGTTTGCTCTTTCCATTTGCATCATACTTACCAATACGAGGTCCTAAGAAAGCGGCACCAATCAAAGCGGAAATACCGCCTACCATATGAATTGCACAAGAGCCTGCAAAATCTACAAATCCCAAATCTGTTAACCATGCAGTTCCGCCCCAGATCCAGTGAGCTTCGATTGGGTATACCACAAGGCTGATAATAAAACTATATACACAATATGCAACAAATTTAGTACGTTCTGCCATAGCACCGGAAACAATGGTTGCTGCTGTCGCACAAAATACTAAGTTAAATACAAAACCTGACCAGTCCATTTCTGCAAAACTCCCAAAAGGATTTAAGCCATATCCAATGAATTTATTCCCTTCGCCACATAACAAATTATATCCTAACAGGAAGAAAGCCACAGTACCTAAACAAAAATCAATTAAATTTTTCATAACAATGTTTGCTGTATTTTTTGCTCTTGTAAATCCGGCTTCAACCATCGCAAAACCGCACTGCATGAAAAATACTAAAGCTGCTCCTATTAGAAACCACACTCCAAATACCTGAGAAGTAATGGCATCCATAATTTCCGATGCCAACTCACTTGTTAATAACATCATAATAACATCCTCCTTTTATCTCCGTATAAAAGGGGATAACACCGCATGTACAAGTCTTGCCTATACTCTGCATGTGTTATCCCCTTTGATAACGGATTCTATATGTATTATGTCTACACATAATCTCTTTTAAATAGCTACTTCACCACGTTCGCCTGTACGAACTCTGACAACATCTTCAATATTGGAAATAAAGATTTTACCATCACCGATATTACCGGTATTAATTTCTTTTACTACCATTTCAACCAGTTTCTCTGCAACTTCCTCCGTAACAACTGTTTCCACTTTAATCTTTGGGAGAAGGTTTACATTATACTCACTTCCACGGTAAGTCTGCTTATAGCCTTTCTGATTCCCATACCCCATCACGTTGGTTATCATAACGCCGGTAACCTTACAGGTATCAAGTATTTCTTTCAGCTCATCGAGCCTTTCTGCTTTGATAACAATTTCCAATTTTTTCATATAGAAACCTCCTTATGAATACTATGCTCTGATTTCATAGTACCTGTTTAGACTTATTTTTGCAGTCTGGAATATGTAATTCTATTTCATCCTGCTTATAAACAAAAAAGGAGCTTCGACAGACTTATCGTCTTTCGAAACTCCCTTGTTTCTATAACTAATTATACTCGCCTTTCAACATTTGTCAACATTTTTTTGTATTTTAATTTCTATTTTTTTACTTCTCAAACTTCATAGTCAGCTTAATCTGCTTCCGTTCCATATCCACGCTCAAAACCTTTACTTCTATAATATCACCAATAGCCAGTACTTCCATTGGATGTTTTATAAAACGGTTGGTAATCTGTGAAATATGGAGCAAACCGTCCTGATGAACTCCGATATCAACAAATGCACCAAAGTCAATTACATTACGGACCGTTCCTTTTAAAATCATTCCTTCTTTTAAGTCCTTCATGTCAAGCACATCGGTACGCAATACCGGCTTCGGCATCTCGTCACGAGGATCTCTTGCCGGTTTTTCCAATTCTTTTACGATATCACGAAGAGTAATTTCTCCAACATTCAATTCTTCAGAAAGCTTGTTGTAATCCTTTACCTTCTTAGACAGACCTGAAAGATTTCCGGCAATTACGTCTTCCGGAGTATAGCCTAACTTTTTCAAAAGCTCTGTGGCTGCGTCGTAGCTTTCCGGATGTACGCTGGTTGCATCTAATGGATTTTTTCCATCGCTGATACGAAGGAAACCGGCACATTGTTCAAAGGCTTTTGGTCCTAATTTTCCTACTTTTAACAGTTCTTTTCTATCTTTAAATCTTCCGTTATCTTCACGGTATGCCACTATATTTTTCGCAATCACCTTGGAAACACCGGAAATATACTCTAAAAGGGACGCGGATGCTGTATTTAAGTCAACGCCTACTTTGTTTACACAGTCTTCCACCACCCCTGACAAGGCTTCACTTAATTTCTTCTGGTTCATGTCGTGCTGGTACTGACCTACACCAATGGATTTCGGGTCAATTTTAACCAATTCTGCCAACGGATCCTGCAATCTTCTTGCAATAGATGCCGCACTACGCTGTCCCACATCAAAGTTTGGGAATTCCTCGGTTGCCAGCTTACTTGCAGAATATACGGATGCTCCTGCTTCATTTACAATCACATACTGTACCGGAGTATCCAATTCTTTTAATAATTCTACAATTACCTGCTCAGATTCTCTGGAAGCAGTTCCGTTTCCAACAGATATCAGAGAAATATTGTATTTCTTAATCATCTGTTTTAATATTTTTTTGGATTCTTCCACCTTATTCTGTGGTTCGGTAGGGTAGATTACCTTAGTATCCAACACTTTTCCTGTTTCATCTACCACTGCTAACTTACAACCGGTACGGAACGCAGGGTCCCATCCTAATACTACATGTCCCACAATTGGTGGCTGCATCAACAACTGGTTTAAGTTTTTACCAAATACTACAATAGCACTGTCTTCTGCTTTTTCTGTCAGTTCATTTCTGATTTCACGCTCGATGGCCGGTGCAATCAGACGCTTATAGCTGTCTGCCACCACATCCTGTAAAATCGGTGTGGTATGTGGATTGTCTTTTACAATTACTTTTTTATTCAAATAGCTAAGTATTCCCTCTTCCGGGGCTTCAATTTTTACATTTAAGATTTTATCCGCTTCCCCACGATTCATGGCAAGCACACGGTAGCCCGGCACTTTATTTAGCTGCTGAGTAAAGTTGTAATACGTTTCATATACGGACTTTTCTTCTTCGCTTTTTGCGGAAGATACGATGTTTCCTTCTTTCATAGTCAGATTACGGATATAAATTCGATAATCTGCTTCTTCGGAAATGGATTCTGCAATAATGTCTTTGGCACCTTCTAAGGCTTCTTTGGCACTTGCCACTTCCTTTTCTTCGGAAACATATTTGGAAGCTTCTTCTTCCACCGGTTCTGTACACATCTGAAGAAGAATGTAATTTGCCAGACCTTCCAAGCCCTTTTCTTTGGCGATGGTTGCTCTGGTTCTTCTCTTCGGACGATATGGACGATATAAGTCATCTACTAACGCCAATGTCTCTGCCGCTACAATACGTGCTTTTAACTCTTCTGTCAGTTTTCCCTGTTCTTCAATACTGGATAAAACCTGTTCTTTTTTCTCCTCCAAGTTTCTAAGATAAGTCAGACGTTCATGAAGCTTTCGCAACTGTTCATCATTTAAAGTTCCGGTTGCCTCTTTACGGTATCTGGAGATAAACGGAATTGTATTTCCTTCATCCATAAGTTTTACGGCAGCTTCCACCTGCCAGTTTTTTACAGCTAATTCTTCTGCAAGAGCTTTGATAATATCCATTTCTTGTTCCTTTCCCACATTTCTAATCTTATTTATTCAAAAATATAAAAATATTCTGTATTATCCAATTCGCAATAATCACTATGGTTGCACCATACAAATATCCATGACGATATTTTAATCCAATTTTCCACTTATTCTTCGTTAACAGCTGTATGGTATTTGTCACCATAAACACCACCATAATTGTAACACAATATAACACAAAAGGATGGTATAAAAAGGAGGTTATCAGCCTGCCCTGCAACAGTGCTCTGACAGCTCTTGTTCCACCACATCCCGGACAATAATAACCTGTTATAAACCGAACAGCACAAGGAGGTACAAGGGTTAAGAAATCCCAATTTATCCAATTCAACACTGCCACCATCACAAACAGCACAAGCAAGCCAAACCATCCCAGTAGATACAATCGTTTTTCTGTTTTTTCCATGAGTTCTCCCTTCATCTGTGTGGTAAAAAAGCTATAAGGCATACACCTTATAGCTTTTCTTTGTATACTATATTAAGTTCTTCAACTTAACAACAAGCATATTTTAGTATGAGCCGTACATATCCATGTACTGATTCATTATTTCCTGATAAGCAGGTGACTGAGCAAAAGCCGCTGACCATATGATCATACCAACTGCAATTACCACACCTAAGATAGAAAGAATCATACCAACAGTTGCCATAGTTTCCATCTTTCCTGCAAGTGACTTTGACTTAGAGATAATTGCAAGTACAATACCTACAACACCAAGAATGATTGCTAAATATGTGCAACAGCAAGAAAGAATTGATAAAATACCAAGTACTAAAGAAGCAATTGCCAATCCATGACCCGGATCTTTCTGTGGCTGTTCCGGCTGTGGTGTGTAGTTAAATGTTTCATTGTTGAAATTGTTGTCCATATTTCCTCCCCTTGTTACAGACTATGTGTAACTTTTTTCTTTTTTGTTAAATTCAGAAAGTATCTTATCATAAAAGAATAGATTTTTCAATCTTTTTTCATATTTTTTTAATATTTTTCTAAAAAGTAATCCATCATCATGTGACCTTCTGCCACATAATTTCCGCTTGCTTCACCCTCTTTTTCATTATAATGCCATGTATTATTCTTTACATCTGTGCTGTCATATAACATATATGGCACTGGTGAGGATGTATGTGTGCGGACTCTGATTGGAGTTGGGTGATCCGGTAATACTAACAGGCGGAAATCTTCTCCGGAAGCTTCCATTCCCTCTACTACCTTTTTAATCACTCTCTGGTCGAGATTTTCGATTGCCTGAACCTTGCGTTCTACACTGCCCTGATGTCCCATTTCATCCGGTGCTTCTACGTGAACATAGGCAAAATCATACCCATCTTTGGTAAGAGCGTCTACTGCTGCCTGTGCTTTACCTTCGTAATTAGTATGTAAACCACCGTTTGCACCTTCTACTTCGATATTTACCATAGATGCACCAACCGCAATACCTTTCAACAAGTCTACTGCGGAAATCATCACACCTTTTTTTCCTGTTTTTTCTTCAAAAGAAGACAGGGCAGGTCTTGTTCCGGCACCCCAGAACCACAGTGAATTTGCTTTATTTAATCCAGCTTCTGCTCTTTTTACATTGATAGGATGATTATTTAAAATATCATAGCTCTTTACCATCATATCGCGCAGTACTTCATCTTTTGGCAGATACTGTCCAATGGTCTGCCCCAGTACATCATGTGGTGCAGTTAAATCAACTACTTCACCCTTATCCCAGATAAGCAAATGTCTGTAACTGGTTCCTAAATAGAATTCATAGCCTTCTCTTTTCAGACCTGTCTTTACTGCTTCCAGTAAGATTGCTGCATCTTCTGTACTAATTTCTCCTGAACTATGGTCGATAATCGTCTTTTCTTCGTATGGCACATCATCTTCTGAAATAGTAACCATATTGGTTCGAAGCGCCACGTCAGTGGCTTTCATATCCACTCCGATACTCAATGCTTCCAATGGAGAACGTCCTGTATAATATTTCTTTGGGTCATATCCAATAACGGAAAGATTTGCTGTATCGCTGCCCGGGTTCATTCCTTCCGGAATTGTATGTACCAGTCCAATTTCTGATTTTGCAGCTAACCCATCCATCATTGGTGTTTTCGCATATTCCAATGGTGTTTTATTTCCCAAGCTTTCAATTGGTTCATCTGCCATACCGTCGCCTAATACAATGATATATTTCATTTTATTAATCCTCCAAACGAATTCGGTTGATAATTCCTGTTGTCTTTTCTGCTTTTGCAGCAAAGTCAGCTTCTGTCATAACTCCTGTTACGAAACCGATTTCACCTGCAATTCCTGCATCTACTAACTCAACTTTTCCGAATGTATTTTCAATTTCTGCTACCTTTGTACTGTCACCTTCTACACGTACAAAGAAACGTCTGCTGGCATTTTTGATATCTGCTAATTCTAACTTTTTGCTGCTCCAGAATGTCATCATGTTGCTCTGCAAATGTTTTGCTGCATCTACTACGTCTGCTACCACTGCACTGGCTGTAGGAAGCTTTCCTGCTCCACTTCCGTAGAACATTACATCACCTAATACATTTCCATGGGCAAAAATCGCATTGAATACATTGTTTACGCTGAATAATGGATGAGCAGGTGCTACCATACAAGGTGCTACCATAGCATAGAAGCTGTCATCAATCTTCTTGCTGGAAGCCAACAGTTTAATGCTTCTTCCCATCGCTTTTGCGTATTTGATATCTTCTGCTGTGATTTTTGTGATACCTTCTGTATAGATATCTTCGTAATCCACCTGATTTCCGAATGCAAGGGAAGATAAAATAGCAATCTTTCTACATGCATCATATCCTTCTACGTCAGCTTCCGGATTGCGTTCTGCATATCCCTTATCCTGAGCATCTTTTAATACGCTGTCAAAATCAAGACCTTCGTCTGACATTTTAGATAAGATATAGTTTGTAGTACCATTTAAAATACCGGTAATTACATCGATTTCATCTGCTGTCAGAGAAGAATTTAATGGACGGATAATTGGAATTCCGCCGCCAACACTTGCTTCGAATAAGAAGTTGATATTCTTTTCTCTGGCAATCTGTAATAATTCTGCTCCGTGTTTTGCTACTAATTCTTTATTAGAAGTACATACACTCTTTCCACTTTCCAAAGCACGTTTTACAAAAGTATATGCAGGTTCTACACCACCCATAACCTCAATTACAATCTGAATTTCCGGGTCGTTTGCAATCACTTCGTAATCGTGAACGATTTTTTCCTGAATTGGATCTCCCGGGAAATCTCTTAAATCAAGAACATATTTTAAATTTAATTCTTCTCCTGCTTTTTTGTTGATACTTTCGCGATTGGTTTCTAATACCTCTACCACACCTGAACCAACTGTACCGTAACCTAATAATGCTATGTTTATCATTTTTTCACTCCCTAGCTAAAATTTTTATAGAATGGATGCCTTTCTGGCGCTCCATCTCTTCTATCATTTGCGAAACGTCATCTGTAGACGGTAATACTTCAACACTGATGGTTAAAGTAGCCACTCCATTGACAGGTATACTTTGATGAATCGTTAGTATATTGGCATGATATTCTGCAACAATCTTCAAAATATCCGACAACAATCCCGGTTCATCATCTAACTGTAATACCATAGTGATTGTTCTTCCCTTGGCATTTTCATGAAAAGGAAAGATATCATCTTTATACTTATAAAATGAACTTCTGCTGATTCCAACTCTGTCCGTTGCTTCCTGTATAGTGATTGCCTTCTCTGATTCGAGAAGTCTTTTAGCCTCTACGACTTTTAGAAGAACTTCTGGAACTGCTTTTTGTTTAACGACAAAATATTTATTCACTTCTGCCATCTTCCTAATCTCCTGAATGCTAGACTAACAGATACTATCTGTTTTTATATGTTTGTTTGAGAAAAACACTTGTTTTCACTAGAAAGATATTAGCACACTTAATTGGGTATTGCAAGTTTTTTTTGCCAACTATTAACAGACAGGCGGCGTTAGACTCTGTTCTCTAACGCCGCCTGTTAGTAATATGTTACATATCGCCAGAACTTTACTGTAGCTTTGAATTATGGAGCAACCTTCAGGATGCGTACCCCATCTTCGTTGGTAAGTGTTATGTCAGCTTCATTATCCAACTGATAAGATATATCATCAAAATTGTAATCTACCCGAAATTGTAATGCATCGTAGTTTCCAGTCAACGAACATACCACTTTTCCATCTTTTATAAAATATATCTGAGAATCGGAATCCGATACACTATAATAGTAATCTTTTATTTTACATCCAATTACTTCTTTGATGCTTTCTTTGGAAGTATAAGGCTTGAAAAAGTATACTTTTTCCCACTCAAAAGGAGTAAATTCACTCAAACTCATTTCTACTTCTACTCCACTTTCAATTTCCAACTGATTTATGTTTTCGATTACCTGCTGTTTGTATAGATTACTTTCTTTCGCAGTTCCGCAACCACAAAATAACATTACAACTAATACCAAGCCCAGCAATGTATATTTTTGCTTTTTCATTTCACTCTCCTCCCTTACGCTTTTTTGTTCTGTAATGACTTAGAGCCTTTAATTTTTATATTTTTCAAACTCCTGTACAAGTTCGCCAACTTCGCTTAATAACTGTTTTGCTTTTTCTGCTTCCATCTGGTTCTTTGAGCTGTGTGCTTCTACTTCTTTCGCACTGGCTGATACCTGTTCACTGGATGCTGAAAGATGATGAATATTATCAATGATACCATTGTTGGACTGCACAAGATTTTCTATTTTTACATTAATATCATCTACACGATGTGTTAACACATCAATATTATCGCGTACATTTCCAAAGTTATCAGCTACGGCTTCCACCATGCTGTTCTGTTTATTCATTGCATCAATAGAACTTGCCACAATATCTGTAGCATCCTGGGCATGCTGACCTAATTCCTGTACGATTCCGGCAATCTTTTCTGTAGACTGTCTGGTTTCTTCTGACAGATTTCTAATCTGGTCTGCCACTACAGCAAATCCTCGTCCTGCTTCTCCTGCTCTTGCACTTTCAATAGAAGCATTTAACGCCAGTAAATTTGTCTGACTGGAAATAGTAAAAATCACTTCTGTAATCTGCTGTACTTCTTTTGCCTTCTTTTGCAATTCTTCCATGGTTTCTGCTACATGTGAATTGGTCTGTCCAATCTGTTCTGCACTTTCTTTGATACTCTGAATGGAACCCATACTTTCTTCCATCATCTTAGCAGAATCTGCTGCAGCTTCTACCATTACTTTTGCGTTTTCTGCCGTCTCACTGATAGCACTGTTAATCCGTTCTGTCATTCTGCTTTGCTGCTGTACACTTTCTACTGTTTCCTGAGTTCTTTCAGAAATTTCCTGCATAGAAGAGTGGACCGCATTGGATGATTCCTGAAGATTTTCAAGCAGACTGTTGGTATCTGCCACTTCTTCTTTTACAGTGTCGGAAATATGTAGAATATCCTCTACCATTTTGCTTTGTGCCTGCTGCTCATCTCTTACAGATTCTGTCATATCATAGGTAAAACTTTCGGAAAGTTTTGCAATCACATGAAGCACTATTACTACCTCAAAGTTAACTACCATACTGATAAAAGCAATATTACTTCCACCAAACATATAACCGTTAAAGATCCAAATCACTGTACGCAAAATATCAACTATCATTACCGTCCAAAACATAATTTTTTCAAATTTCTTATCATGGTACAGAAGCGTTGAAATCAAAATCGGATAAATGTAAAATGTAACCATCGCATTTTCACCAGAAACCATAATATATGTCCAACCTACAGCAAAACTTGTCAACATAATATATCTTAATTTTTCATTGGACCTATCCTTTTTGTACACTATCCAGTTGATTATAATACCGACAAATAGTATAATTGCAGGAACAAGTCCCAATTTTCCATAACTTGTTTCCATTGCCAGTGACTGCGCAAACAATGCAAAGACTAATACCACTTCTATAATAGTATTACTAATCAAGGCTGTCTGATTAACCTTTATTGTACGCTCCTTTGGATCGCTGTATTTTCTTACAGTACCTTCCCATTCGTTTTTTATGTCACTCATGTCTATTGCCCCCATTTCGTTAAAAAATACCTTTTTCTTAAACTTCTTGTTCTTTTACAATTTCTTCCATATTTTTCTGTTCTTCTTCGGAAATCAGTCTGTCCACATCAAGGATAATCAGCAAATCTTTTCCTACTTTTGCAATTTCTTTTATATAGGAAGTTTTGCCACCCTGAATAATTTTAGGAACTTCACTGATTGCGGAAGATGCAATATCAGAAATTTCTTCTACCCCCTCCACTTCAAGTGCTACCAGCATTTCGCCAAGCTTTGTGATAATCAACTGTGAATCCTGAGATGTAATATCTGCAAAACCAAATTTCTTTGCAATATTGTACACTGGTACAATCATCCCTCTCAAATTAATGATTCCCTTGATGTTTTCCGGCGAATTTGGAACGCCCACAATTCTTTGTTCTCTTTCGATTCCATTCACCAGATTGATGTCTACGCCATACTTTTCACCATTCAGTTTAAATACTACTGGTTTCAAATCTGCCATAAAAACCCTCCTAACTACTCATTATTATTTGTATTAAGCCATGCAAGATACCCATTGATAAAAGGATCTATTTTCCCGTCCATCACGGCATCCACATTGCTTATTTCAACATTCGTTCTATGATCTTTCACCATAGTATACGGCTGCATTACATAAGAACGAATTTGATTTCCCCATCCAATTTCTTTTACTTCACCACGTATCCCGGAAGCTTTTTCTGCCTGCTCCTGCTGTTTTAACAAATAAAGTTTCGCTTTCAACATCTGCATAGCTTTGTCTTTATTGCTGTGTTGGGAACGCTCATTCTGACACTGTACCACAATCCCCGTAGGAAGATGTGTGATACGGATTGCTGATGATGTCTTATTGATATGCTGTCCACCTGCCCCACTGGAACGGTAGGTATCAATTCTTAAATCATCATCATTAATTTCTATATCAATGTCTTCTTCAATATCAGGCATTACATCTAAGGATGCGAAAGAAGTCTGTCGCTTTCCTGCTGCGTTAAAAGGTGAGATACGAACCAGACGGTGTACTCCTTTTTCTGCTTTCAAAAATCCGTAGGCATTTTCGCCATTCACCTCAAAGGTAACAGATTTGATTCCGGCTTCTTCTCCTTCCAGATAATCCAGCTCTTCTATAGAATATCCTTTCCGCTCTGCCCATCTTAAATACATACGGTATAACATACTTACCCAGTCACAGGCTTCTGTTCCACCCGCTCCCGAATGAAGTGTCAATATAGCATTATCCTTGTCATATTCTCCGGAAAGCAATGTTTTTGTTTTAATCGCTTCATATTCGTTTTCCAGTTCTTCCAACTGTGCCTCGATTTCCGGAATCACGGAAGACTCATTTTCTTCATAACCCATTTCCAAAAGAATTTCTATTTCTTCAAATAAATCTGTAAGTTTCTGATATGTTTCCACATCATCCTTCAGACTTTTTAACTCTTTCATCAAATTCTGGGAACGTTCTGTATCGTCCCAAAAGGAAGGTGCTTCCATGTCTTTTTCCAGTTCTTCTATTCTTTGACCTTTTGCTGCCAAGTCAAAGTGAATCCCTCAATTCTGCCAATGGTGTCTTGTATTCGTTCCATCGTGTTTTGAAACCATCCAATTCTACCATTTTTTCACCTCTTTCTATTTTTTTACTTACAACAATAGAAAGTACGGCCAGCGGACTTTCTATTGTTTTTGCTCTCTATTTATTTATCGGCATTATGCCTTTCTTCCACAACACTGTTTATATTTTTTTCCACTTCCGCATGGACATGGATCGTTTGGATATACTTTTTCTTCTGCTCTTTTCTTAGGTCCTTTTGCTGATTCATCCTTATTGGTTCCTGTTACTTTAGCAACCTGTTCACGTTCCACTTTCTGTTCAATACGTACGTGTAACAACAGTTTTACTGTGTCTTCGCTGATGGCACTTGTCATTTCATCAAACATATCGTAACCACTCATACGATATTCGATTTTTGGATCTCTCTGTCCAAATGCCTGTAAGCCGATTCCCTGTTTTAACTGTTCCATGTCATCGATGTGATCCATCCATTTTCTGTCAATTACTTTTAATAAAATCACACGTTCCAGTTCACGGATTGTAGCTGCATCCGGAAATTCTGCTTCTTTTTCTTCGTATAATTTCACTGCTTCTTCTTTTAACATCTGCTTCAGTGAATTTTTCTTTAAATCTTTTACTCTTTCAAATGTTAATTCCTGTACAGGAACAATTGGTAATAACAACTGATTTAATTCTTTTAAATCCCAGTCTTCCGGAATGGAATCTTCACCGATAGCAATATCCACTTTGGATTCTACCTGGTCTACTATCATCTTGTAGATAACATCACGCATACTTTCGCCATCCAGTACACGTCTTCTTTCATCATAAATAACTTCTCTCTGCTCATTCATAACCTGATCGTATTCCAACAGATTCTTTCTGATACCAAAGTTATTTGTTTCAATCTTAGACTGCGCCTTTTCAATGGCATTGGTAAGCATTTTATGCTCAATCTGTTCATTTTCAGGAACACCGAGAGCATTAAACATTGCCATCATTTTTTCAGAGCCGAATAATCTCATTAAATCATCTTCTAAGGAAATGAAGAATCTGGATTCACCCGGATCACCCTGACGTCCTGCACGACCTCTCAACTGGTTGTCAATACGTCTGGATTCGTGACGTTCTGTACCAATAATCTTAAGACCGCCTGCTTCTCTTGCTCTGTCATCCAATTTAATATCGGTACCACGACCTGCCATGTTAGTAGCAATAGTAACCGCGCCATGTACACCGGCTTCTGCTACAATTTCAGCTTCCAATTCATGGAATTTGGCATTCAATACTTTGTGCTGAATTCCTTCTTTACTTAGCATTTTACTGATTAATTCAGAAGTTTCGATTGTTATAGTACCAACCAATACAGGCTGTCCTTTTTTGTTTGCTTCTATAATTTCATCCACAACAGCTTTGAATTTTTCTTTCTTCGTCTTATATACTACATCCTGTAAATCCATACGCTGTACCGGTCTGTTGGTTGGAATTTCAATAACGTCCATTCCATAAATTTCACGGAATTCCTTTTCTTCTGTTAAAGCGGTACCGGTCATACCTGATTTTTTCTTATATTTATTGAAGAAATTCTGGAATGTAATGGTTGCTAAAGTTTTGCTTTCACGTTTTACCTTTACTCTTTCCTTAGCTTCAATCGCCTGATGCAAACCGTCAGAATATCTTCTGCCCGGCATAATACGTCCCGTAAATTCATCTACGATTAATACCTGGTCATCTTTCACTACATAGTCCTGGTCTTTAAACATCAGATAGTGAGCGCGCAGTGCAAGAATAATATTGTGCTGAATTTCTAAATTTTCCGGATCTGCAAGGTTTTCAATCTGGAAGAATTTTTCAACCTTTTTTACACCTTCTTCTGTCAGGTTCACAATCTTATCCTTTTCATTTACAACGAAATCACCGCTTTCTTCGATGACTTCACCCATAATAGCTCCCATTTTGGAGAATTCGCCGCTTTCTTCACCACGTTTTAACTGACGTGCAAGAATATCACAGGTTTCATATAATTTTGTAGACTTACTGCTCTGTCCGGAGATAATAAGCGGTGTTCTTGCTTCATCAATCAGAACAGAGTCAACCTCATCAATAATCGCGTAATGCAAGTCACGCATTACCAGCTGTTCTTTATATACAACCATGTTATCACGAAGATAATCAAATCCTAATTCATTGTTTGTTACATATGTTATATCGCAGGCATATGCTTCTCTACGTTCATCATTGCTCATGTCATTTAAAACAACACCAACTTTTAATCCTAAAAATTCGTGAAGTTTTGCCATCCATTCAGCATCTCGTTTTGCAAGGTAATCATTTACGGTAACGATATGTACCCCTTTTCCTTCCAATGCATTCAAATAAGCCGGAAGTGTAGATACCAATGTTTTACCTTCACCGGTACGCATTTCAGAAATTCTTCCCTGATGAAGAATGATACCACCGATTAACTGCACACGGTAATGTTCCATGTTCAATACACGACGTCCCGCTTCTCTTACCACTGCAAATGCTTCCGGAAGCAAATCATCCAATGTTTCGCCCTTTGCCAGACGCTCTTTAAATTCTTTTGTTTTTCCCTGAAGCTCTGCATCTGATAACTCCATCATTGCAGGACGAAGTCCTTCAATTTTGTTTATAGTCGCATCGATACGCTTCAATTCACGTTCACTGTGTGTCCCAAAGATTTTTTCAATAAACTTCATACTATACTCCTACTATTAATTCATGGTATTCAACCTTTTTTCATTGTACCACCGAACTTCTTTTTTCACAATAAATTTTTCATAAAATATCATAATTCTGGTGGAAAGGTGAGGGTGTTGGCGAACGGGACGCTCATAACCGGCGTAGCGTTTGGGTGGAAAGGCATGGAGGCAACGCGAATCCGAACTAACTGTCAACTGCGACTAAGGACGCTCCCGAGAGCGGTCGCGCCCAGTCTTCGTAGACAGTGGATTTCGTATTCGCTAAAAACGCCTCTTGAAATGTCTTTCCACCCAAACGCTACGCCGGTTATGAGCTGTACCTTGGCTAGCCATACAACCTCACATGTTTACACACTGAATTAGGATAGTTTCTGAATTGGATTTTACTACCACAAGCTTTGCTCTTTTCCGATAGCGTCTTGTAGCCACAAACTCATTTATTCCCAGATAAAGACTTTGCATCTACCTATTTTGTTGCTTTTTTATGTGTGTTTTTGCGATACACAGCCCATGTCAGGCACAGAAGGTTGCGTTCGCAGGCAATCAGGAAACGCTTTTAGCGGAAGTGAAATCCAGTTTTTAGCAAGCACTTGGTGAGGAGCCCCTCCAGCGACGAACCTAGTGCGGCTTAAAACTTAGTTCACTGGAGCGTTGTTTCCGCCTGCGAACGCAACCTTCTGTGTCTGACATGGGCGTACTCCCAACCACACCTAAAACGCAAAACGAAGCAGATGCACCAGTCTGCATCTGCTCCTTTTGGCTGTTTTATATAATTTTAGAATTCCGGCTCAATCAATCCGTATGTATTTCCTTTTCTCTTATACACTACGTTTACTTCATCGGTTTCTGCATTTCTGAACATGTAGAAGTTGTGTCCTAACAATTCCATCTGGATGCAGGCATCTTCCGGATACATTGGCTTTACGCCAAATCTTTTGGTTCGAATAATGCTGATTTCGTCTTCCCCATCAAAGTCATTATCAATAAATTCCTGCTTAAAATTGGAACTTCCCTGCTTTGCATCTACCAATTTATTTTTATATTTCTTTAACTGACGTTCAATAACTTCTTCTACTAAGTCTATGGAAACGTACATATCATTGCTTACCTGTTCTGAACGGATAATATTACCCTTTACCGGAATGGTCACTTCTATTTTTTGTCTTTCTTTTTCTACGCTTAATGTAACATGTATCTCTGTATCCTGTGTGAAATATCTTTCTAATTTACCAATCTTTTCGTTAATTGCTGATCTTAACCCCTCCGTAACCTCAATATTTCTTCCTGTAATCACAAACTTCATGATATCCAACTCCTTTCGGTTTCCCTTATACTCATATAGGACAACCTCCTATATAGTTAACATTATATCATATCCATGCTAATTTTCAATCATTTTTATGTGATTTCACAAATTTTTAAACATTTTTAAATATTCAAAAAGAAGTGTTTAGAAAATTTAAACACTTCTTCTTATAATTACTATTTATTTTCTTTTAAAACTTCAATTGCTTTTTGGAGCTGATTATCGCTTTCATCTTTTTCGTAGGCCTCTGCATCAAATTCCACCTGGATATCCGGCTCAATACCGGTACCATGGATACATACTCCCTTTGGAGTATAATATTTGGAAATAGTAACTTTCATGGCTGAACCATCTCCCAGATCTATCATCTGCTGCACAATACCCTTTCCAAAGGTTTGAGTTCCTATCAATGTTCCGATTTCATAATCTTTCACTGCGCCGGCAAAGATTTCCGATGCACTGGCACTGTTGCCATTTACAAGCACCGCCAGAGGTATTTCTATTTTATGTTCTGCATCTGATTTAAATTCCTCACGCTGACCATTTTTATCTTCGTGGTAAACAATCATACCCTCTGGTAAAATGGTATCCAGAATTTCTGCCACTACACTTAATCCACCACCCGGATTGTTACGCAAGTCTACAACCAAGGAAGTCATTCCCTGCTGCTTTAACGCTTCATATGCTTCCGTCCACTGAGAAGTGGTGATTTCATCAAATTCTGAAATAATAATGTAGCCAATATTATTATCTAACATTTCATATTCCACGGTAGGCACGGAAATTGTTTTTCGAATCAGCTGTAAATCCATTTCTTCGTTGTTACGTACGATGGTAATATTTACTGTAGTGCCTTCTTTTCCTTTTACTCTGGATACTACTTCTGATAAATCTTCTCCAGTAACTTCTTTTCCCTCTACTTTATATAGGATATCATCTGTTTTCATTCCCACTTCCTGAGCAGGGGAGCCCTTGAAGGTCTTTACAATTGTAATCAGTCCTGTGTCAGCATTTTGCAACAGGCTGGCTCCGATACCACAGTATTCGCCTGTATAAGATTCCTGAAAAGCATCATACTCCTCTTTTGTGAAGTACACAGAATAAGGGTCACCCAGGGCTTCCACCATTCCCTTATACACACCTTCCCGCACAGCTCCTATATCTTCTTTTTCTAAATATAACTTATCAATAACCTGCTGTATGGTTTCTACTTTCTGCTCTACTTCCCGAGTAATAATTACATCGTCACTGTTACCGGAACCCGCTGTATATCGCCCAGCCACAAAGGCTATTCCTACTGCTGCCACAGCAAACAAAATTTTTTTGCCGCTAACCAGAGAATTTTTCTTCTTCTTTTCTTCCGGTTCTTCCTGATTATAACTATTTATTTTTTCCTCCATGATATCCTCCAACGTCTGATTATTTACTAATATAACCCATAGGGTCTACATATTCTCCATTTACACGCACACCAAAATGCAAATGATTTCCGGTAGAACGACCTGTAGTTCCTACCGCTGCTATGGTTTCGCCTTTACTTACCTTCTGGCCTGTACTTACATACAACGCAGAAGCATGCATATAAATAGTATAGATACCATCACCATGGTTAATCATTACGTAATTACCCATGGAATCATTATATGCGGCACTGATTACGGTTCCATCGTAAGCTGCCAGAATTGCGGAGCCTGCCGGTGCTGCTAAATCCACACCATTATGGAATTTTACAACGCCCAGTGTCGGATGCATTCTATACCCAAACGGACTGGAAATTCTTGTATATGCAGGACATGGCCATGCAAATACACCACCGTCATACTTCTGTGTAGAACCACCGGTTTTGGAAGCTTCTTCTGCCGCTCTTCTTGCCGCCGCTTCCAGTTCTTCGATTACTCTGTTCTGCTCTGCAATGTCAGCTTCATATTCTGCAATCAGCTGTTCCTTGCTGGCAATCTGTCCGTTTACGGTTTCCAGTTCTGCTTCTTTCGCAGCTACAAGAACTTCGATAGCCTCGATTTTATCCTTTGTTTCTTTTTCCTGAACTTCCAATTCCTGCTGTTCCACCACAAGCAGGGCCTCTAATTCTTCAATCTCTTTTCTCGTTTCTTCATATTTTTTTAACATCTGTCTATCATACTCTGAAATACTGGATACATAATCTGCTTTATTTAAAAAGTCAGCAATAGATTCTGAATCGAGAAGCATGGCTGCATACTGGGTATTTCCCTGCTCATACATATATTTTATGCGAACCTTCATGTCCTCATACTGTTTTTCTTCCACTGCCCTGGCTGCTTCGATATCTTTCTTTGTATTTTCAATTTCCTGTATTTTATCCTGAAGCTTTTGCTGAAGTTCCACCAATTCCATGGTAACTCCACTTAACTCTGTGTCCAGCTCTTCTACATGGCTTTCCACGTTTTTTTTCATGCTTTCTAAATCTTCCAGCATCTGTTTTGCAGCATCCAGACCTTTTTCCATGGTTTCTTTTTCTTCTTTCGCCGAATCCACTGCCTGATTTGCTTTTTTTACCGCTACAGAGGTTGGTGCTGCCGTTTTCGTTGAAGACGTAGTTGGCGTAGGTGTGGCTGTCACAGTTTCCCCACTGCTTTCTCCTGCTGCCTGTCCGGCAGCTACTTCCTGAGCACTATCGTTTTCTAACGCATAAACCGAACCTGCCATATTCGTCAGGCACACGGCACAAAGAACTGCTGCTAATACCTGTTTTTTCTTCATATGCTTCTCCTTTAAACTATACGCGCAAATGCTTTCTTATAGTTACAAAGCTTCCTAAAAATCCAATTCCCACTCCAAGACAAAGAGAAATAGGTACCAGGCTGTCAAATACTTCTCCCACGGAGATAAACTGAAGCCAGTTACTAATTCCCATAAATTTTTCATTTACATAGCCTACTACAGAATTGTAGAAATAATGTAATACCAACAATGGTATTCCGGAACCTACCAGACCAATCACAACACCTTCTATGATAAATGGTGCTTTTACAAAGAAGTCGGTAGCTCCAATCAATTTCATAATTGCAATTTCTTCCTTACGCACTGCAATACCGATAGTAACTGTATTGCTGATAAGAAATACGGATACGCCCATAAGAATCACAATAATAGCTACGGACACATAACCTACCAGCACGTTAAAGCTGGTTAATGTATTTGCCACCGCATCGGAGGCTTTCACTTCACGAACGCCTTCTATGGACTCTACATATTTCACCAAATCTGCCTGCTGTGACACGTCATTTAAATATACCTGATAATTGGCGGAATCTGCCAGTGGATTATCATCTGCAAAAGCATCTGCCAACTCCGGTTTATTTCCAAAATATTCACTTTTAAACTGCTCCCAGGCCGCCTCTGCCGACACATAATGCATATCCGATACTTCGGATCGTTTCTCTATCTGTGCACCAATATGGTGAATTTCTTCTTCTGATAAATCCTGATCGAAAAACACCGTTATGGCCACTCCGGATTCAATTTCGTTCATGATACTTTTGAAATTTGTTACTACTGCAAAAAATACACCAAACAAAAATATACAGGATGCCATAGTTCCAATGGATGCCAGCGAAAACATTTTATTCTTGTAAATATTCTTTAAGCCCTGTTTGATGGTATACCATACACCGTTAATCCTCATATATATACCCACCTTTTTCTTCGTCGCTTACAATGATTCCTTTTTGCATTGTAACAACTCTTTTCTGCATTGCATCTACAATTTCTCTGTTATGAGTTACCACTAAAACAGTAGTGCCTTTTTTATTAATCTGTTCCAACAACTTCATAATTTCCCATGAATTCTTTGGGTCCAGATTTCCGGTTGGCTCGTCCGCCAAGAGAAGATCCGGATTATTCACCAGTGCTCTCGCCAGTGCAACTCTCTGTTGCTCTCCACCGGAAAGCTGTTTGGGATAAGACTTGTATTTTTCAGCCAGCCCCACCATCGACAGCATTCTCGGCACCTGCTTTTTTATTTCTCTGATAGGTGTTTGTATAATTCGTTGGGCAAAGGCTATATTTTCATATACATTTCTATCCTTTAAAAGACGGAAATCCTGAAATACCACTCCAATTTTTCTACGATATTTCGGAATATATTTCCGTTTCATTGTTCCCAGTTCTTTTCCATTTACTATGATTTTACCTTCTGTAGGCTCCAATTCCTTTAAAAGTAATTTAATAAGTGTGGATTTGCCTGAGCCACTGTTTCCCACAATAAACACAAATTCCCCTTGCTTAATATGCAGATTAATCCCATTTAAGGCAGGCTGACCGCTTGCATAACTCTTACTTACGTTATCAAGAATAATCATTTTTGTTCCTCCTTGTACAAACACCTTTACCCTCAAATATCCAGTGGTGGAACTCTGCCTTGCGAAAAGCCCCACCCCTGGATACTCGGTATTTGCACATTATGTTAATATTCAAATGTTTCCATATATTTCATGTACCGGACAACCATCAACGCAATCCGGAATGTAATTGCATCTTCAAAGACTCTAAGATCCAATCCGGTACTCTTTTGTAACTTGTCTAATCGGTATACTAAAGTGTTTCGATGAATATAAAGCTGTCTTGATGTTTCTGAAACATTCAGACTGTTTTCAAAGAACTTATTAATGGTAATCAATGTTTCTTCATCAAAATCATCCGGTGATTTTCCATCAAAAATTTCTTTGATAAACATTTTGCAAAGTGGAATCGGCAACTGATAAATCAGACGTCCAATGCCCAAAGAACTGTATGCGATTACATCTCTTTCACTAAAGAAGATTTTACCTACATCCAATGCCATCTTTGCTTCTTTATAAGAACGTGACACTTCTTTTATCTCATTTACGATTGTACCATAAGCCACATGGGCTTCGCAATTATCCTCGTGAAATACATTTAAAATTACTTTCGCAATTTTCGCCATATCATCATAGGTATCACTCTCTGCCAATTCTTTCACCACAATGATATTTTTTTCATCTACTGCTGTAACAAAGTCTTTTGACTTTCCCCCGAAAAGGCTTCTGACATTATCTAACAGCTTTCCGTCTTTGTCATGTTTCGCCTCCACTATAAATACCACACGTCTTGCTTCTGTGTCAATGTGAAGTTTCTTAGAACGGTTGTAAATGTCTACCAGAAGCAGATTATCTAACAGCAGATTCTTGATAAAGTTATCCTTATCAAATCGCTCTTTATATGCTACCAGAAGATTCTGAATTTGAAAAGCTGCAATTTTTCCCACCAAATATACATCATCGTTGGTACCGCTGGCAATTAGTATGTACTCCAACTGATTGTCATCATACACCTTAAAGAACTGATACCCCTGTACCTCTTGGCTTTCTGCCGGTGATTCTGCAAAAGCAGTAATCGCTGCTCCACATTCTTCGATTCCCTCTACAGTAGTTGCCAATACATGTCCTTCTGTATCCACAATACCAAGTTCGATTCTTGTAATAGTCTTTAATCCATCAATTGTATTTTGTAAAATCTGATTTGATATCATAATAGTAACCTCCTGTTTCGCTACGTACCAGTTCCACACCCCTATTCACGAAAAAGTACGTTTCTCTTTTTTCTACTTAGAACTATTTTAATACAAATTGACCAAAAAATAAAGTAAAAAAAAATATTTTTTGTGATTTTTTTCATGCAAGTTGTATATAGCTTTTCCTGACAAATTCCGATAAAATAAGTAAAAGGAGGGTTTTGTATGGATATTTCTGAAATCTCTGTTTCCATGAATCAGACAAGCCTTATGACTGCTGTCAGCACAGCTGTTTTAGGCATGTCACTGGATATGGTGGAAACCAGCGGTGAAAACATGGTAAAAATGATGGAATTGTCCGTAAATCCTAATATTGGAAGCAACATTGACGTTTCAGTGTAATTACGGATTCTAAAAAACGAGAGAAGGCAAATGCTTTCTCTCGTTTTTCTTTTGTTATTCGCAACCGGCTAAAAAAACTTCCAAACGTTTCTTATCCGCTTCCTCATATACAATCAGTTCTAAATCTTTCATTTCTTCGTCTGCTAAAATGCCTGCCAAAGAAACATACTGGGACAATTTAGATTTCAGATTCAGGCAGTCACCCTCACCGGTATACAATTCCACTTTACCACTGCAACTGTCAATGATTTCTATAAACTTTCCGGTATCTGTAATATGTTTTATCTTCATATCCACGCTGCCCTTTCTTGTTTGAATAAATTCAAAATAACTATTTAATTGCCATTGCTTCTACTTCCAAAAATACATCCTTTGGAATTCTTGCCACTTCCACGCAGGAACGTGCCGGAAATACACCTGTAAAATATTTTGCATAAATTTCGTTAATTTTTCCAAAATCTTCCATGTTCTTGATAAATACTGTAGTTTTTACTACATTTTCCATAGAGCTTCCTGCATCTTTTAATAAAGCTGCCATATTAGAAAATGCCTGTTCCGCCTGTTCTTCTACTGTTGCCGGAATTTCTCCTGTAGCAGGATTTACTGGAATTACACCGGAAGTATAAATCATTCCGTTTACTTCGATTGCCTGTGAATAAGGTCCGATTGCTGCTGGTGCGTTTGGTGTACTAATTGCTTTTTTCATGTTAATTTCCTCCATATATATGTTATTTTAATTTGATTGCATTTGTAGTAATTTCGATTTTTCCTGCCTTTAACAAGTGTCCTATGGCACGTTTGAAGGCATTTTTACTCATCTGGAACTGTTCTTTGATTACTTCCGGTTCCACGGTTTTATCCGTAAATGGGAAGCTTCCGCCTTGTTCTTCTAGTTCCTTCAATATATATTCTGCATCATCATCCATCTGCAAATATGCTTTCTGGCGCATACACAAATCTAATTTTCCATCTTCTTTTACTGCTGTAACTCTGGCTTCTACCACATCACCAATGCGCATTTTCCCGAAGACATCTTTCTTTGGAATTCTAGCAGAGTAGATATCATCCACCGCCACATATACTCCAAAATCTTTTGTTACATCATAGACAATTCCTTTTACCATATCGTCTTTCATATATGGGGAATCTGTTCTTAAATGACCATAGACTTTCATGGTAGCACACAATCTGCTGCTCTTGTCCACATACAGACATACCAGACAGGAATCTCCGGCCTTCACCTCATATGCCTGTTCTTTAAATGGCAGCAACAAATCCTTTTCCAATCCCCAGTCTAAGAAAGCGCCGATTTTACTTACTTCTTTTACTTTCAGCACTGCCGGTTTTCCAATCTGAATATATGGTTCGTTTACCGTTGCAATCATGCGGTCGGAAGAATCTTTATACAAAAACACTTCTATAGAGTCGGATAATTCCAAATCTTTTGGCACTTGCTTTTTCGGCAACAATACTTTTTCTTCGCTGTCCATCTTTTCTGCCAGATAAACACCAAACTCTACTTCTTTTATCATTACAAGGGTCTGTTTCTTTCCTAATTTTAACATATCTTCCTGCTTTCTAACCTTTATGCCAAAAGAAATTCAATGACAGCAAAGGCTTTATTTTCTTCATTATTTAATGTTACTACATAGCGGTTGTGCTCTTTGTATACCGTAGGATAAATAGTATCTCCCGCCATGGCTGATTTTTTGTATTCTGCACGCATTTGCTTTACGTGAATTTCTTCCTCGATTACTGCGTATGCCATATTTAAATACTGGGCGTTGTTCATATGACCGTTGGTGTCTATCTGATAATTCTGCACAAAGTAAGATGGACAGCTCACTGGTTCTACTTCCGGAATATCTATTTTCATGTCAGCATATTCCATAGGAAGTTTTTCTTCTATCTGATACTTTTCTGCATGCTCCGGATTCACACGCAGAGGAACCATTTTTTCTGCATCCATATAAATCCATACAGAATTTGCATAAGCCACACAGGCTCCGCTTTCGTCATACATCATAAAATTACGATAACCAAATGCCCGTTTAAAGTCATAGGCTTTTGTGGCTATTTTGATTTTTTCTCCATATTTCGGATATCTTTCCACCACGATCTGCCAGGACAATAACACCCATACCCTTTTCTCTGACGCCAGAAAATCGATTCCATATCCTATGGATTCTGAATGAAATATGGTGCAATCCTGAAAGTAATTTAGAATTGCTTCTAATTTTAGTTTTCCGTCTTTTCCTATTTCACTGTATCTGACACGACTATCAAATTCGTACATTGTTACCTCCTGACATTTTTGCTTCAAAAACCTGATGTTTCTATTTTGCTTCTGTTTGTCCAAAATGTCAAGATGTATAAACGAAATAAGAGAATGGATAACATCCATTCTCTTATCATTAACAGGGCTACAAGGATTCGAACCTTGAAATGCTGGAGTCAGAGTCCAGTGCCTTACCATTTGGCGATAGCCCTTTACTTATTTGCTTTCTCTCAAGCACAAATATGATTATATATGATGTTTTCAAAAAATGCAAGTACTTTTTTCAAATTTTTTTAAATTTTTTTATTTTTTTCGTTTTTTTGAATTTTTCGTATATTTTACGCCGGTAAAAATTGAATCTGCAAACCTTTTATGATATGATGACTAAGATATTTTAGAAGTTTACAACAGAAAGGAAACCGATATGTGGATTGCAGATCAATGGAAAGACTATCAGGTATTAGATACTTCCCGCGGTGAAAAATTAGAACGCTGGGGTGATTACATTTTAGTTCGTCCGGACCCACAGGTCATTTGGGACACAAAACGTGAAAACAAAAACTGGAAAAAGAAGAACGGACATTATCATAGAAGTTCTAAAGGTGGCGGCGAATGGGAATTTTTCGATTTACCAGAACAGTGGAGTATTCAGTATAAGGATTTAACCTTCCAGTTGAAGCCTTTTAGTTTCAAACACACCGGTCTTTTTCCGGAGCAGGCGGTAAACTGGGACTGGTTTTCCGAAAAAATCCGTAAAGCAAACCGCCCGGTAAAAGTATTGAATCTCTTTGCTTATACCGGAGGTGCTACTTTAGCTGCCGCTTCTGCAGGTGCAAGTGTCACTCACGTAGACGCTTCCAAAGGTATGGTCACCTGGGCAAAAGAAAACGCCAAATCTTCCGGTCTGGCAGATGCTCCAATCCGCTGGTTGGTGGATGACTGCGTAAAATTTGTAGAACGTGAAATCCGCAGAGGCAATAAATACGATGCCATTATTATGGACCCGCCTTCTTACGGCAGAGGACCAAAGGGCGAAATCTGGAAAATTGAAGAATCCTTGTATCCGTTTGTAAAGCTGTGTACTCAGATTCTTGCGGACAAGCCTTTATTTTTCCTGATTAACTCCTACACCACCGGACTGGCTCCTTCTGTTTTAACCTATATTCTTTCTACAGAATTAAAACAATTTGGCGGACATGTAAGTGCTGACGAAATCGGTCTTCCGGTGAAAGACAATGGACTGGTACTTCCATGCGGTGCTTCCGGACGTTGGGAAGCATAGACAGCTTTCTTATTTAATTATTGGTGTTCCCTATACGGTAATGCCCTACAATATCATTTCGGCTCTCTAAGATGTCTTCTTCGTAGCTCGCCTGAAACGGATCATTGTGGTGTATTACATAGGGAACACCATTTTTATTGCGTCTGTCAGATACTACCCCTATATGGTTTTCAAATATGACTATATCTCCGCCTTGCCATTCTTCTATTGCTGAAACATCTGTAGTTAATGAAGTGGCAGTGTGATTGAAGTATACTTTAAGATTTTTCACACGCCGAAAATCAATATTAGCATCCGGCTCTTGAATATCATAAGCTTTCGGATTAGCAACAATATCTTCCTGTAGCAGCTCCATCAAGTCATATCCTGCCGCTAACGCTGCATTCGCAATAACATCCGTGCATACTCCATATCCATCATCCGAATAACCGGTATTATAATATTTACTCTTATATTTTGGCTTCGTTTCAATATAATCTAACGTTCCTTGAAAGAAATCCATCTGATCGTCAATCCCATCTCCATCGGTATCAATTGCACAAGTCACAGTCGGTATCTCTTTTTTATATTCATTTTTCAAACGTTCTACTGATGTTCCATATATCATCCACTTCCCAAAGAATATACCTACTCCACCCACAATCACAATAAGTATAACGCCCAGTACAGTTATCACCACTCTTTTGTTCGCGTTTTTCGTCATATTTTTTCCTTTCACTACACGCTTTCGTCTACTTCAATTCCTTTTAAGTCCTCTTCTAAAAGGACATTATTTTTCTTTAAATTGTTCTGTAAATCTACTTCTGTTGATGCCTCAAGAATAGCTTGCATCTTTTTCTCAGTTTTCGTTTCGTCAGAAGTATGATGCAATTGTTCGTTCTTTTCCTTCGCTTCTTCTGCCTCTTTTTTCGCTTCCTCTGTCTTTTTATCGTAGTTCTCTTTCATTTCTTCAATAAGCGTCTGCTGTTCTTCTTCCAATGCCTCTTTGATAATTTCATTCGCCTGTTTAGAAGCATCCACCATCGGGTGAACCTTTAACAGGGCTTGCTTCATACCTTCCACAGCGTTTCCATGAGCTTGCGCCATACTATCTGATTGCTCTGCCCGCTTTTTTAACTCATCTAACGCATCGTCGTATTCCAACATAAGCTTCTGATAGTCCGTCAAATTCTCCGTGTTGTTCAAACGTTCTTGTTCTTCCTTCGTTAGCCCTTGCGTCTTTTGCTTCTCTCTTAAAGCTTCTATTTCCTCTAGCATCTTTTGTTCTTCGCTGTCATCTTCCACACCATAAGCTTCTTGCACCATGTCTTTTACATTTTTTATCGCCTCTATTTCTTTTTGTGTGTCCAATACGTCTTGTTTTAATTTTTCCTTTCGCTCCAAATGTGACACCATTTCTTGTTTATACACATCATCAGACAGCATCTGTTGTACCTTTATCTTTATCGCTTGACGTTCTTTCGCAATTCTTTTCTCTGTAGTATTGGCATTCAGATTCAATTCTGCGCCATTAATAACATTTTTGTTTTTCTTTTCTTTACTATTTTTTTCAGAATTTTCTTTTACCTCCGTTTCTGAATAAGCCCGGATACTAATATTCTCCACCTTCATATCGTTCCCCCATTTCTTTATAGATATTATCTTGTAGAATATCGGCAGAATTTTCCAATAATTTACCCTTTTAAATTTACCATGCACAGACCACGATAGGGACAAAAACTTCCCTTCTCAAGCAATCAGGAAACGTTGTTGTTTCCGCCTGTGAAGGGAAGCTTCTGTTCCTATCGTGGTCGTACTGTTTATTCAATTATCTTAACAGAATTAATCACCGGCTGATTTTCCGTCAACACTGTTCCGTTATCATCTTCCACCGCAACTGCTTCACAGATGGCATCTACCACTTCAATCCCTTCGGTTACCGTACCAAATGCTGCATACTGTCCATCTAAAAACGTAGAATCTTCGTGGACAATGAAAAACTGTGAGCTTGCACTGTCATTTTCCATGGAACGTGCCATGGAAATGGTTCCTCTTACATGAGAAATGCTGTTTTCTACACCGTTAGTGCTAAATTCACCTTTAATGGTTTCTTCTGAACCACCGGTTCCATTTCCCAGTGGGTCACCACCCTGAATCATAAATCCGGAAATAATTCTGTGGAATGTTAATCCATCATAAAATCCTGATTTTGCAAGGTTTACAAAATTAGTTACTGTAATTGGTGCAATATCTGCGTCCAATTCTAATTTGATTACGCCGTAATCTTTGATATCGATTTCTGCATTTACTTTTCCGGTTAAGTTTTCAGTGTTTCCCTGACTGTTGGAAGCTTCTTCTGTTTCTTCTGTAACCTGTTCTTCTGCTGTTGTATCTGCTTCTGTATTATTTCCGCAGCCTGCTAACATTGTTACTGCCAGTAATCCGCAAAGGACTGTACTGATAATTTTTTTCTTCATTTTTTAATAACCTCCATTTTTATAAAATTCCATAAATTACCGCAACGGATAACACAATCTGAATAATGGCAAATCGAAATACCGTATGCGTGTTCGACCAATCCCAAACCTTTCTTACATGGTCGTGGAGCGGTGTTCTTACTTTTGTTAAGATTTTAATTTTCAAAAAGCGTAACAAAGATACTTTTAGCAACCCAAGACCACCATCCAGAATCAACACCAGTGCTACCGGAATATAAAGAAGCGGACGCTCGGTTTTTAAAATAGCAATACTGATAAACAGCCCCATGGCTCTGGAACCCGCATCACCCATCATAAGCATACTCGGAGTTGCGTTATACCACAAATACCCCAAAATACAAATACAAAACAGCAGGATAAGATATGTATGTGCATCATCTACCCCTTTGATATTTCCTATGATAAAAATTGTCATTAATGTAACAATGGATAAGGTTCCGGAAAGCCCATCTACACCATCAGAACAGTTTGTAACATTAATGGATGTCCATACTAAAATCACTACCAGAATCGCAAACACTATTGTAGGAATGGCAACACTCTGCTGTAAACATTCTATATAAATTACATTTGTGTTAAAGCGCAAAAAAGTAATTGCAACCATAATGGCAATAATCAAGTCAAGCAGACCCTTTTTATATTCTCCCCATGGCGCTTTAGAGCAGTCATCCAAAAAACCTGTAAGCATGGCTGCTGCCACAAGAATTAAATACACAATAATTTCCGTGCTTAGTTCACCGAATAAAATTGCAGAAAGCAAAAATACAATCACAAACAGAAAACCTGCTCCTCTTGGCTTCCCGGCAGATAATTTTCCATTGTGGGCAAACTCCCTTCCTGCATCTTTTGGCAATAAGCCTGAAAATTTGTGCATGGAAAAACAGGTGCCAACAAAAGCAGCCATGATTCCCAAAAATGCAATTAATTTTGCATCTGCACTTTGAAATAATAAATTAATCATTTGAATAATTTCCTTTCCGTAGTTTATAGTTTCGTAGATTTTACTTTACTGTAGGAACTATAGATTTTCTTTCCCTTTACAGTTCTGTAAGTTCTCACTTTAAAATAATATTTTTTTCCAGCCTTCAGTTTCTTTTTTGTGTATTTCACGGCAGATACCTTTTTCACTGTGGCCGTCTTTTTATATCCGCTGTTCTTTTTGCTCGACATATATATTTCATATCCGGAAGCCTTTTTCACTTTCTTCCATTGTATAACAGCATGCTTTTCCCCTTTCTTTATGGACGTAATCACAGGGGCTTTGGTAGCTGTACCCACAGATATCGGGCTGGAATAAGCACCAAAGATTACTTCATCGTCTTTTTTCGTATACGCCCGCACTTTTACTTTGTAATCCGCTGCCGTTGAAAGCTTTTTTAACTTGTAGGTATTCTTGGTTGTAAGTACCCTTTGCTTTTCTTTGTTTCCCTGATACAATACCACTTCGTATCCTTTAACGGAAGACTGTTTTGTAAAACGGATGGTTACGGAATTTGCGTTAGCAGAAACTAACTTCAAACCTGACACTTTATCCACCGTAGGGAATAGTTCCTTGGTCGGCTCCGGTGTCACTACAATTTCCGATTTTTCCGTAATTTGAAACGTAAATTCATTACTTCCCAAAAATTCATAAGCACCCAATCCTGTTACAATAGCTTTTGCCTCTCCAACCTTATCATTATCCAAATAGTTTATCTGATAATTTTCTTCCTGTGCCACTTCTCTACGGCCTTTTATGATATGAAATGTAAGTTCTGCTTCTGTGCCATCATCTTCCACTTCATATGTATCCGCATATATTTTCACAATTGGAAAATATACATTATATGGGCTTCCTGATATGTATGTTCCAGTCCCTGATATTTTGTATACAGACTGGCTGTTATTGATTGCAGCTAAAAACTCATCTCCATATTCGGTCACACACTCTTTAAAGGATTCTCTTGTGATAAGAGAATCAAATGCAAACTGCAATAAATAATCACCTCTGTCTGCTGCTTTTTTTAATGCATTGGTCATAAAATCCACAAAAGCTGTTTCACCGGACACTTTTTCCGGTGTAACATAAAGCCCATAATAATGATAATAATTACAAGTGTCTGCATTGGTTTCCGGCACTTCATACATTCCTTTAAATACGGTTGGCATGTATACATGATTTCCAAAAAAGTCACTACTACAATTATAAAAACGGTAAATTATTCCATCATGATGTGGAACCTTATTGTCGGGGTCATTCCACGTAATATCTATATTGTACCAGATACCATCCAAACAAACCAGATTCCACGCATGTCCACCGCCGTTTCCATACCCAACCGCATAAATGGTATCAATTCCCGCATATGTCATCAACATATGAAAACCTTTGGCATACCCCTCGCAGACCACTCCCCGCTGCTGGAACAGCCCCACAATGCTGTGAGCATAAGCAGCACTTTGAGGAGTACGGGTTCCCGGAATATATTCATAATCCACAGCCTCTAAAATCATATCGTGAATTAATAATTCCATTTCCATATCATCTGCTCCTTCAGCTTTTGCCTGATCTATGGCAACTAAATATGGCTGAATCCCCGCTTCAATATTATTTTGCGCCTCTTTACGTGCTTCTACTTCTGCATAATCTGCTTCTACCTTAGGATAAATTTTAGTTACTATATTTTCACTGTTGTAGCCATATCCAAAACTTCCGCTAAACCAGAACAACTCAGGACAGTCTGCCTCTATTGCAAAAATCACCTTCTGCACCTGACTCACCGTCAATCCATACTCACTGACCAAAAACTCTGCCCAAATATAATATTCACTGACTACATTTCCGGAAGAGTCTTTGCTTTGTTTCAAAACTGCCTCCGGTTGCTGTTCATGAAACTGGTATGCTTTCGTTTTTATTTCCGCATAACAGGACTGTTCCTGTGATGTAGTTAATGTACTATAACCATAATTTGAAACAAACGAAGTATTTACCTGCGGAACTGCATAACTTTCCACGCCCTGTATTTCTTGAAAGTTCTCATGAATTTCCTGTGCTTCTTCTTCTGAAACAGGTATTGCCTCATCCGGCAACACACCGCCTTGAGGTTCTTTAAATTCCTCTTGAATCACCACATTTTCATTTGCTTCTACGCTGCTTTTTTCTGCGAAGACGTGTATTTTCGGCCAAGTACTGACAATACAGGCAAACGCTAATATTACACTTAAAAATTTTGTTACCTTTTTTTTCTTCATATGCCTCTCTCCTTCATCTCCTCTTTATCAATTTGAAAAAGTAAAACAAAAACGGCAGACAGCAAAGTGCTGTCACAATATCTGCCACGGGCTGGGCAAGTTCAATTCCCCTTACCCCAAACATTCGCGGTAATAGATAAATTGCAGGAAGAAAGAAAATCCCCTGACGGCAAGATGCCATAAAGGTGGAGCTAAAAGGTCTTCCCATTGCCTGATACGTCATATTGCACAACACAGTAATGGTAATTAGCGGCAATGCAAAACACTGATAACGCAATGCATCTGTTCCAATCGCCACTGCTTCCCTGTCTTGTCCAAGAAACCAGTTTATCATATCTTCTGCAAATAGATAGGTACCCACACCTAATATGCTCATTCCAATGGTTCCCACCCAGAAAGTAAATACAAATGCTTTCTTTACTCTCCGCTTTTTTTCTGCTCCGTAATTATATCCCACTACAGGATTATACCCTTGTACAAACCCAATGGCAATGGAAAACAAGAACAAAAATATTCTATTTACAATGGACATTCCCGCTACCACTGCATCGGAATATTCTGCCGCCTCCTGGTTCACCAGCACGGTCGCCACACTGGCAAGACCCTGCCTGAAAAATGACGGAATACCATTTTTTAATATTTCTATATACGTTTTCGGCCGTTTTGCCAGTTTGCCCAAGGAAAAAGCAATCGTTGTTTTCTTGGCTAAAAACCAGTACAACAATATGCCACAGCTTATTCCCTGTCCCACTGCCGTGGAAATTCCTGCTCCTGCAATTCCTAAGGAACATCCAAAAATCAGCACAGGAGCTAAGAATACATTCAGCACACCGCCAGATAAAATACCAATCATGGCAAGTTTTGCCTTTCCCTCTGCCCGTAACAGATTGTTCAATACAAAGGAAGTGCACATAAACGGGGAGGCAATAAAAATATAAGTGCTATACGTGATTGCATATGGTAAAATCGTGGGCGTAGAGCCAAGCAATTTCATCAGCGGTGCTTTCCACCAGAGTCCCGCAATCATAAAAACAACCCCAAACACCACTGACATTACAATGGCGCTCACCGCATATTCGTCTGCCTGCTCCTGTTTTTCTTCCCCAAGAAAAATGGAAACCTGACTTGCGCCACCCATTCCAATAGTAAATCCCACTGCCTGAAGCATTGCCATAACAGCCAATACCACACCAATCGCTCCGGATGCACTAGTTCCGATTTTTGACACAAAATAAGTGTCTGCTATATTATAAATAGATGTTACCAGCATACTTAGAATGGTAGGAGCGGACAGTGACAAAATCAACTTCGCTACCGGCTCCCGGGTCATCCTAACATACTGTTCATTATGCTCTGTCAACTTTTATAAACCTCCTATAGCACAATTTCATCTATTATATTTTTAGCGTTTTTTCTTATATTAAACTGGAATTAAATAGAATAATGATCCGACATATCTGCACCCCAATGCAATAAATCTTCCAATGTAATGTTATCTACCACATCTTTCACCGCCTGATCTATTTTTTCCCACACTTTCAATGTAACACATTGGTCTTTTCTGGGACATGTATTTTCTTCAAATTCCAGACATTCTACCGGTGCCAGACTTCCTTCGGTCAATCTTAAAATCATTCCTACGGTATAGTCTTTTGGTGATTTCATCAATTTATAGCCGCCTTGTGGTCCTCGAACGCTTTTTACATAACCGGCCTTATTCAATACGGCTATAATCTGTTCTAAGTATTTATCTGATATGTTCTGTTTTGCTGAAACTTCCTTTATCGGCACTGGCTTGTTTTCCTGATTTTTTGCCAGCTCTAGCATCATTCTAAGAGCATATCTTCCTTTGGTTGAAATTTTCATATATATTACCAATCCTTCCCAATATTACTTTTAATAATCCACTATTTTTTCTGTAGTAAATCTGTCACCTGAAACAGAGAATCTAAAATATTGCAACAAATTTCCTTCATTTCCTCGTTTGCCGGCAACATATCCGGTACCATAATCACATCCATTCCGGCTCTGTACGCAGAACGGATTCCATTATAGGAATCTTCTATCGCATAGCACTTATTGGGAGATACATTTATCTCCTCTGCCGCTGTCAGATAAATATCCGGCTCCGGTTTGCTTTTCTTTACCATATCACCGCATATAATTTTGTCGAAATAATCTATAATGCCCGCTGCTGTAAGCTGAGATTCCACCACTACTTTTCTGGTAGAAGATGCCAAAGCAATCTTGTAATGATGTTCTTTCAAAAAAGCCAAAAGTTCTGTCACTCCCGGCTTCAATTCCAAGCCTCCGTTCGCTGCTGTTTCATGAAACAATTCTGACATTTCGCCTTTGTATTCATCATATGGAAAATCTTCTCCATAACGTTTTAAAAAACGTTCTTTTGTTTCTACAGCATTAATACCAAGGCATTCTCTACAGGCCTCTTCTACATTTTTAATTCCATACTTTTCAGCCACCACATTCCAACAGCGAAATACCAATGTTTCGGAATCAAAAATCACTCCATCCATATCAAATATCACTGCTTCTTTGTCATTTACCGCGTTCACTTTCTTCACCTGCCTTTATTACATCTGTTTTCGCACTACACTGTATTCGTCGCCATTTCTGTAATAAGCACACTGCTGTGTATTTCCCTGAAGAAACCGAACCATATCGTCTTCATCCAGATTAACTTCACATACATAGCACTCATAATCTTCATCATAGCAAAAATTTGCACAATTTTCGCAAACACTCATATTTTTTCCTCGTATCTACTTTCTTATCTACGTTTTGGTGGAGTTACATCTTCAATTTTCATTTCATCTTCCAGTACATCAAATGCTTTTCCCTTTGCCCACGGACTCCCCACATCACATCTTCCGTGATGATACTGGCGTGTAGATGTTCCCGGCGCCACATCATCGGAAACCTGAATTTTGATACGTCCATCTCCTTTTAAAGCATACTGATCTATCAAAGCAACTACATTATCAATATCTTCCTGACTTATATTCTGGTTCATGGTTATTCTCCTTTTCACCTTATAATTACTGTCTATTTTAACTCCTCTAACTATTACTTGCAAGAGTTAGGAGATACTTTTTCTACTCTTTTCATAGTTCTTTATCTGTGTTAAAATGAAACATATAAAATCAAACGCAACAGGAGAGGTGAGAAGATGTCCATTAACTACGAAGATGAACTTTTTAAGACAACTATGAAGGAAGTAGACGATCGAATTCGCGTTCGTCGCGGAACCGGAAATGATTTTTCAGACAATGATTCGGAGAATTTTTCTTCCGAAAAAACGGAGGTAAAACGTAGTTCTGAGGCTTCTTCCCCTTTCTCTACCGGACGCCATTCTGATAGAGAAAAACTCAATTGTACTATAGATATTGCAGAGGATGCCATGACTGCTTATCTGATGCTGTATGGAAAATCCGATGGCGATTATACTTATGAAGAAATACTACAGTATTTGAATGAAAATGGAGTTATATATGGAATTCGGGAAAAAACCATTAAAAAGATGATTGAAGAACGGCAGTATTATGAAGAAATCATCATTGCCAGAGGAACGGCTGCTGCCAAAGGAACCGATGGCTACTTTGAATTTCACTTCAATACCACACCGGAAACAAAACCTATCGTTCTTCCGGATGGTTCCGTAGATTATAACAAACTTGGAAAAATAGAATTGGCAGAAACCGGCCAGTTATTAGCTACTTATCATAATGCTATTCCTGCCACTGATGGAACGGACATTTTCGGAAACACAACTCCCATTGAGGTGGCAAAGGATTTAGCACCTTTAAAGGGTAAGGGCTTTGTGATTACTCAGGAGGGAAAAGAATATTATGCCGCAACGGAAGGGAAGATTTCCTACTCCGAAAAGGATCACCAGCTTTCTATCACACCAATTTATATTATTGAAGGGAATGTAGACAATGCCACCGGAGATATCCATTTTAACGGCGATGTGCTGGTAAAGGGAAATGTTTTTGCCAATACTACAATCCGCGCTACCGGAAATATTACCGTAAATGGTCATGTGGAAATTGCCAATTTGTACGCCGGTAAAAATGTTATTCTAAAAAACGGCATGCAGGGTTCCGGAACAGGTACTATCAATGCCAAAGGACAGGTTATGGCAAAATTTCTGGAGCAAACTGTTGTAACTGCCGGAGGCGACGTCAGTGCCAATGCCCTGTTAAACTGCAACATTGAATCCGGTGCTGAAATCATTGTTTCCGGCAACCGCGGCAGTATCATTGGCGGCTCTACAAAGGCCGTAGAAAAAATCACTGCCTCTTCTTTAGGAAACAGAGTTGGCGTAAAAACCAAACTTATTGTGGGATTTGAGAAAGAATTTAAGGAAATTATTGCTTTGTTTGATGAGGAGCTGGCAGATGCCAAAGATAACCTTTTAGACGCAGAACGCTCCATCGCAAGACTGACCGCTCAGTTGAAAAACAAACCGGAACCGGAACTGGCGGATGCCAAAGCCAAAGCTTTTCGTGATAAAATCACTTATCAGGCAAAAGTAAAGGAAATGACCACGAAGCGTGAGGAATTAATTGATATCAGAGAACGCTCCATTGACGGAACGGTGATTATCACCGGAATGGTGAATGCCGGAACTACGGTAATTATTAATGGTATCCGTGAAACCTTAGAATCCGAACGCAGAAATGTAAATTTCACTGCAAAGGGACGGGAAATGCGAGTATATACTAATGATATGAAATAATAACAGGGTTGCTTACGCAACCCTGAACTTTTTTATTTATCTCTCCTCTATTAAAGCATAAGTTGCTTCGTCATTTACGTAATAATATTTCCCAACACTTGGCACATATACCCACTGACTTGGACTAATCTCTAATTCATCCAGATGGTATGCGTTTTGTATGGGTTTCACCCCTATTTCCGTAATTTTCTCTGCTTTCTGCTCTTTGCAGTCTATCAAGTAGCTTACGTGACCACCATCTTCTCTGCCGGAAATCACTGCGCCTTCTTTCCCCCACTCTATCTGGGATATGCTGACCGGAGCTGTGATTTTTCCAATTTCTTCCCAAGACTGATTATATAACACTACTTCTGTTGTCATAGTTTTGGGATGTCCGAACCGGTCACATTCTTTCACGTAAGAAGCGGCTACTGCAAATACCTTTTCTTCTCCCAACTCCAGTAATTTTACCTCACTGCGATAGCATTTGGAAAAATCCTTTGTTATGATATATTTTCCCTTTTTATCAGATAGATTGACAGCATAAATACCTTTCTGTGCCAACACATAATAGCTATCTTCCGTCACACATCCGGTGGATTTTAATCCGCCATCGCCGAATAAATTTTCATAGCTTTTTCCATGACTCATATAGGTCTTTCCACCCATATAAAACCCTAAATGTAAGCCTCCAAAAACCCCCTTAAAACGCTGTGCCATATATACGTCTTCTCCCTGATAAGAAAAGGCGTCGGTAAGCATGGTTGTTGTGTCCTTCTTGATTTCTATTTCTTTTAACTCTTTCGTTTTCAAATCATATCGATACAGACGTGGAAGAAAACCCTGTGGGTCTGCACCAACCACACTACCATATAAGCGTTCCGTGAGATCTTCATTATCTAATCCATCAAACAAGATATACAAGACACCCTCACTTTGAATTAACTTCGGTGCACGGTTCAAATCCATTCCGCGTTCTTGTAGAAGCAATATGTCTGTGCTGTTTCCCTGTTCGTCCACACACGCTACATGGTAATTCCACAAATAAGAATTCCCCTTTACCTGCTTTCTGTAAATATAGTATGCCTCACCAGTACTTTCTCCATAAACAGGCACAATTTCACACCTATGAGCATCGGTTTCTACAATTTCCGCCCACATATCCAACAACAGATTTGCTACTTCTCTGCCTGCCCATAATAATCCCACAACACATAGAAATACACATAACATCTTCCATTTTGTATGTTTTTCCACACGTCTTGTCTGGATATTTGCCTGTTGCATGGTTTCATGAAGAACATTTTCCACTTCTTCTTTTGCAATCGTTTGTTCCTCGATACGTTTTCCCTGCATCAATTCCAAGGTAGTTACGCCTAACTCCTCTGCAATTTTTTCTATCATTGTGATATCCGGTAACGTCTGTCCCCGCTCCCATTTTGAAATTGCTTTGTCCGTTAAATGTAACCTGCTTCCCAATTCCTTCTGGGTTAAATTCTTTTCTTTCCGTAAGGTACGGATAAATGTTCCAAATGCTTCCTGATTCATATGTATTCTCCTCCCATCTTTTCCTCAAAAGTATAGCTAAAACCTTATATTTTGTCACTCTCCGGGCAGGAGAATCCCCGTAAAATCAGCATTTTCAGATTTTTTTAATTCCAAATGCAGTAAAGAAGATTTTCTAACGAATATTCCTCCTGGTAACCTATCATAACTTCCATCTCCTCTAAATTCGGGTCAGAATGTTCCATTTCACGAGCAAACCGATGCACCAAATCCACTTGTCCACCAAAGTCCATTTTCTTACCATTGCTTATCCACAAAGCAATATCCATTTCCTGAATTAACAGTGTATTTACCACTGCGAATCGCACCTTGTCATAAGCATTTTCATCATATACTGCACCGCCGAAATATCCAAACAGGAAATACACCAGTATCTGGGTATATTGATATTCCTGTGCTTTATAATAGTTTCGAAACTCCTGTCTGCTTTTCTGATAAGCTTCTTCGCCCTCTTTGTATAAAAGCTCCTCATATGCTTTCAGACGCTTCGTCCAGTTTTCATCTAATACTTCTAATTCATATAAATTTTTATAAATCTGTTTCTTTGCTTCATAGCTTTCTACCGGGCAGCCGGAGTATTCTGCAAACTTCTTTTCAGCTTGTCTTTGGAAGTTTTCTTGTCTGTAGCGTTCCAACAAATCATCAATTTCATAAAGCTTTCCTTTGGAAATTCTTGTCTGAATATCGTGACTCACTGCAACCAGAAAGGACATTCGATATTCTAAAGACATTTGGGCATTCTGTACCACTTCCATCAAAAAATCACGAATTTCCTGTAATTTGGTAAACAGGAAAAAATTAAATTCTTCGTATTCTTCCTCTTTTGTTTCCTGAAAGGAGGTGAGAAACTTCGTTTTTTTCTTGCGTCCCAAGATAATCCTTGCCACCTCCGGACAAGATAAAGATAAGGATACTTCCCGTAAATTTTCAAATTCTTCTATATGTCTTGGATATCTTTTACAGGTTTTGCAAAGCATATCCTTTCCCACTTCACTGTAAATATCACATAGATTTTGCTCATTTAAAAAAGCACAGCATTTGTCTGTCTGTTCAAAGGATTGCTCCTTCCAGTTAATCGAATTATGCAAGCGGTTTCCAAAGCTTCCTTTGCAATTTCTATATTTTTCTAGCGTTTTATCATCGATGGCAATGCCCCAGCCAGCGCAACAGGTATTTTCACATTTCTCAGCAATACATTGAAACTTTTTATAATACTCAGGGTAAGTGTATTCCATAATTTTCTCCTTATCCAACCTTAAATATTAAGATTCAAAACTCTTTGCAACATTTCATCAGAAAATCCTTTTTCGTCCAGTTTTGTAATACTGTTCTTTTCCGGCAATTCCAAACTTTTCGGACAAAAGGCGGTATCTGCCGCCAACAGCATTGGCACATCAAAGCTACTGTCACCGGCAGAAACAAAATGGTTTTCTTCTCCCACATAATCACGAAAACGTTTTAAGGCAGTGCCTTTATCCAGTATTTTGGGGAAAATATAGACCTTCACTCCCACAGAGCTGATATATACGGTTTCTTCGTCTAATTCTTCCTTCAAACGCTGTATGGTTTCTTCCACATTGTCACTTTTGGTAAACACGCACATTTCATCCACTTTTCTAATTTCAAAGCAAACGTTTTTGTCTTTTTTCAATAGTTGAATGCCTTTTTCCATTTCTTCTTCAGAAGAACGAATCATCTCTTTCGAATCCTTAAGCCATGCTTCGTTGATTTTATTGTCTTCCAACAAAATTCCGCCATTTGCTACCAATGCGTATTTTATTTTCACTTGACTGCCAAAGTTAATTCTTTTGTATTGTTCTAAGGAACGGGTAGTTAGCGGAACCAGTTCCATTTTCTTTGTAACTTCCTGCAATAACTCATAAGAAACTTTGCTCATATAAGAAAGTTCTTTGCCTTCTTTGGTTTCTACCAATATCTTTTCATCGCCAATATCACGTCGATAGGAATATATCAGCGTATTATCTAAATCCGAACAAAAATAAATCATGTTAGTTCCTTTCTTACCTACAAGACCTGCCACTGGCAACTCCTTACGGATGCACTGCAACCCAAAGGATGGGCAGCCACATTATTTTGCGACTGCCCATCTTTCTTTATGTCTGTTGCTTATAAATACATTTTAATCAATTCGCCAAGTCCCGGATCTGTAGTTCCCTGACCGATGGCATTGAATTTCCATTCATTATCTCTGCGATATACTTCACCGAAAATCATAGAAGTCATGCCATTGTAATTTTCTGTTAAATTGTATCTGCAAAGTTCCTGATTGTTTCTTGCATCTACTACACGACAAAATGCATTTTCAATCATACCGAAGTGCTGATGTCTTGCCACTGCCTGATAAATATTTACTACAATCACAATGCGGTCGTACTGACTTGGTACAGTTGCCAAATCAACCACAATCTGTTCGTCATCGCCATCACCGGCACCAGTTAAGTTATCTCCCATATGCTGTACGGAACCACTTTTATGTCTTAAGTTTCCAAAGAATACCACATCTTCCTTTGGTGCTACTAATTTTCCGTTACTTAACATAATTACGGAAGCATCACAGTCAATCGCCTGCTGTGCTTTGAAGGAAAACAACCCCTTAGAACGTTTTGCTTCATCCCATCCAAGACCTACTACAATTTTATTCAGTCCTGCGTTGTCTTTTGTTAAACTTACTTTTTGTCCTTTTTGTAAACTTACTGCCATGATTTTCTCTCCCTCATATTAATCTACATCTACGCCATAGCTGTTGCAAAGTGCCGCAAGACCACCCTGATAACCGCTGCCGATAGCGTTAAATTTCCATTCATTGTTATGTTTGTATAACTCGCCAAACACTGCTGCTGTTTCAATAGAGAAATCTTCTCCCAAATCATAACGAAGCATTTCTTCATTCTTTGCTTCATCAACAATTCTTACAAACGCATTATTTACCTGACCAAAATTCTGTCTTCTATTTTCTGCTTCGTAAATAGTTACTGTAAATACAATTTTTTGAATATCTGCCGGTACTTTCGATAAATCGATTCGGATAATTTCATCATCACCTTCTCCTGCACCGGTACGGTTGTCACCCTGATGCTCTACTGCACCGCTTGGATGTTTTAAATTTCCAAAGAAAATAAAATCTTCCTGTTTTGTAACTTTTCCATTTTCTCCTACAAGAAAAGCTGCGGAGTCCAAATCAAAATCTCCGCCTGTATCAAACTGGTTAATATCCCAGCCAATACCAACAATAATTTTTGCCAAACCTGCATTATCTTTTGTCAGACTTACTTTCTGACCTTTCTGTAAACAAACGCCCATTTTGTCCTCCTTAACCTACGTTTACACCGTAATTTCTACAAAGTGCTGCCAGACCGCCCTGGAATCCGCTACCGATTGCATTGAATTTCCATTCGCCGTTATGTCTGTACAGTTCACCTACTACTACTGCTGTTTCAATGGAGAAATCTTCTCCTAAGTCATAACGAATTAATTCTTCGTTGTTTACTTCATCCACAATACGGATAAAGGAATTGGATACCTGACCGAAATTCTGTCTTCTCTGTTCTGCTTCGTAAATAGTTACGGTAAATGCGATTTTTTCCACATTGGCAGGCACTTTGGATAAGTCTACCATAATCTGCTCGTCATCACCGTCACCTTCTCCGGTTAAGTTATCTCCCATATGTTCTACTGCCTCGCTGGCATGTTTTAAATTTCCATAGAATACAAAATCTGCATCAGAAAGCACTTTTCCATCTGCTCCCAACATAAATGCTGCTGCATCCAAGTCAAAATCTCCGCCTCCATCATAACGGTTTACATCCCATCCTAAGCCTACCATGAGCTTATTTAATGATGGTTTCCCCTTTGTTAAGTCTACTTTTTGTCCTTTTGTCAAATTTACCGGCATCTCTTTTCCTCCTTAATAATTATTATGCATGAAACATTTTATCAAATTCGCTTTTTATCTGATTTAAGCGTACCTGGTCTTCTTCTCTCTGTCTTCTTGCCTGTTCCTGAATTGCTTTGGTTTCTTCAATTCCATTCACAATAGTTCTCCAAGTTGTTTCCAAAGTATCTACTTTAATGGAACTTCCGGAAGCCAGCTGTGTCGTTAATTTTGAAGTCGCAACAGTATTCTGTGCATTCTTAATTAACATTTCATTGGTCTTTTCATCCAATGCCGCCATAGCTTCTGCCTGAATTTTCTGACGTTTCAATAAAATCGCCTGTGACAATGCCTGCTTAAATACCGGCAATGTAATAATAAATGCAGAATTGATTTTTCTCACCAGATTCATGTTGCTAAATTCCATAGTTTTAATCATTGGAATGGACTGTAATGCAACATTTTCTGCAATTCGTAAATCCTGAGTTCTTTGCTCTAACATTAGTTTTGCCTGTTCTAAGGTAGTCAGCTCAAACTGAATGGAATTATCTCCGGTATTCTCAAAATCCTGACGACGCTGTGCAATATAAGCTTCGATTTCACGGATTCCCTGCTCACCTGCTAAAATATATTTTACCAATTGATTATAATAATTCACGTTTGTCTGGAACATACTCTCAAGATTCTTATTGGAATCCTTAATTTCTGACTCGTATTTCTTTAACTGAACGTAAATTTTATCGATTTCTTCGCCCATAGTATGGTATTTGGCAAGAATCTTCTCTAACTGCTTTTTGGCAGTGTTAAATATCTTGTCAAACAATCCTTTACTTTCCTCCAATTCTTTCATGTCAAATTTTTCCATTATTTTAGATAAAAGAATCAGCATTTCACCGGAATCATTAATCTGGCTCATGTTTACATTATTTAACACTACGTCGGAGCATTTAGAAATTTCTTCTGCTACGCTTCCTCCAAAATTTACAATAGTGTCAGCATTATATACATCTATCTGGCTTGCCAAGTCATCTACTTCTTTGGAATTGGTAAACTCTCTTGTCATTCTTTCTCGTTCTGCCTGAATGTTATATTCCTGTACAACTTCCAGTTCCGTTCCGTTCTGCACCGCAACCACTTCCGGTGCATTTGTGTTCGCAAAATTAATACCCATTCTTATTTATTACCTTCCTCTCCTAAGGAAACGTCCTACCAGACTTTCGCTGGAACGTTTCACTGCACTTAAATTTGGTACTCGCAAATCATATTTGTATTCACCAATCTGGTGTTCTGTTACAATCTGTTTTGTATAAAATCTCTCTACCCCTGTATAGCCCGTTGGAACAAACATAGCTACGTCAAAGCCGATAAGGCTTAAATAGGCAAGAAGTATACTGTCTTCTTTAGTACAATTACTTTCTCTTGTGTGTATCAGCAGTATTTTGGGTATAGTTCTGGTAAAATCATATCCCTGTATAAATCGCAATATCGCCTTATCCATAGATAATATTGTGGAAACTATGAGATTTTCCGTACCATCCCTCCCGGTTCCTTCTATCAGTTTTTCATCCAGTAATTCTTGCAGTTTTTCCAACATATAATCCTGCATCGGCTCTCGGATAAAGGAAAACGGATACTCAGAATGTTTCTTTATCTTATCCTGCATAAGCTTTCCGCCCTGCAAAAAAGCATAACTTCTCTCTTTCCACGGATTAGGTATATTACCCAAATAAGGAAGCTCTTTGATTACAAAGGTATGCTCTGTGCAAAGCTTTGCCACCGTTTCCCAGTAATCAGACACATTTCCCGGCACTCCCATTACTTTTGAAAAAATCACCGGCACCATCACCTTATCTTCAAACACTTCAAAATTTGGACGATATTTTGCTTCCTGATTCCACAAAATACCGATTTCCTCATATGTGTTTTGAAGTACAATCGGCACTGCTTTGGTAAACTGTCGGTTTCGATACATCCCGGTATCCTGATACATAATCTGGTTAATTTCCTGCTCCGCCTGATATGCTACCGTTCCAAACTGCATATCTTTAATATCGGTTGGAAATTTTTCCCTCTTCAGAGTGTTTGGAAAAATTTTAGAAAAAAATAATTCATCCTTAATTTCCAATCCCTGATTTCCTTCCGGATTGATATGCAACACATCCATTGGCATTTTCGCCAATGCTGATAACAGCAAAATTTCTGTTTCTGTTTCTATTTCTCCATAATAGATAAACAGCTTTTTCTCCTTGTGGCTACCCGAACCAAAAAGTGCTTTTAAATAGCGGTTTATAAGACATACCAGCTCCACTGCACGATTTTGCTGCTTTTGAAATGGTAACTCTGCTGCCTTTTTCATCACCTGTAAAAAGGCGGCTTTTCCATAATTCTCTGCTTTTTTGTCTGTACACACAATCTGTGGTGCCATATGGGCAAGCAGTTGTTCTGTATTGGCATACTGACCACGGCGGATGGCATTAATCTCATCATAATCAGGCTTTTTAATTTCTTCTTCCACCAGAAAGACTTCTGTCTGACTACTTTCCAGTTTCAATTTCCATTTGAGAAGTTGGGTGTAATAGACCGCTGATTCTTCCACCCCGTAAATGCCTGCAAATACATTGTAAAAAAACTGACTGTCACTACCTCTTACCTCTAATTCCTGATGTATGTCTTCAAATATATTTCCTTGAATCCAGGTATTTGTGTTAATAATTTTCTCCGTTGAAACTTTAGGCACCGCCGGAGTGTTTTTCTCCTTTATCAGTTGCTGTCTTACTTCCAGTACAGAATACCCTTCGGGAAAGCTTCCACCCTCAGCCGGTATTTTTTCTGAATACTTTGCTTCCGGATCCTGCTTTAAATACGCATCGTCCCCCTGCAAAGCCAACAGCAAAATATCGCATCCTGTTTTGGAAAGCACGGATAAAAACAACATTTCATATTCATTGGGAATTCCTGCATACAGAAGCTTTGGAACCTTGTCATTACTAAAGCTCTGTAATAATCTTTCAAATTTATAATATAACCAGCACATGTATTTTATATATGCATTCCTCTGCATATTCTCGTTTTTTCCCTTTTGTGCAAGCCCATGAAAAATATCATAGAAACATTCGGCAATGGTCTGTCTTTTATCTTCGGATACTCTGGGAAGCCACTGTTTTAACTCCTGCATAAAAAAGGGTACACTGAGCTGGTAGTTCATTCCCATAATTTCTTCATAATAAGATAGGTGCTTTTCTTCCGGATTACCGATTTTATCCTGAATGCAAACTCCCAACTGAATGGTTTCCTCTGTAAAACGTTCAATCATTTGTTTTACTTCCGGCCCCCATACAGTAAGACGCCCAAAATATACTCTTTTTCCCTGTCTTTCTTTATATGTGGTAAAATAATCTTCAAAATTATTTAAATGTACTCTTTCAAACATTCCCTCACCTGTCTACTGCTTTTTATTTAATGCCATGCCACAGCATGCTCCCACAACGCCTCCAATAATATGAGTCAGATTGGATACATTGTCTTTCACAGTAAGTCCATCTATCAACTGTCCGCCAATGTAAATTATTGCCACCAGAATAAAGGTCAACGGAATTCCTCCATCTTTCACACTGGTGATGGATGAAAGAATAATAAAGGCAAACACAACACCACTTGCACCTAATAATCCATGGCTGAAAAAAATCACATTCACTAAACCGGTAGTAATAGCAGTCAAGAAGATAATCACCATCATATTCCTACTACCATACTTTTCTTCCAACATGGGACCCAACAATAATATGTACATCATATTTCCACTTAAATGTTCCCATCCGGCATGCCCAAACACATGGCCAATCATACGAACATAAAACAGTGGATCCGCCATAGAGCCCCGATACACTGTAAACGCCAACTGGTTTGTATATCCTCCTGTAATCAGATTCAATAAAAACGCTCCTATACAGATAAATACAAAACTCAGCACTACAGGTGAATTAAATTTTATCGCTTTTGTTAATTTCATCTTTCCCCTCCTAATTATAGAAAATCATACAACAAAATAGGGGGATTTTCAATATATTTTTGGTAAATTTGTTTGAATGGAGGAGTATGTTTTTCTTTACCTATTCACTCCGATACTTGGCTAATTCTTTCCTTAATTCTTCTACTTCCCTTTGCGCATGCTTCATTGCTTTTTCTGCCTCTTCTGCTCTTTTCTCTCATTCTTCATACGCATAAAAATCACATCTTCCTTTCTTTTCGGGAAGCTACCTATGAGTTTTGATACTTTTATGATAACTTAGATAAAATGCTGTTGCAAGATTTTTTATCCTTTTTTCTGTAAGAACAAGTAATTTAACCCCATATGTACTTCCCCTATTTGTTTTCATTGAAATTCCTCATTCAGATTTGAATGAATCTTTTTGATGTGTTTAGAATAACACAATTTGAATTATATGTCCAACGTCAAATTTTCATCTTTGAAATCCATGTCGATTTTTAAAAGAGGTTGCCGCTTTATTACGGCAACCATTCCTTTTGTTATCAGCCAATATCTCTTACATTTCTAATTTTGCTACTGCACTTTCACCGATGTAAACTCCGGGCATTCTACTATTTTTTAATTTATCGTTGCTCCATTATTGATGCTATGCTTATCCCCCGCATTGGTGTAATCATCGGCGGTATTGCTGGTGTGACAGCCGGTATCATTGTTGGTATCATACAATCTGGCACTTCTCTTGTTATGGTCTGAACATTTCCATTAATGTTTTCGTAATAGTATTCCTCTTCCTCCTTAATTATTAATAGTTTCTGTTTCATAAAGTAGACCTTCTGCACAAAGAAACCTCTTTTTTTACGCATTTTTTGTCACTTATGCACACAAAAAGCCCTTGAACCGAGATTACATTCTCAATTCAAGGACCTGATAAAATTTGCTCTTTATTTGCTTTCACCAGTTACACTTTTAAAGAAACGAACATCTTTTGAATCACACAAACCCTTGCAAAAACCCTCGAAGCGTATCATAGTCCACCGCCAAGTTCAGGTTCTGCCCATCATCAAACCCTGCAGTCACAATTCCTATGAGTTCACCGTAAAGATTTAGCAGGGCGCCACCGGAGCTTCCGTGGGAAGTGGGAGCGGTGAACTGTACCATGGATACTTGTTCAAATTTTCGAAATCCTGCTATGATGCCATCGGATACAGTATTGAATAATCCTAAGGGGCTTCCGATTGCTACTACTTTTTGTCCCCGTACCAGTTTTCTGTGGCTACACAGAGGAATCGGACGGCGGTTGACCGGGTCGATGCGGATTAATGCCAAATCGTTTTCCGGGTGATACTTAATCAATTCTGTCGTAAATCTTGGTTCTTCTTCCTCCTCTAAACGTACTGCAAAGGCAACACCTCCCCGCACCACATGAAAATTTGTCAATATGTAACCATTGTTATTAATCAGTACGCCGGAGCCGGAGGCGAACGGTTCTTTTTTCTCATTGTAGACTACAATCATTACCACAGAACTGGCCATACCTGCCAGTTCTTCGTAGGAAAGTTCACTGTCGCTGTTTTGTCGCACTCTGTCCGGTCTTGTTAGATTTACGCCCCTTCCTGTTGTCGTTCTTTCGCTTTGTACAATGGCGGTTGGCACAGGCATGCTTCGGGAGATAACTTCCGGATTATATGCCGGAATTTTTCCTTGAAATTCCTGTTCTCCTTTTACCAACTGAGTGTGAAAAGAAATCTCGTCAGATTTGATATCTGTTTCCACTTTTGGGTGAATACAGTACACGTCACAACCGCACAAACTTAACAGACGCAGAAAATAATATTCCCCTGTACCGCACACTCCGGTATATACAAATTTCGGAAACTTAGATAGAATCTTTGTATTTTTAAAAAGCTTTGGAAAATAATTGCTGATTCTACCAAATAACAAAAGCAGAAAATTTTTCATTTTTGCAGAATTCTGCTCCTGTTTTCTGTATTCTTCCAGAATTTGATTCATCCCTGCCTTGTAGGCTTCATTCCACATTCCATTTTCAAATTCAAAAGGAAGACTTCGTTCTAAAAAGCTTCCTCTTTCTGCAGTCCATATTTCCGCCATTGCCAGATAGTTTTCCCTTTTATCACTTTCTATAAAGCTATCCAGCAATCCGGTACGAAAATACCATGCTTTCGCACTTTTATCAATATCTGCCAACTTCCGGTCTGTTTCCTGTATTTCCTGCAGAAAAGCTGCTTCGCTGACAATTCCTGTCTGAAGCACAAAAACTGTAGGCTTATTGCCATTATTATATCTGTTTTCTAAGTTTGCAAATTCCCGTAAGGAAGTTATCTGCGACTGATTCATCTGTACTTCCAGTTTCACCCTTACTCCTCCATTTCTATTTTCCTGTGTAAAACCCTTATTTGCGGTTTACCGTATAATTGCATATGCCATATAAACGATATACATACCTATCATGGCAATACCTTCTTTTCGGTCGATTTCCCTCTTAGAATAAGAGAACGCAAAAGTAACCAAACTCAACACAAGCAATACGATATTATCAATAAAACTCTGCATACCAACTTCAATCGGACTGATGGTACAGGAAATTCCGAGGATAAATAACACATTAAAAATATTAGAACCTAATACATTTCCCACAGCCAGATTTGTTTCACCCTTTTTCGCTGCTACGATAGAAGTTACTAACTCAGGCAAGCTTGTTCCAACTGCCACAATGGTAAGTCCTACCAATGTTTCTGACATTCCAAAGGTCAGCGCAAGTGCTTTGGCATTGTCAACAACCAAATCTCCACCAAATTTAACTGCTGCAAGACCACCTACGATATAGAGAATACTCACCGGAATACTCCGTATTTTTGTTTCTGTTTCTTCACTCTCTGCACTTCTGTTTTCCAATGCCACTTTTATGGTAAATATCAAGAAAATGATAAATAGTGCCATTAAAATTACTCCATCCACTCTGGAAATAGTTCCCATACCTGTTTCTGCTTTTTTTGCCAAAGGATTTAAGTTATCCAGAAACATTATCCCTAACAGTACTGCTGTAAACACAGAGAATGGAAATTCCTTTTTCATAACTCCTCTGTCTACCGGAACCGGACAAAGACATGCACATGCGCCCAATACCACTACAAAGTTAAATAAATTAGAACCGATAACATTACTAATCGCAATATCATTAGAACCACTCATTGCCGCTGACAAACTTACAGACAACTCTGGAAAACTGGTTCCCAATGCCACAACTGTAAGTCCTATTACCATACTGGGAATTCTCAAACGTTTGGCAATACCAGAGCTCCCATCCACAAAGAAATCTGCGCCTTTAATCAGCAATACAAAACCAATTAATAAAACTACAATATTTACTAAAATATCCATCATTTTACTCCTTCATATTTTTCTTCTTATGGTATCATAGGTGCGTTCCGCTGTCAAAAGATTCCCTACATAAAATCTATTATTCAAAGTTACCGGATTCCGGTACACCCTAAGTTCAAATTTTACATTTTCAGGTATTTGTGGTATGATTTCCCTTACATGATTCATATGATGTATTTATAGATTTTAGAGGGAGTATAACAATGAATAATATAAAGATAACAGATGATTTTTACGAACAGATGGAGTCTGTCATGGTAGATGCTTATCAGGTAGGACCATTGATGTATTCTCCGGGAACTACCACAGATATTTATGAAAAATTGTTATCCGGCGTGTGGGGAAATTGCTTTTCCCTTGCCTTGTGTCTGGAAGATTCCATTGACGATAATGCCGTGGAAATAGGGGAACGTACTGTTGTGGACACATTACATAAAATTTACGAAAATCAGGAAAATTTGCCTTTCTTTCCAAAGCTGTTTATCCGTGTCCGCAATCCACAGCAAATTGGGAAATTATACCACATGCTTTCCCACAGCAGTCAGGTGTTATGTGGCTTTATTCTTCCTAAATTTGTGCCGGCAAATGCCCCATTATATATAGAAGAAATTCTGCAAATTAATCAAAACAGCAATCATAAAATTTATATGATGCCTATTTTAGAAAGCGGAGAACTTGTTTCCTATACCACCAGATATAATACCTTAGAACAGCTTCACAAGCAGCTTCTTTCCTGCCGTGAATATGTACTGAATGTCCGGGTAGGAGGGAATGATTTGTGCCATTTATTCGGAGTACGTCGCAATGCCAACGAAACCATCTACGATATCAAACCAATTGCCGGAGTATTAGGTGATATCATAACATACTTTTTTAATGATTTTGTTGTTTCTGCACCTGTATGGGAATATTTTGCAGATGAAAATGACAACTGGAAAACCGGACTGGAAAATGAACTGCGCATGGATATGTTAAACGGGTTTATGGGAAAAACCATTATCCATCCAAATCAGATTCCTGTGGTTGCCAATGCCATGAAAGCAAACGCCCATGATGTAGCGGATGCCATGCGTATTCTTAACTTTGAGAACCCTTTAGTTGGTGTCAGCAAAAGTGCCTCCGGCACACGAATGAACGAAATGAAAACCCATACCAATTGGGCAAAGAAACAGATTTTACTTGCAAAAATATATGGAGTGAGATAGATGAATTACAAGGAAAATGATTTAATTACCATTGCAAAAAGAGAAAACAATAGCAAACGATCCTTTTTACTGGTAAATCCGCTACAGGGAAAACATATCCCGGCGGTACCGTCCCAATGTCTTGAGCTGTTTTCTACACTGGCAAAACAGGTTTTTTCAGAACAAAAATTTGATTATAAACACACCTTAATTATCGGCTTTGCGGAAACTGCCACAGCCATTGGCATGGGACTTGCTGCCTGTGCACCTTTTCCAGCAGCTTATATCCAGACTACCAGAGAACATTTTGAAGGGAAAGAATTTTTATATTTTAGCGAAGAACACAGTCATGCCACAGATCAAATGGTGATTCGGGAGTTTTTGGATGAACATTTGACAAAAGACAGCCACATTATTTTTGCAGAAGACGAAGTAACCACCGGAAAAACCATCGAAAATTTTATCCGGGTTCTCACAAAAACTTATCCTGACTATCACTTTTCTTTTAGTATTGCTTCCATATTAAACGGTATGGGGGAAGAAAAAAGGAATGAGCTGCAAAATCAAGGAATAGCCATACATTTTCTACTGCCTGTTCCTACTTTTGATTATGAAAAGATTTTATCTGAATATAGTTATGAAAATGCTCTGCGTTTGCGTTGTGCAGAGCTTACTTCCTGCAGTTCGTCTTCTCTAACCGGCAGAGAATCTATTTCCCTGCCCGATGCCACCATTTATCCGGGAAATTACCAGAATACCCGTTTGGGAGTAATGGCACCGAAATATCAGGAGCTTTGCCAGCAACTATCTGTTAAGATTTTTAAAGAAGTTGGACTTGCAGAATTTTCCGGAAAACGAGTTCTGGTTTTAGGCACCGAAGAACTGATGTATGCCGGTATTTACCTTGGCAATTACATAGAAAATCATACAAATAATCACACTTTCTTCCACGCCACCACCAGAAGCCCTATTTTGCCAAGCAGTGAAGAAACATATCCTTTGCACAAACGCTATCAGCTTACTAGTTTTTACGAGCAAAATCGTACCACTTATCTATATAATTTAGATACTTATGACCTGGTTCTGGTATTAACAGACAGCACCAGCAATACTACTGCCATGCAAGAACTTTGTCAGGCACTGGCTCTCCATCACTGCAACAAAATCATACATATTATCTGGAGGTAACCTATGAAAAGCAGCTATCTTGACCGTGACGTAACATTATTATTAAAAGACATTTCCGGACTGGTAACACCCTTGCCAACAAAAGAACGGGAGCAGTTGATTCAATCCGGCGTCCATTATTGCGAAATGCTTCCCTTAGAATATAAACCTACTCCAAAATATATGGAGGCTTATCAATTTGCACTGAAAGCATATGCCAAAACCACAGCAGACGCAGTTTGCCAGGTGGCAGAAAAAATATATGAATCCATCAGAAAAGATTTTCAAGAAGATTGCCAGCAGTTTTCAGAAATTGTACTGGTATCTCTTGCCCGTGCCGGAATTCCAATCGGTATTTTAATCAAACGCTATTTGGAGAAAAAATATGATATACCTGTATTTCATTATTCCATTTCAATTATCCGTGACCGTGGAATTGATGAAAATGCCATCCATTACATATTAGAACGTCATAATTCTATGAGCATTCGTTTTGTGGATGGTTGGATTGGAAAGGGTGCCATTCAGCGTGAATTGGAACAGGCTCTCCTGCCCTTTCCACAGTTAAATCCTAAACTGGCTGTTCTTTCAGACCCTGCCAATATCACAGATTTATGCGGAACCCACGAAGATATTCTGATACCAAGTTCCTGCTTAAACAGTACGGTATCCGGATTAATCAGCCGTACTTTCCTGCGTTCTGACATGATTGGAGAAAAGGATTTCCATGGTGCTGCATTTTATTCTGAGCTGATGGACGAAGATTTATCCTACGAATTTATCGATGCCATTGAGCAGCATTTTGATTTTGATACTAAGCTTATTGACACTACACCATCCGGCATTACAGGGCTTAGTGAAGTGGAACATATTGCAAAACATTTTGATATTCAAAACATTAATTTTATCAAACCGGGAATCGGTGAGGCTACCAGAGTTTTAATTCGTCGGGTTCCGTGGAAACTTTTAGTTCGTCCAGGTGCCGCCGATAATCCACTGCTGGCACATCTTTTACAGCTTGCAAAAGAAAAAAATGTACCGGTAGAAGAATATCCACTTCAAAATTATATTGCCTGCGGGATTATTAAGAATGTGGCTGATGCCTGATATTATAGCTGAACTGTTACAATTGAGTAGAGTAAGAATAATTTCTCGCAAAAAGAAAAAGGGGGCCTCAAGTCATTTCATGACTTTTTGGCCCCCTCCTAACATTACATATCAACATTAAAGTTTTCATACATACCTCCACCTAACAAAGCCAGTAGTATAAAATATATATAATTAAATCTTTTCATTGCGTTATTCTTCACTCTCTATATCTGCAGTCCCATCATCCACAAATATGGCAACAATCGTATAATTATCCACCATATACTGTTGATCATCAAGCACCTCATCTTCCAGTCTGGTACATAAATCCTCTGGTTCTTTGGCTTTCTCTACTACATCCAGCAACTGTGTTTCTTCTATACTTCTCCATGCGCCCTTGGTATAAAGGATTATTATATCACCGTGTTTTAAATTTCTTTTTCTATATGTAACAGGTTTAAATTTCTCTGTTTGTCCTAAATAGCAACACATCGTGTCCTTTGTTTTCCATTTGATACTTTTATTGCGGATTCCAACCAGCCTTGTATCTCCTGCACTAATCCAGAGAACTCTCTTATAATCTGTCAACAGAATTACCATATTGACCTTTAAAGATGTTTCCTCTGACTCTCGAAGCAACTCATTGTGAGCCCCTTGCATATAGTGTTTTGCCAGCCGTCTGCTACAACCAGGATTTTTACGAAATAATCTCACCGCAGCAGTTACTGCTATTTTCGCACTTTCTCTCATCATATCATCGTCAATATCATCTGCAATACAATAGCAGGCATAATCTTTTAATTCCACAAATGTGAAATAATCCCCATTACTAATATGGCTCCCTGATTCTGATACAAATTTAGTCCGAAATATTGAGTTCTGTTTACGCATGCATTCCCTTTCTTCACAAACAATAACAACATTGTCCTTATTTTTTCTCTCTTTTTTCTCTTTTTCTTTTGTTGTAAAAAATATCTATAGACTGCCGATAGCCCCCCACTTTACTCTCATCATAATAGGTAAGTACGAGGCTTTATCGTATTTCTTTTCGTTGCAAGGTGATAAAGAAATACGAATTCCCAGCAGTTGAATAGTATAATAACATATTTTAATGAAATTTTAGATTTTCTAACCAAACAGTGCATTTTTTGCAACGAACGGAAAAAAAATATTTTTTTCAAAAACGGTAAAACGTCAATTTTTCCCTAATTTCCAAGGATTTTTGCGATTTCTTTAATTTTTCTGTTAGTTCTTTTATTGTCCAAAAACGTCCATTCAGTATGTTCTGTCAATTCACTTTGTAATCAAAAAAAACACAATCTTCTAACTAATTTTCATTAGAATAGATATTGTTTTCTTTAAATTTTCTGTCAATTCAAGCATAACTATTAATCCCGCCAAAAATTTCAAAACCAATTTTAACTATGCTCTTTATTTAATGTAATTTCAAATTCCATATAAGATTTGTTCTGTTCGTCTTTTCTATTATTTGCCTGCAAATCACATTTGTATTCTTCACAAATTTGTTTTACATTCGCCAGCCCCAGACCTCTTGCTTCACCTTTGCTGCTTTCTCCCCGCTCAAACATTTTTAATAGCTTTTCTTGGGTAATATAACAGCTTTCATTCTTTACTTTTAAATTTATCTTATCCGGAGTTTCTATAAAATCCAGATATATCTTGGGTTCCACTCCCTGTTCTTCAATAGCCTCCATAGCATTATCAAATAGATTTCCTATAATCTCCACCAGCTTATGTATTGGCATTTTGCCTTCCAAATTTTCTACTTTTACCTTATATATAACAGCAATTCCCCGTTTATCCGCCTGAAGAAACTTTCCATAGAGAAAACCGATAATCACAGGATTTCCTGTACTTAACAGTTTATTATACTGATTATCCTCCTGAATAGCATCCATGTACGCCTTCTGTTGCTGCACCAGTTCTTCCAATGTATTGCATGTATAATGCAAACTATAGATCGTATTCAAATGATTTTGAAAATCGTGTTGTCTTCTTCGTACTTCTGTTACTAAATTTTGAAATCCCTCGTCATACATCCGGTGCATTTGCAGTTCTATCTTCTGTTCTTTTACTTTGTATTGATTTTTCTGCCACATATAGGTTACACTCCATATTAGGCACAGACTTATGGTGATGATTACATAATGCTCCGGCGCCAGATAATTTTGGGCTTTCATAACTAGAATCATATATATAACAAGCACAAAACCCATCACAAGAATGGTTCGCAGTAACATTATCTTTTGCTGCATAAAAAGCGAAAACTTACGAAAACCCATATGCGGAAATACAATCCAAACTATTAGAAAAACCAACAAATTTATCCATAAATTGTTGAATCCATTTCCTGCATTACTGATGCGTACAACATTTATGTGAATCAGCAATTCATACGAAAGCACTTGTAGAACAGTTATAATTACTATATATAATATGGTATTGATAATTAATTCACATTTATTTAGACCGAATTCCGCAATACAATACCCAGACACCAACACACACATCATTATACTCAATATTTGGGGTAATTTTCCTTCTGCAATAAGCTGTATTAATATCAAGTCTAATGCAACAACTATAATATTTTTAATGTTCAAGCGAAACCGTTTTCCATATAACGTATGTATGCATAATAGTGCCGATAACACTTCTAATAAATTTCCAATACGTTGTATCATTTGTTTTCTCCATTTTGTTTGCTGGTATTATCTTACTATGGCTTTTTCCATAATTCAATCGTCTATTTTTCACAAAAAAACTGTCAGTTATACCTGACAGCTTTCCATTTTACTTCATCTTCTCTTTTATACTTATATACTCCTCTTTCGGAAAAGGTAACTCTCCAAACAAAAACCAAGATGGCGCACCGCCTATTATCCCTGATGCCATCAAACCATACACAAACTTACAAATGCCTTTGTGCATAAGCAAACTTAATAAACTCATTTTTTAAACCTCCTTTTGCTTTCAGCTCTGCAAAACTCAATTGAATAGCATGTAACACCACTATCCAAAATCCACTTATCATATAACTGCTCTCTGGCAGAATATACAGAACTATCATATAGCAAAAAATCACCATGAAGGCTTGCATTTTTAGCCGATGACGCTTTTGAGATGTGGGCTGTGGCCGCGTCTGCGAAATCACTGGTCCAATATAATAGGTAACGGCCAAACAAATAAGTAAAATTATCATCATAGCCGATTTCGGTAATGCTATCATTGGGAGTACTTCAATGCATAAGAGAAGATAGCTAAAGGATACCAAAAAACAAGACCAATATCTTTTACAGTGCATACCACCTGTGGTAGTTCGCAATAAAAACATCACTAGCACGGAAAAAATAAAAATTCCCATTTTTCTCTGGAAAAGCAAAGCTAAAATTAATAATTTACTGGCTTCTGACAGAAATGATAATACCATATATTTGAATATAACCATTTCCGGTTCCATACTTGCTGTTTTTTCTGATTTGCTTAAATTACCAGACATACCAACACCTCCTGTATATTCTTCTCGAATTATAACAGTCAAAATCGTTGGTATTAAAAATTCCTCTTTAAAGGTGTATTTTTTGCAACGAATGGACAAAATAGCTCTAATTTTGTCCATTTTTTGTCATTTCGTTATCAAAAACAATCCATTCAGTAAGAATTTTCTTATTTCTTGATAATTTAATTTATAATATTAAGTTTGTTTAAATATCCTCTACCCCTAAGTGTTTCTTTACATTTTTAACAAAAGCTTTCCCAATTTCTAACTGACCATAATCAGCTTTTAAAATAAGATAACGATTGGAAAAATCCATGGCATCTATAAATCTTGTATTTACAATGGCATTACGACTGCATTGCATAAATTCCTTACTTTCAATTTCTTCCATAAGTTTTTTACAACTTCTGTAAGGCATTTCCAAAATTTCATCTATGGTTTGAATTTTCAGCTTATGAAAATAATTTTCTATGTAAACAACATCCTTCAAATTCACTGAGAAAAGTAAACCATCTCTGCGGAAAAACAAATTTTTGTCTTCCTCACGCTGAGTAGTATATTCCAAAGCCTGAATCAAGGTTTTTTTGACTTCCTGGGACGAATATGGCTTTTCTAAATAAGCAAAGCTGTGAATATTCGTAAATGCATATAATTTAGGATCTTCCAATGAAGTTGTAAATATAATTGGAGTAAATGCATATTTCTCAATAGTTCGGATTTTCTGGGCAAATTCAATCCCTGAAACATCTGCATTTCCTCTGATATCCAGAACAATGTCCACCAGAAAAACATCCATGGTATACTGCATTGCCAGTTGAAAACCTTCTAAGCTGCCAGATGCCGTCCATACATCGGTGTCCTTGTCTATTTCCCCTATAATCTGCTGCAATCTTTCCTTTGCCGCTTTATTATCCTCCACTATAAGTACATTTTTTCTCATAAAATTCCCACCATTTCGTCTTGTGTGTTATATATTGTCTATATTTTATTTAATCACACTTCCGTGAAAATTTCAATAAATATTAGCATTGTATTATTTTATTTTACCCTGCTCGAAATCCAATACTACTGTCTACTTCACATTCACGGAAAAGTCCGTTTACCGCAGCTTCATATTCCAACAGATTTTTTGATTTCATCAGCTTTTTCTGGTGTTTTTCTCTATCCTGAAACAGAAATATCATGTAACACCACAACTCTTTCATGCGAAACAAAATATTTTTATCTCCCGAATACATCTGCTTATATTCTCCATAAATTCTATTGTGAAATTCTCTTAAAATATCTTTTGTCATTTTACCTTTTCCCAGAATCTCTGCTCCTAATGCAGGATTACATATGATTCCTCTTCCAAGCATTATTGTAGTAACCTCCGGAAATTGGCGGGTAAATTTTTCATAGTCTTTCACATTAAAAATATTTCCATTGTAGCACACTGGATTTTTGCTGGATTTTAAAGCGTCTGCGAATACTTCAAGATTTGGTTTGTTCTTATAATAGTCCTTCTGGGTTCTTGGGTGAATGATAAACTCTGACATTTCGTATTTATTATAAATCTCCATCAGATGATAAAACTCTTCCGGTACATCTTTGCCAATTCTGGTTTTAATGGAAAGTTTCATATCTGTACCTGCAAAGGTATCAAATACTTTTCCTAAAAATACGTCCAGTTCTTCCGGTTTTGCCAGGAATCCTGAACCACGGAATTTAGAAACCACAGTACCGGAGGGACAACCTAAATTTAGGTTGACCTCCTTATATCCCAACTTTTCCAGCTCGCGAATCATAATAATAAAATCCTCGGCATTGTTGGTCAGAACCTGTGGCACCAGGGAAAGACCTTCGTTATTTTCCGGCAGAATATCCCGCAATTCCTTGGCATTTAAAATGGTCTTTGTTTTTGTTACAAGAAAAGGACTAAAAAATTTATCTATATAAGGAAACATTTCATTGCATAAATTACGATATTTATGAATGGTAATTCCTTCCATTGGTGCAAAATAAAATTTCATAAAAATCTCCTGTTTTACTTACTTTCCGGTAGATAACTGATAATACTTTCCTTTTTCTTCCATCAACTGGTCATGGTTTCCGCGTTCGATAATTCTTCCCTGCTCTAATACCATGATACAGTCGCTGTTTTTGATAGTGGAAAGTCTGTGGGCAATTACGAAAGTTGTTCTTCCTGCCATTAATTTATCCATACCATCCTGTACCAGTTTTTCTGTTCTGGTATCAATAGAACTGGTTGCTTCATCCAAAATAAGTACCGGTGGATCTGCAATAGCAGCTCTGGCAATGGCTAAAAGCTGACGCTGTCCCTGACTTAAATTTGCCCCATCACCGGTAAGAATGGTATCATATCCCTCCGGAAGTCTTCGAATAAATCCATCTGCATTGGCAAGCTTTGCTGCTGCAATTACTTCTTCATCTGTAGCATCCAGCCTTCCATAACGAATGTTATCTTTCACACTCATGGTAAACAGATGGGTATCCTGCAATACAATTCCCAAAGAACGTCTTAAATCAGCCTTTTTAATTTTATTAATGTTAATTCCATCATAGCGAATTTTACCGTCCTGAATGTCGTAAAAACGATTAATCAGATTTGTAATAGTGGTTTTACCTGCTCCTGTAGAACCAACAAAAGCAATTTTTTGTCCCGGTGTTGCATATAAGTCTACATTGTGAAGTACAATCTTTTCATCGGTATATCCAAAGTCCACATCGTCAAATACTACATCACCCTTTAATTCTACATAGGTAGTCGGATCACCATTCTGATGTTTGTGTTCCCACGCCCAGATACCTGTTCGTTCTTTGCATGGTACTAATTTGTCACCTTCCCGTTTTGCATTTACCAAGGTTACATATCCGTCATCTACTTCCGGTGTTTCATCCAATAGCTTAAATATACGCTCCGCACCTGCCATTGCCATTACAATGGCATTTAACTGCTGACTTACTTGATTGATTGGCATATTAAAGCTTTTGTTGAATGTCAGGAAGCTTGCAAGTCCTCCAAGGGTTAAGCCGGCAAATCCATTCACTGCCATGATTCCTCCAAATACGGCACATAGCAGATAACTCATATGACCAAGCTGACCGTTGATTGGCCCTAAAATATTGGCAAACTTGTTGGCATTGTCTGCACTGTGGAATAACTTATCATTTAATTCATTGAATTTTTCAATACTTTCTTCTTCATGACAGAATACCTTAACTACCTTCTGCCCTTCCATCATTTCCTCAATATATCCGTTTACCGAACCGATTTCCTTCTGCTGTGCCACGAAATGTTTGGAGCTTTGCCCTGCAACCTTTCCTGCTGCTGTCAGCATAATTCCCACCATAACAAGTGTCAATAGGGTTAATGGAATATTTAACATAATCATACATGACAAAATACTGATAACCGTAATGGCACTGGAGAAAATCTGTGGCATACTCTGGCTAATCATCTGACGCAAAGTATCTGTATCATTGGTGTACATGGACATAATATCTCCATGTGGATTGGTGTCAAAATATTTGATTGGAAGACTTTCCATCTTCGTAAACATGTCATTACGAAACTTGTGCAATGTTCCCTGTGTAACATTTACCATAACACGATTGTATGTGTAAGTAGCCAGAATACCGATAGCATAGATAGAGCCTACTCTTATAATTTCTCTCAACAAATCTGAAAAATCCGGATTCTCTGATTTTACAAGCGGTACAATAAAATCATCAATCAATGTCTGCATAAACATGGTTCCCTGTACACTGGCAAGTACACTGATTAGAATACAAATTGCCACAAAAATCAAATGAAATTTATAGGATTTTAAGATATATGCCATCAAACGTTTGAACACTTTTCCTGCATTTTTATTTTTAGGCGGTTTTCCCATTGCTTTTCCCATTGGACCACCAACTTTATTTGGATTACCTGCCATTTATGCTTCCTCCTTTCCTTCGTCAAAATCACCGCTGCCTCCGGTCTGGGATTCGTAAACTTCTCTATAAATTTCGTTACTATTTAACAATTCCTCGTGAGTTCCAAATCCTGCAATTTCTCCTTCGTTCATAACCAGAATACGGTCTGCATTCTGCACACTGGAAATACGCTGTGCAATAATTAACTTGGTTGTATTCGGTATTTCCTCTGCAAATGCTTTACGTATTTTTGCATCTGTTGCCATATCTACTGCACTGGTAGAATCATCTAATATAAGTACCTTTGGATTCTTTAACAACGCTCTGGCAATACAAAGTCTTTGTCTTTGTCCGCCGGACACATTACTTCCACCCTGCTCAATGTAGGTATTGTATTTCGCAGGCATTTTTTCAATAAATTCATCTGCACATGCAAGCTTACATGCATGTTGACATTCTTCTTCACTGGCTGTTTTATTTCCCCAACGAAGATTTTCTAAAATAGTTCCGCTAAACAAAGTATTTTTCTGCAATACTACGGCTACCTGATTACGGAGGGCTTCCATATCGTATTCTCTTACGTCTTTTCCACCAACCAATACCTGACCCTTCTGCACATCATATAGTCTGCTGATTAAGTTTACAAGACTGGTTTTTGCACTACCGGTTCCACCAATAATACCAATGGTTTCTCCTGCTTTAATGGAAAGATTGATGTTTTTAAGAACCGCTTCTCCGCCATTATTCTGGTAACTGAAATCTACATTTTTAAATTCAATGCTTCCGTTTGCCACCTCATATGTAGGATGTTCCGGATTCTGTAAATCACTGGTTTCGTTGATTACTTCTGCAATACGTTTTCCACTGGCAATACTCATGCTGACCATAACAAATACCATGGAAAGCATCATAAGGCTCATAAGAATGTTCATACAGTAGGTCAATAAACTCATCAGTTCTCCTGTGGTAAGCTCGCTTCCCACAACCATCTTAGCTCCAATCCAACTGATTCCTAAGATACATCCATATACGGTAAACTGCATTGCCGGTGCATTGAATGCAAGCACTGCTTCTGCCTTAGAAAAAATATTTGCTACTGTGGCACTGGCTTTCTGAAATTTTTCATTTTCATAATCTTCTCTTACATAAGCCTTCACCACACGAATAGCTGATACATTTTCCTGTACGCTTCCATTTAAATTATCGTACTGCTTAAATCCTATGCTAAAATGCTTCATCGCCCCACGAATAATCAATGCCAGGATGGAGCTTAACACAATCACAGCTACCAGATAAATACTTGCAAGCTTTGTATTAATGGAAAATGCCATAACCATGGCACATATCAGACTGGCAGGTGACCTGCTGCACATACGAAGAATCATCTGGTATGCATTCTGTACGTTTGTTACATCGGTAGTCAGTCGGGTAATCAGTCCAGGTGTACTGTATTTGTCAATGTTTGAGAAGGAAAAATTCTGAATATTTTCAAACATTGCCTTTCTTAAATTTCTTGCCAAACCTGCGGATGCATTAGCACCATATTTACCGCCCATCACACCTGCATATAACCCAATGGCTGCTGCCAGTATCATAAACACACCCATTTTGCAAATATGACGGATATTTCCACCTTCTACCTGAATTCCATTGTCAATGATAGAAGCCATCAAAAGCGGGATAAACGTTTCCATTACAACTTCCAACAACATAAACAGCGGTGTTAAAATAGAAGATTTTTTAAATTCTTTTACTTGTGCCAGTAATGTTTTTACCATCTGTCTTCACTCCTTACTCTAAATTCTTTCTAATTTTCTCAAGAATTGTCAACAGCATTTCTTTTTCTTCATTAGAAATATTCTTGATAATTCTTTCTTCCATATGGGAAATTTGTCCTTTCATGACCTTATCAATCTCATAGCCCTTTGCAGTCAAAACCAACTTTTTTAATCTTGCATCTCTTGCAACACTTTTCCGCTCAATCAGTCCATCCCGTTCCATCAACTGTAATATCTGCGTTACTGTGGAGCGACGAATCTGAAAAGCTTCTTCAATATCTTTCTGAAACACTTCTCTTGTTTTGCTTTCCTCAGAAATATACTGCAAAACCCTGCTCTGCGTCCCTGTGATTCCCACAGACTCCGCGGTTTCTTGCATTTGGCGTTTGATACCATGAGATAATATGATAATTTCTTTTCCAATATGCTTTTCTTCCAAAAAATCTCCTCCATTTTGTTAGTTTCCTAACATATTTTACCGTAAATCTACAAATTGTCAAGAGCAATACGTTAATTCCAAAAACCTCCAGAAGGAAACCTTTTTATTTTTCCGGAATATCTTTCGTCCATTTGCATTCCTCACCCTTTTGGTTTCGATAAATCACCTGTGCCTTTGTCTTTTCCTCATTTAATTGAAAAGAAACATATTCATAGCCCTGAAGGTCAGGATATGTGGTTATATCTGGCTCAGAATCCCTCATATTTTCCCAATAATAATATTCGCAATTGGTTATATACTCTTTGTCATCTTCTTTTACTTCTGTATTTACATAAAAATAGGAATGTTTATCTGCGGTCTGCTCTCCGTGAGTTTTGGTTACCGGTACAACTTCCTGTCTGGTATAATCATAATCCATGCACCCATCTTCTGCCCACAGCAAATAGATAGAATACCCATATAATTCTGACTTTTTAACATTTTCTCCGTTGTCTATATGAAAATACTTATCATCAAATGACACATCCTCTTTTGCCCGGTATGCCGTATGCACATAGGTTATCTGATTTTCACCTGTCAGCAATGCATATTCATATTCATCAAAATGATTGTACACTGCAACATAAGCGGGATAATGAAACTGTCCATCTTCTTTCCTCAATGCTTTTTTCTGCTTTCCGTAGGACTTACTGGTGTTCTCCAGACGCTTAAGCTCTGCTTCGTAATCTTCTTTGGAATAATCACACTGCAGATATACCTCACAGGTAGGTGAATTAAAACTATCCCAGTGATAAAAATAGAAATCTACATTTTCTGCACTTTCCGGAATCGTTTCCGGGAATACCATAAACCCACTGTGTATATAATAATCCGACAGTTTCTCATACATGGAAATATCTCTACTTTCCGTTCTTTCTCCGCCGAATAAAAACATCAGGATTAATACGCCAAGTCCTGCTATCATTAAAACCACCGTTGTCACTGCCCCGGCTAACACTCCTAAGGCAAATTTTCCCTGTTTATATGCTTTCATAAAATCCTCCCCTTACCAGAACAGTTCCATTGCCAACTCCTGCACCACCACAACCAGCAGGAATATTCCCAAGATGGCAACTACACCTGTAAAAAAACCTAAAATTTCATATCTATAGGAAATGAGTTTTTTGCAAAATGTTTTCTCTCGTTTTTGTCGCTGTTCTCTTTGCAGCTCCATCTGTAGCTGCATTTTTCTCTCTATTTTTCTACATTCCTCACATTTTTTCAAATGCTGCTCTATTATTTTATTCGTGGTATCGGTTACCAGTTCTTCCTGATAAGACTCCAACAAATCACGGACAACTTCACAACTTATTTTCTCCATTACATCCTCTCCCCTTTACCTAAAAAGAAACCATGCAAATACAGTTCCCAGTGCTATAATGACAATGATATAGAAAATCAATGCCAAGAAAAAACGGCGTCGTAATTTTGCAAATACTTTTTGTTCCTTTTGGCTACTAATTGTTTCCTGCAGTTCTTCGGTGGATGAAGATTCCTGAATTCGCTGCATGTCTTCATATATTTCTTTACAGCTTCTGCATTTTTGCAAATGTTCTTTCACAAATGTTCTGCTGTCTTCCCCTGCTTTTCCATCCATATATAACGGTAATAAGTCATACACAACATCACATTCCCAATCTCTAATTTCCATTTTTCCTCAGCTCCTTCCCTACCATTTGTTTCGCCCGATAATATGTAACTCTAGCCCAGTTCTCGCTTTTTCCAAGAATCTCTCCAATCTCCCGAAAACTCAATTCACCGGATAAGCGTAGCATCATAACGTCTTTCATCTGTTCGGGAAGCTGTTGAACCATTTTAAAAATTTCAACTTTCCCTTCCTGCTCCACTAAACTTTCCTCAAATTGCTTCTGCTCATACAATTCCGAAGCATTATCCAAAGAAACCTCTCCATGTCGCTTCTTCTTATCTATATACTGATAAAACGCATACTTAGCAATCTGACATAACCAAGTAGATATGGTCGCATCTCCGCGAAACTTATGTATATTCTTCACAGCACGATAAAATGTTTCCTGTGTCAACTCCTCAGATAACTCTCTATCACCACCAGTAAGACCTATAAGATAACCATACACCATACGATGATACTCCTCATAGATTTCTTCAATCTGCACTTCTAATCCCCTCCTTATCTGTTGCCTTTATAAATAAGTCCAACTTTACCGAGATTCGTTACAAAGAATTTCGCGGGACATAATGTGCAAATCACTGGGGGTGTTTGCACATTATGTCTTGTGAACTTGCTGCAACCATCTCCCAAAGTAAACTTACTTTAAAAGTCGCTTACTATATCTGCCACCGGTCACGCAGACTATTTATCAAGAATTCTTGAGCAGGCTTAGTATAGAGAAGCACTTGGTACTCTTTACCGTATTGACTTTGACGGGTTTCTTCGCAGATACCTATGTCTTCTCCTTTTTTCAATGTTCTTTTCCATGATTTGCCATCTACGATTTCTTCTTTCAAATAACCTTCTTCCACTAATTTACGAGTGATAAACGTAGTGCTTAAACACTTAGTGGTATCTTCATTTCTATATTGGTTTAGTTGTTTTACAAAATCGGATATGGTGGTTTGTTGGGTATATTGTATTTGTTGTTCTATTTCCGGTGTTAAGGAGAATTCGGATTTTTTACCTTTTCGTTTTGTTGTTTTTTCTTCCGCTATAGGTTCTTGTTCTGTCAAGGCTTCTTCATAGTAAAGAGTCATTTCCTCTCCGTGAGTAAATTCTCTTAGTTTTTCAATAAAGCGTTCTCCGTATTTTTCATATTTGCTTTCACCGATTCCATTGACATTTAGCATTTCCTGCTTGTTTTTCGGTAGTTTGATGCACATGTCAGTCAATGTTTTATCGGAACAGATAATGTACGGAGGAACTGCTTCTTCTTTCGCTAAGGCTAAGCGGAATTCTCGCAAAACATCAAATAATTCCAAACCTTTACTGGTTAATAGGTCGGACTTACGTTTGCTTGCCTTTTTCGTTTCGGTTGTTTGTGTCTGTAATTCTTCTTTGCTTACCTTGATAAATATCTGTCGTTCTCCGTTTTGAATTTCTCTACAGGATTGAGATAATTTCAAAACCATGTATTTATCTTTGGTTGGTAACAGGAAGCCCTGCTGTTCCAGTTCGCCGATAATGTTTTTCAGAAAGCCTTCTTTCTCTCCTTTACAGATTCCAAACGAAGGTGTACTTTCCAAGCCAAGACTTCGTATCTTTGCTTTATTTCTTCCTAACAGTGTATCCACTATTACATTCATTCCATAGCGTTGTCTTAATTGTTCCACGCAATGGATAATATCCCTGCAAATATCTGTGACATCTTTTTCTTCGTATTCTGCCTGACAATTTCCGCATTTTTCACAGCGACCGCTTACTTGCTCTCCAAAATAATTAAGTATGTAATGACGCAGGCAATCCTTGGTTAAACAATAGTAATTCATTTTATTCAACCGGACTTCATCATTCTCCTGCAAAAGCATAATATTCTCCGGCTCCAGTTCGCTGTTACCCACTTTGCTTTCCAGTAAAAAACGATTTATCATAACATCTTGTGGAGAGTAGAAAAGAATACATTCCGCTTCTTCTCCATCTCTGCCGGCACGTCCTGCTTCCTGATAATAATTTTCCATACTCTGTGGCATGTTGTAATGAAGTACATATCTTACGTTGGACTTGTCAATTCCCATACCAAAGGCATTGGTTGCAACCATTACAGAAGACACATCATAAATAAAATCTTCTTGACTTTGCTTGCGTTCCTCGTTGCTCATTCCTGCATGGTATTTGCCGGATCTGATGCCGTTTGCCTGCAACAGCTCCCAGACTGCCTCCACGTTCTTTCTGGTGGCACAGTAAATAATTCCACTGTCCTCCATATGCTCCTGCACATAACTTAAAATAGCAGCTTCCTTCTGCTTTGTACTTCTTTGCTGCACTACTTTAAAAAACAGATTTTTCCGGTCAAATCCGGTGATTAAGACTTTTGGCTGATTTAATTTTAAGATACACAAAATATCTTCTTTTACCCGCTCTGTGGCAGTGGCTGTAAAAGCACTGACTACCGGTCTTTTTGCCAGCCTTTCAATAAATTTTATAATCTTTACATAGCTTGGCCGAAAATCCTGTCCCCACTGGGAAATACAGTGTGCTTCATCCACCGTCACCATAGAAATATCCGCCCCACAGGCAAACTCCATAAAACGCTCGGTTTCTAAGCGTTCCGGTGCCACATAAATAATCTTATATTGTCCCCTCTTTGCGTTTTCCAAGGCTTTCGCAATCTGACCTTCGGTCAGGGAACTATTGATATAGGCTGCATGGATTCCTGCCTGATTTAAGGCTTTGACTTGATCTGTCATTAGTGAAATAAGAGGGGAAATCACAAGGGTAATACCGGGAAATATCAGAGCAGGAATCTGATAACATAATGATTTCCCGGCACCTGTCGGCATAATACCAAGAACGTCCCTGCCCTGTAAAATTTCATCCATCAACTCTGCCTGCCCCTCACGCAGAGTGTCATACCCAAAATATTTTTTCAATATCCGGTACTTGTCCATATTTATACTCCTTTTGTACTGCATTTACATTTTATCTAGCGAACCTTAGATAAAAATTCCTGTAATCTTGGATTCTTGGGATTTTCAAAGAATTCTTTTGGCTCACTGTCTTCTTTGATATTTTTTTCGTCTATAAAAAGCACTCTGGTTGCTACATCTTTCGCAAACCCCATTTCATGGGTCACCACAATCATGGTCATGCCTTCTTTTGCCAGCTCCTTCATAATTTCCAATACTTCTCCAACCATTTCCGGGTCAAGGGCAGAAGTTGGCTCATCAAACAGAATCACATCCGGATTCATTGCCATGGTTCTTGCAATGGCAATACGCTGTTTCTGTCCGCCGGAAAGATTTCCCGGATAAGCCTCTGCCTTATCTAAAAGTCCTACTCGGCTTAACAGTTCTTCTGCTCTTTTGGATGCCTCTGCTTTACCCATGCCTTTTAATTTCATGGGTGCCAGCATGATATTTTCTCTAACTGTCATATTTGGAAATAAATTAAACTGCTGAAATACCATACCAATTTTCTGGCGTACCTGATTGATATTTGTCTTTTTATCCAACAGGTCCGTTCCCTCGAAAATGATAGCTCCGGACTCGGGTTTTTCCAACAAATTCATGGAGCGAAGAAAGGTGGATTTTCCACAGCCGGATGGTCCTACAATAGCAATCACTTCGCCTTTGTGAATGGTGGTGTTAATGTGGTCTAACACCAAATGGTCATCGTAAGATTTGCATAAATCTTTTATCTCAATTAACACTTCTTTATCTTGCATCTTTCTTCAATCTCCTTTCCAAACGACTGACACCTGCCGTCAAAATCATTACGATAATCAGATATACCACTGCCACGGAACAAAGTGGAATCATTGCCTCATAAGTGTTGCTTCGGATAATATCTCCTGCTTTTGTCAAATCCATCAAGCCAATGTAACCCACAATGGAGCTTTCCTTTAACAATGCAATAAATTCGTTACACATGGCCGGCAGTGCATTTTTTACCGCCTGTGGCAATATAATATAAATCATGGTCTGTCCGTATGTGAAACCAAGGCTTCTTCCTGCTTCAAACTGTCCGATTTCTATAGACATAATTCCGGCACGCACCGCTTCTGCCACATAGGCACCGGAATTCAAACCAAATGCCAATATTGCCGCAAACAGCGGATTTACCTTTACTGCAGCAAAGACCACATAATACATAATCAACACCTGTACCATTACCGGTGTACCACGAAATACAGTCAGATATACCTTCGCAATTCCATTTAACACTTTTAATAAGGTTGATTTTTCTTCATTTCTGTCATGAGCCACACGAATGATTGCCAGTATAAATCCTAAGATGATACCAATCATTCCTGCACAAATGGTAATTATCAAGGTATTTAACAAGCCTTGCGGAATATATTTCCATCTTCCCTGTTCTATAAAGGTCTGATGAAACTTTTCTTTTAAGGATAATTCGTTGGATGCATTTCCGTTATTTACAATAATTACCTGCTTTGCTGTGGTATAGCTTTCTGTAAAATCAATGTTTTTTAGTCTGTCCTCTGTCACTGTCATTCCGGCTACGCCCACATCTGCTTTCCCGGACTGAACCGCAATGATAATAGAATCAAACTCCATGTCAGATACCACTAACTCCATACCCAATTGGTCGGCAACCGCCCGTGCCATGTCCACATCTATACCGGTGGCAACACCATTTTCATAATATTCATATGGTGGAAATGCCACATTTGTTGCCATGGTCAGGGTTCCGTTTTCTCTTACAATGCCTTCCGGTGACTGATATGGTGACTTTCCTTTGGTATCATCACCGATATAATTACTGATAATGCTTGCCAAAGTTCCATTTTCTTTTAAGGTTGCCAATGCTTCATTAATGTTTGCTGTTAATTCCTGATTGTCTTTCGCCACACAAATCGCATATTCTTCTATGGCAAATTCCTCTTCCAAAATGGACAACTCGGAATTTTTGTTCGTAAATGCCACTGCCGGCTGTTCATCAATAATAACACAGTCCACTTTCCCCTGCTTTAACGCTTGAACTGCATCGGTTCCTTTATTAAAACGGGTAATTTTTGTTCCTGCTTCGTCCCCTTCATAATCGGAAGCATAAATATCACCGGTAGTGCCAATCTGTACACCGATATTTTTCCCCTCTAAATCGTCTACACAAGTAACTTCTGATACCTGTACCTCATCCTTTTTGCCGCACCCTGTAATTCCTAATATGAATAACATCATCACTGCAATGCACAGTAAATATCGCTTTTTCTTCATGCCTTCTTCCTTTCTTCTGTTTTTGTCACTTTTTGTAACCTATGAACATTATCATACTTTATTTTAGGAAGATTCTCAATCTTTTTCTTATGTTTCTTAACTGGTATTTCACGGTAGCTACATTTCTACGATTCTTGTAGCTATTTTTTCACGGAATCTCACATCGTGGTCTACGATCAGCATCGTCGGTTGGTATGTCTGTAGCAGCTTTTCTATCTGCATTCTGGAAAATATATCTATGTAATTTAATGGTTCGTCCCAAATATACAAATGTGCCGACTGTAACAGGCTTGCGGCTATCAGTACCTTCTTTTTCTGTCCTTCAGAATAATCCTCCATGTTTTTTGCAAATTGTGTCCGTTCCATATCCAACTGCCTTAAAATGGCACAAAACAGTGATTCATCCAGTTGTCTTTTTGCACAAAAGTCCTTGATATTTCCTGTCAAAAATGACGTATCCTGATGAATATAGGAAATTTCCAGACCGGAGGCCAAAGTAACGCTGCCTTCTTCTTCAAAGCCTTCTTTCTCTATCATACCGCTATGCTGCAAAATGCTTTTTATAAAGGTGGACTTTCCACAACCGTTTTTCCCATGCAAAAAGACTCTCTCGCCCTGACGGAGTTCAAAATCAAAATCAGAAAATACTTCTTTTCCACTGTGATTTTCCTTTGACGGATATGCAATTTTATATTGCTTTGTGGAAACTAAAACTTCTTTGTGATGCTTCTTTGGCATAATTTTTAAATCCACCGGAGCTTCTATATCCTGCAATAAGCCTTCTTTTTCCTGAATTTCTTTTTGGATTCTGTTTTCCATCTGTTTTACCCTGCTCTGCATTTTCTTTGTTTTCGCTCCAATGTATGCACGGGTGGAAATACTTCTATCATGGTCTTTTACCGGATCGTAGCCTATCTTGGTTTTCTCATTCTGATTTGCCCAATTGCGACTTCGTTCCGATGCTTTTTCCAACTTCTGAATTTCCTTTTTATGTTTCTCATTTTCCGCTATGGAGAACGCATCTTTTCGACTTTTATTTTCCCACCAGCTTGAAAAGTTTCCGTTCTGCACTTCTATGGAATAACGGTTCAATACAAGGATATGGTCGATGCAGGCATCCAATAAATCCCGGTCGTGGGATACCAGTATAAATCCTTTTTTCTTTTGCAGATATGATTTTACACATTCTCTGGCTTCTCCATCCAGATGATTAGTTGGCTCATCTATCAGCAGAAAATCATTTTCCCCGGAAAACAAAACTGCAAGCATTACTTTTGTCCGCTCTCCATGGCTCAGACTTTGAAACGGACGATACAACACCTCCGCTGAAAGTTCCAGCTTTTCCAGTTCGCATATCACCTTCCACAGTTCACAGCCCGGCTTTAATTCCTCGTAAAATTCACTGCAACTCTTTTCCATATTTTCCGAAGATATCGTATACGGAAAATAGTCAAATACCGTAGATGTGGTTATCGCTCCCTGATACGAATATTTTCCCAAAAGCAACTGAAGAAAAGTGGTCTTTCCTTTTCCGTTTCTCCCCACAAATCCCAGTTTCCAGTTGGTATCTACGGAAAATGATACATTTTCAAATATATTATCAAAGCTTCCCTCGTAACCATAAGTAAGGTTAGATACATTAATCAATGCCATAAACATTCCTCCTAAAAAAAATCATTTGTTGCCAAATGATTTTGATTCACATATTCTAACCTCATAAATTATAGTTGTTTTGGGTGCTATATTATAAATTTTATATATTTTACCTATGTATTTTCACAACTAAAATTATTTTTTTATACCAAAAAAGAGAGGTTATGAGAATCATAATCCACTTTTGGCAACATGATAAAACAGGATGTTTTCAAAACACCTGCACTAATAATAGTTATTCATGTTTCTCAAAAGTCGATTATCTTCTCATCTTTTCACCTCTCTCGTAAATGTTGGTTTTAGTATATAGGAATTTGGTGGGGATGTCAACCTTGAGGTGACAGATTAATTTTTTCGAAAATATATAAAAAACTTCTCTTTCATTTTTGGTTGAACAAATAGGTCGGAAACGTATAAAATATTCAACGGCACTTTAGCATGTAAAAGCAAAAATATCTTGGCTGAATAAAAGTTACAAAACCGTCTTAAATATGCAGTAAAGGAGATTGACTATGGATATGAAACGAGATAAATACCTAAATGATTTGATTAACCGTATGCATAATGGAATGATAAAGGTCGTCACAGGTATTCGAAGATGTGGAAAATCCTATCTACTTTTTAATATTTTCAAAAATTATCTGTTAGAACAGTGTGTACCAGCATCGCATATCATTATGATTGAGTTGGATCAGCGAAAGAATAAAAAATATCGCGACCCGGATGTAATATTAGATTACATTGAATCATTGATTGTGGACGATGAGCAATACTATATTATGCTCGACGAAATTCAAATGCTGCAAGATTTCGAAGAAGTGTTAAATTCCTTGCTTCATATTAAAAATGCAGATATATATGTAACTGGAAGTAATTCGAAGTTCTTATCTAAAGATGTAATTACAGAATTTAGAGGTAGAGGTGATAAAATTCACATTTTCCCATTGACTTTTAAAGAATTTATGGAAGCATATGACGGAGATATGTATCATGGATGGGCAGAATATGTTGTGTATGGCGGTCTTCCGCTGACTGTTACCATGAAAACAGAAGAACAGAAGATTAGTTATTTGACAAATCTTTTCAAAGAAACGTATTTGAAAGATATTATCGAAAGACACCATATTGAGAAAACACAAGAATTGGAAGATTTAATAAATATTTTGGCTTCGGCTATTGGTTCGCTGACGAATCCACCAAAGATTGAGGCTACCTTTAAAAGTACAATTCAGTCAACAATCAGTTTGAATACAATTAGACAATATATAGAACATCTGGAAGATGCTTTCATTATAAATAAGGCAAACCGTTATAATGTGAAAGGCAGAAAATATATTGGTACACCTTTAAAATATTATTTTGGAGATGTGGGGCTTAGAAATGCAAGGTTAGGTTTCAGACAAGTTGAAGAATCACACCTTATGGAAAATATCATTTACAACGAATTACGAAGCCGAGGATATTCCGTAGATGTGGGTGTCGTAGAAAAACGCAGTACAACTGAAGATGGTAAAGAGGTAAAGAACCAGTTAGAAATTGACTTTGTAGCAAATCTTGGCAGCAAACGTTACTACATTCAATCCGCTTTCAGTATGCCAACGGAAGAGAAACGTATGCAAGAAAAAGCTTCTCTTATCAATATAAACGATTCGTTCAAGAAAATTATTGTTGTTAAGGATGTTGTAAATATCACAAGAGATGAAACCGGAATTACCACAATGAGTATCTATGATTTCTTACTAAAGGAGAACAGTTTGGAATTGTAACTTGTATCACTGAGGGAAGCTCCAAGAATTAAATTGTTTAACATTCTTGGAGCTTTATATGTCACTCTAAATTACACGCCTTCACCCAACGTAGTCACCAAAGAACTAACTCGTTTCGTACGATTTTTATATCCTCTTCCCTATTTTATTGACAAGTCCAAAGGCTACCATTGCTGCCAAGCCCCCTGCTACAATACCTCCCAGAATATCAGAAGGATAATGCACCATCAAATAATTTCTCGAGATTCCCATTACTACAACAAATAGAAATAACCACCATCTGTGCTTGTTTTGGGAATTTAAAACAACTGCAGTAACCGATGCCATGGCTGCGGTTGTGTGGCCGGAAGGAAATGAATATTCCGGTTCCTTTATACCACCAACAAATTCCCACCACTCATAGTAAATTCCTGTAGTATCTATAAATGGTCGAGGCCTTGCCACATAATTTTTTACAACCACATTTGTAATTACCGCACCAAAAACAATCGCCAAAAGCACGCAAACACCCATTTTTCTGGTCTTTTTGAAACATAACAACACCAGTCCCAGAACAATCTCTGCAATTCCCCAGTTACCCAAACTGCTAATCCACATGAATAAAGGAGTTACCGCACCTTCTGTAGCAACCGCCAACTGATGCAAACTGTTCAAAATCATATAATCATACTGTGCAAAAAATGAGTTTAACCACTCAGCCATTAAAATTAAATGCCTCCTTAATGCTATTATAATGCAAAAACTTGCCTTCCTTGGCAATAGCTTCAATTTCCTCTGCTGTAGCAAACATATATCCATCTGTTTCTGCTTCCTGCAAGTGTAAGTCCTGTTCTTCGATATCTCCGGTAAAGCGATATACATCTACAAAATAATTATCCCCTTCTTCTGGATTTTCTCTCTTATATGTAAATAAAAATTCTTTTTCAAGGTTAGTGGTTTCTAACCCCGTTTCCTCACTGACTTCTCTTATCACTGCTTCCTCGGAATCTTCTCCTGCCTGTGCTGCACCACCGGATACTTCCCACCAGCCGGCTGCCCACTGTTTTGTCATTACCCGCTTTGTAATCAGAAATTTCCCATCTGTTCTCCGAACCACACCTAACACAGTCAGATGATATTCTCCATCTTTCAAGCGAAAATCATTGCGTTCCATGGTACGCCCCGTTCTCTGCTTATCTTTATCATAAATATCCCATAATTCCATAATGTAATGTTCTGCCTTTCGTTTTTCTGACTATTATACCACAGGCAGCGTTCAAACTCTATAGCTTCCTAAGATTTTCTAAGAATAGAGGGGAATGCCCCACTGTCTGAATTGTACACTAAGTGTGACTCAACACTGAAATCATAAGCTTTTCAAAATCTCTCCATATCTCTCCTTTCACAAAAAATGTACAATCTTCTTTCTGTAACTCTGACATTTCCCAACCTATGGTTTCTAGTGGTGAAAATCCTAATTTTACATTTCGGATTTTTTCTCCAAAGGCAACTATAATTTTATCTAAATCCACTTTCTGCTCTGAAAAAACTTGTTGCAGGTTCAACACTTCCCCTTCTATTTCTGCGATTGCATATGCATTCTGGCTTTCTATGTAAAATACATTTTCCTGCATAAACTTTGTTACATAGAACATGACTAATTCCTTTTTATTTTCCTGTTCCATACTGCTTTGACAAATGCTTTTTTCAATAATGTTTTCTAATGTTTTCCACTGCTTTGGCTGATTCATTGGAAGCATAACGGCACTTGCTCTTTCTGTATTGTGAACCGTTTTAGAATACTGATATTCTTTGGCTTTTTGGAATCCAAATTTTGGGTAAAATTCCAAGACATCATCACCGCCAAACAGGAAAAATCCATCTGTTTTATCCTGAAAGTCCTGCTCTATCTTTTCCATAATCTTTCTAATCAATCCTTGATTTCTTTCACTTTCCTCTGTCATTACCGTTCCCAACTGTATCAGCTTCACATGTCTTCCTGCCATATTAAATTCCATTGGATTTACAGACACATTGGCAACAACCTTATCATCTTTTACACAAACATATGGAAGATAATTTTCTTTCCAGTATCCGTTTTGATACCAGTCCTCAAAATCTAATCCAAACGTTTTTATGGATAACTCACAAAAACTCCTTCTCATTTCTTCGTTAGTTCTGTCTAACTTTATAAATTTATAACTCATGTTTTTCCCTCTTTTCTTTATCGTTTTCTTAATCCGTTTCTTCTAATAGAATCCAATTCTTCTGCACTGAGCGTTCCTTCTTTGTATAATCTCATATATCATCCATGTCCTGCTCTTTTAAGGCCTGAATAAATATTTTTGAATAAATATCTCTCATCCTTAGTCTTCTCCATAATTAAAATTTGTTTTTGCTACAACTTATACTCTTATTATACAGACTGGCTGTCTACTATTCTATCTCATACATTTTTAGAAAAAATTTTGAGCCAAATTTTCCAAAACTCACTAATTCACATATTTAAAAAGCGTAGCAGTCGAAACCACTACACTTTTTGTAACTTATTACTGTTTATCCACCCAATATCGGATTGCCTGCTCTAAGAAATTAGCACATCCGTCCACTTGTTTATCATAGTATGCACGGAAACGCTTATCTGAAATATAGGCTGTTGCAATGGCTTTATGGGCTTCTTTGGTATATTTTTTCCAAGTCATTTCAAGCCACTCTTTGTGGAGAAGAACAATTTTTTCAGCTTCTTCACTTTCCGGTGTAACTCCTGACAAAACCGCTTCCTTTAAACGTTCCTTGATTTCTGTTTCAAGATGTTCAAAATGTTCCCAGTCTTTCTGTGTCATGTTCAAAATCTTTTTATTGGATGCATCCATTTCTTCATCGCCGTATTTCTGGCGTACTTCTGCACCGTACTTTTCTTCGTTTTCGTTTACTATTCTCTGTTTGAAAGCTTCAAATTTTTCTTTATCACTCATTTCATATTCTCCCTTCATTGACAAAATCGTCTGCTTTACTGTTCGAATCAAAGAGTTGGTATATTCCCTTTGTTCCTCCAGCTCCAGAAGATGTTCCTCCAATGCTTTCATAATATCAAAGTCATCCTGATAAAGAATCTTTTGAATGCTTTTTAAATCAAATCCTCTTTCCCGGTAAAATAGAATCTGCTGTAACAGTGTCACCTCTTTTTCGCCGTAATACCGATATCCGGCTTCGCTGACATCAAGGGGCTTCAAAAGTCCGATTTCATCATAATACCGTAACGTGCGTGCACTCACTCCGGCTAAGTTGGATAACTCTCTAATACTATATTTCATATGATTACCTCCTCTGGCTGAATTAAGCATACTTCTTTACGTTACGTCAAAGTCAAGAGGGAATTTGAAGTTTTTTTATTTACTCACAATATAGTATAGAAACTTAGTAAACCAATTTTATATTCCAACTAAATCAACAATTTTTTCTTTGGTCCACTCCTCATTTTCCCAATAAAAAACTTCTTCTTTTCGTTTCTTAAAAATTCGAAATGGTACACTGGAATTATCATAGACGTGCATAACATCACTTACTTTAACCACCTCTGGTATCAATGCCAGTGCCTTTTTATACCGAGTTCTAATCTTTTCTTCGGGAACACCATGACCGCCAACCGCTTCTCTTGACTCCACACGAAAAACATTAATATTAACATCGGAAGTTAACACATATATGCAACGAATAAAATATCCTTGTTCTTTTGCCTTTTGAAGTAGTTTTAAATTACGGTCTGTTGACATTACTGTTTCAAATGTAAAACTCTTTTTTTCTGTAATTGCCTTTTCACGCATACTTTCAGCTAACTGCGCCGCTTCTAAATCACTACAATAATTCGTTCGTTTGATATCGTCCGCATTGATATAAGGTTCTATTACTTTTGCCATTTTAGTGATTGTCGATTTTCCACTTCCATTTGGTCCCGCAAACACAATTATTTCCGGAAGCCTTTTATTCGGTTGTTGCATACTTTCTCCTCCCATCAGGGTACTCTAAATAAGCTGCTTTTTTTTCTATATCATAGCCGGCAATTGGAACTCCCTTAATTTTTTTTATTTCATTTTCTATACGAATCGCTTCTTTAAATCGTTCTGTTAACTCATCATCTGATATACCACACGTAGAATCTAATTCATTTAATTCATCCATAACAATTAACCTCCTATACAATAATTCCTTTTTTGTAGTCTTCTCGCATTATACTCAATTTCCGCACTAATGCTCTCTGCTATTCTAAAAAAGTATATCATAAATATTTCTTCTATCAAAATATTTACATTTACAAATATAATATCACAGTGGTATGCTCATAACAACAACTAACAGGAGGTTACACGAAATGAATATCAGAAAAGCAACAGAAAACGATTTAGAATTCCAAAGTAATCGGCTGTGCTTCCATCTGCTATATCACTGTAATGCCAACCTTTGACCACCCTACCGGAAAAAGGGTTACTGAAATCAGTCTGGACACCACCGAAACCGGAAGATTGTTCTACGAAAAATGCGGTTTTACAAGCACCACAGAAGGTATGGTATTAAATTTATAGTTTTTCCACTATCTCTTATCGGAAAAATCATTAGCTGAAATCCACATAATATGATATAATTCGTTTTGGACATTAGCGCTGTAGTTTCTCAAATTATGCAACGTCTAATTCCATACATAAATTTTAATACATAGGGAGAAATAGTTATGGGAAAATGTTTTAGTGACGCAGTTGAAACAGCACTTCGCTATATTTATTACGACGTGCGTTTAGGAAAAGGAGCTGAAGGGTTAGAATTGTTGAAAAAAGCTTCTGCAGAAGGCGACGGTGATGCTTCTTGTATTCTGGCAAGATGTATGTGGGGACCTCAGTATGTTTGGAGTGGACATAATTTTCCTGAAGATGATAAATTGGGCATGGAATATTTGCACAAATCAGTAGAACAAGGCAGTGCACTTGGTGTCATGGTAGCACTACGTTGTAATGAATTTTCACAAGAAATGGCACGAAAGATGCCTTTTGCTAACTTAAAAGAAGTTTTTGCAAAAGTATTAGAAATGGCAAATGCAGGCGATGCTTTTTGCCAGTACACAATAGGCAATTCCTACTATTGGGGAGATTTTATAGATATTGATGAAATCGAACCAGACTCTTTTTCAACTAATGAAGAATTGAAATCATATGTAAGTGAAAACACCAAAAAATGTGAAGAATGGTTTTTGAAGGCTCTTAATGGTGGAATTTCTTCTGCAATAAATAACTTGAATGCTTTTTATGTAGAAGGCGTTGATGGTTACGTAGATCCACAACCGCATAAAGCTAATGGGTTGTATAAAATGGGAGCAGAATTAGGACATCCAAGTTTACAGTGGTCTTATGCACAAGAATTAGAAGATGAAGGAAACGAACAAGAAGGATTCGAATGGAGAAAGAAAGCTGCCGAAGGTGGGCAAACAGAACTTTGGTACGATGTAGCGGAAGAATATCGCATGGGAAATTATCTTCCGAGAGATTTGTGTAAAGCAGCAGAGTGTTATGAAAAATGTTTAAATCAAAGAGAAAATACATTTTCAAAACTGGCTAGTGCAAATCAATTAGGACTTATGTACTGTGAGGGAATAGGAGTAACGAAAGATTATCATAAGGCATTACCTCTTCTCAAACTAGCAGTTGAAGTTAAATATCCGGAAAATCTTGCTTATTTAGGAAAGTGTTATTATGCTATGGGCGAGTACGAAAAAGCTCGGACATGTTTTGAGAATTCCAGCATACATGATATGGAAGTACGTTATATGTTAGGTATCATTTATACCCAAGGTCTAGGTGTTGAGAAAAACATAGGTAAAGGTATCAAATATTTAAAGAGTGCTAACGGAATACCTGAGGCACAATTAGAAATAGCGAAATACAAAAAACCTTTTTTAGGTAAATGGGTTCGAAAATAAAAAACATATCCCCGGCTCTTGTGATTTTTTTCACAAAAGCCGGGGATATTCTTATTCACTCATCAACATCTTTGCCGGTTCAATTTTCCTTATTTTCATTGAAAATACAACCGTAACCATAATGGCAACCAGGGTAATTCCTGTTACCGTAAGAATCTGCCAAAGGGGATTGATTATCATATGGCAAGACTTAATTCCAAAAAAGGATAAAAATGCAACCACAAACCTGTCTGTCAGATAAACGGAAGCGATTGCTCCTATCACTGCTCCCGCTATCATAATCGGCAAATTAGAACACACCATCTGTACTACCAGCTGTTTTGTTGTAAATCCCAACGCCTTATAAATGCCGTAGTTTCTTTTCTCCTGAGCTACTTTTGTTTTTACCAGAAGCATAACAACCATGCACACCACAAACAGAGTAATTGCTACAAATACCATACATATTAATTCCATAGCTATGGATACAGAAGATATCATACTGTAAATTAATTTCTCACTATCCATAAGCTTTATATTTTCATACTTTTCTTTTAAAAGTTCTTCCATCTGAGAATAGGTAACATCTTCTCTGGTGTGAACATACAAAAAATAAGTAGTACAAAATCCATTCAAACGTTCTGCGCCTTTATAGTCCAACAACGCCTTGATTCCCATATTGTTCATTTTCTGGTCAATGCCGCATACAATGTAATCTTTGCTTTCGCCCATTCCTTCCACATAAATCACATCACCCACCTTGGCATTTAAAATTTCACTTACCTTTGTGGTAATCACGATCTCATTTTCATGCTTTGGCAAACGCCCCTCAAGCAAAGTTTCATACTCTAAATCTTCCGGCGTTTTCCAAAAATCTATTGTTAAAGTAGTACTTTCCTCGCCCTTGCTTAACTTTGCACTGCTGTTACTATAATAAGAAATGTTCTCCACTTCCTCCCAAGCTAATATTTCTTCTGCTAACTGTTCTAAATTATCTCCTTCCACAACCACGTTTCCTGTTTCGGCTCCCACTAACTTCAAGAGATTATCCAGCTCTAATGAAAAGTTCTGATATAAGATAAATCCTACACAGCTGGCAAAACTTAAAATAACCACAATCATACAAACAGTAAAGCTTTTCATTTTCTCTTTTAGTATACTTTTTATTCCTAACGCTCCCTGCAAGAAGATTTTTGTTTTTTCCAGGGGAATATGATTTTTGCGGAAATTGTGCGTAGCAACTCCACCACGTAATGCATTTAACACAGTTATTTTTCCATAGATTCTTACTGTAAAACCGGTAACTATAAGAATTACTCCATTTACCAATGCACCGGTCAGCAATGCCGCAGACATATCAAATCCTACCTGCCAGCTTACTCCAATTAACATAGCCTGAATGCTTCCTATAACGCCGCCACACAAATATCCTGCCATCAGTCCAAGAATTGTGCCTACAAAGCTGATGCACAAAATTTCTAATACCCCAGCTGCTTTAAGCTCCAAAGAAGTGTAACCCGTTGCCTGTAAAATTCCGATATTTTTCATATTATCCTGAATAAAATTCCGCACACTAAACCGGATAATAATAATAGCAACCACAATCAACAGAAATCCAAATATCATAATAATACCCATACCGATATTTGACATCATGGCATCTCCGCCTTTCATAACCTCCCAGTTCATGCCCAGATTTCCATAATCAGCAATATCGGAAATTTCTTTTACAATCAGTTCTGACAGTTTCTGGTCGAATTCATAAGAACTTTCCCCCGGCTTTAATTTTACTTTATATTCGTAGCATTCATCCTGTAATAATCCTTTTTCTTTTTCCTTAATTTCCTCTATGTAATCCTGACCTATGTAGCATCGGTACACAGAAACATTCAGAGGTGTTGCAAATAAACCATCTTCAATAAATCCCAGTACTTCAAATTTATATTCATTTTCTCCTAATGTGAGATATATGGTATCACCTGTTTTATAAGAATAACCTGATTTAAAATAATAAGGCAACAAAATAGAATTTTTCTTTTTTTCGCCTTCATCATGGATAGAATAGCTTTGGATTGTTCTTTCTTCGTCCATTATGCCAATGCAGAAACTTCCTTCGTTTTCTTCTTCTCCCTCTCCATGATATTTGACTACTGATTCATACAGACAGGAGCTGACTTCCCACTGACTCACTTCCTCCTGAGAGCTTATTAAATCTATTAATTTTTCCCGTTCTCTGCTTGCAGTAATAAAAATCTGGTCTGCACCATTGGTTTCTTCGTATACTCTGTCTAAAACCTTTCCCGTGTTCGTTAAGGCTGTAATACTCACATACAATAAAACAACGGCCAGCATGGTTAAAAATCCAAGAACCACCACATCGCTTTTCTTCTTTTTCAGGTTGTTTTTGGCAATAAATAACAAACGATACATATTACCACCCCATTTCCGCCAAAAAGCTGCGTAATTTATCATGTCGTTCCTTGTCCCCGGTCACATATTTGCCAAGCAACAATTCTCCGGTAATGACTCCGTCTGATAAATACAAAATACGGTTTGCTCTTCTGGCTGACTTCATGTCATGAGTTACCATCACAATGGACTGCCCCTTTTCATTTAATTCCGTAAGTATGTTTAACACATTTTCTGTATTCTTGGAATTTAATGCACCTGTAGGCTCATCTGCAAAGAGTACTTCCGGCTGGTTAATCACTCCACGGACTACCGCCACTCTCTGCTGTTCCCCACCGGAAAGCTGCACCGTAAATTTGGAAAAAATTTCTTCCTTTAGCCCTACTTTTAATAGAAGCTCTTTTGCTCTTTTTGCAATTCCCTTCTTATCCTTACTCACAAGAAGTCCACTTACCATAATATTATCCAGCACACTCATGGTGTCATTTAAATAATTCTGCTGAAACACAAATCCACAGTGTTTTCTGCGAAACAACGCCAGTTTATCGTTATTGTATTTTGCAATTTCTTCTTCCCCATATTTGATACTTCCAAGAGTTGGACGGTCCATACCTGACAAAGCGTATAATAGGGTACTTTTTCCGGAACCGGAATTTCCCATGATTACCGTAAAATCTCCCTGATAAATATCAATGTTTAAGTTTTTTAATACATGTTGCTGCACACTTCCATTTGAAAAAGTTTTACATAAATCTTTTGCAGTTAATAAAGTCTTCATACTATTTCCTCCATTTGTTTCTTTCTGTTTTTATTATATCCTGTAATTTTTGTAAAATCTTTTTCTAACTCTTGCCCATTTCTTAACCAATCCTTAAATCTTACACCTTTTTTATAAATAAATTTACCACAAAGCCCTTTTCATTATAAAATTCCATGCCGCCCTGCATTCCTTCCATAAAGTTTTTTGTCAGATACAACCCAAGTCCTGAGCCGGATTTGCCCTTAGCATTGCTTCCCCGATAAAACTTTTCCGCTGCCAGTGACAGTTCTTCCTCCGGCATTCCGGCACCCTTATCTTTTATCTGTATCTGCACGCCCTCTCCCAGTTCCGTAAATTTCACATAACATTCTGTTTTTGCGTATTTATAAGCATTATGAATAATGTTATCTATCACTTGTTTGAAACGGAGTTCGTCAAAATACAACAGACATTCCGGAATATGATTTTCCAATACAATTTCTCCATAATACTTTTGCTCCAGAATCATTTCTTCTATCAGCAAAGAGCTTTTTTCTTCCGGCTCTACTTTTAACACTTCCAGTTCTTCCAAAGTTGCATGAAACATATTTCCAATTAAACTGTCTATCATTTCCGCTTTGTTTGCAATCACCTCCACCTTATCCAAGGTATCCTGTTTTTTCTCTTTTACTTGAAGCACTTCGCAGACAGCTTTTATGGTGGCAATGGGCGTTTTGATATCATGGGATAATTCTGCTACCAGTTCTTTCTTGCTTCTGTTTGCCGCATATTCACTTTCTCTGGCACGTTTTAATTCTTCCCTCATCAGGTCAAAGCTTTCTGTAAATGCGCCAAAAAAATTATGACGGTTCATAGGCAGTGGAATATCCAGATTTCCTTTTGCAATTTCTGTGGAAAATTTTTGAAGCTTGTGAAAGGGACGCACAAAGGATAGATACACGCTCCCAAGCAGAACATATACTACAATAGAAATTACCAGACAAACGATAATAACTGTGGAATACAATTCTTTTTGTAATTCCTGATACTTTTCTCCTTGAACATTAAATATGATTTTTCCCTTTATAGTTTCCTGCTCCTGATAATCCAGAAGCAGTTTCCCCTGCTGCATTGCCTGATTTAAACGGCTCTCATAATCTTTATCTGTAAAAAACAAAATCTCGCAGTTTCTTTTTTCTTCTATAGAATACCTTTCTTCTCCTTGTTTGATATCATCTTCTATTAGCTTTACCGATTCATTGATGGAAATCATGTCCACTGTCTTATAGTCCGTTTCATTCATTTCCTTTGCAAATATCCCCAGCACTATAAGCATCAAAAGTGTGTAAACCACAGCAATATATCTAATTTTCATTCTGTCCTCCCTTGGCTGTTTCCTATAATTCCAGCATATATCCCGTTCCCCAGATGGTTTTAATCATCTTCGGTTCATTTGGATTTTCTTCTAACTTCTCTCGTAACTTTCTAATATGTACATTTAATGTTCCATCGCTGAAATAAGCATCGCCCCAGACTAAATCAAACAGTTTTTCTTTTGTGACAATGGTATTTCTGTTTTCGAAAAGGCACTGAAACAGCTTAAATTCTTTTGCTTTTAAGGTTACTTCTTTTTCACCGATGTATACTTTTCTGGTGGAAATTTCAATGCGTACATTTCCTGCACTTTCCGTCTGTTCTTCCTTTTGGCTTCTGCCCATTCGTTTCATCATAATTTTAACTTTGGCTAACAGCACACTTAAGGTATATGGCTTTTTGATGTAATCATCGCCTCCGATATTTAAGGCAATCAACACGTCATCATCACTTTGTCTTGCACTGATAAATAGAATAGGGATATCCGATTCTTCCCTGATTTTCTTACACAGCACAAATCCGCTTTCTTCCTGCAAATTTATATCCAACAGTAAAATATCTATGGTGTTTTCCTTTAAAAATGCTTCGCATTCCATTGCACTTTCCACACAGGCACATGACACGTCAAACATCTGAAAATATTCACATGTCATTTTTGATAATTCTACTTCGTCGTCTACGATCAGACAGTTATAGTGCATAATTTTACCTACTTTCTTTTGGTGCTATTTACTAATATCAGAGTGAAATCTTTCATTTCCCAAGTTTACTTTTATAAATTTTATATAATGGTTGTGATAATATTCCACAGTACACGTTTTCAAATATAAATTTTGTTACTCCCTTTAAGCCGGTATCTTTCCGTCTTATGGGATATGCCTGTACAAATTCTATCTTTTCATTTAGCTTTCCAAAATCCTCTGGGCGATTCATTCCCCACTTTACAGAAGCATTCATTTTGTTTACCGGATTCTTGTATTTGGATGCTTTTACTGCTGTTTTGGAATAGGCATCAAACAACAGCGTTGCCTCTCCAAATCTTTTCTGAATGCCAGCTACTAAGTTTTTCATTTCGTCTTCGGATAGATACATAGTTAAACCTTCTGCGATAATCAGAATATTTTCGCTCGCATTATCGATTTCCTGCAGCCAGGATAAATCTGTAACGGATTTTCCAATCATTTTATATTTTTCGTTTTCTTGATAATAGTGTTTTCTTAAATCTATTACACTTTCGAAATCTATATCATACCACATATGATATTTTTGATTGATTCTACATGTTCTGGAATCCAATCCACAACCCAGATGAATAATTGTTGGTTGAGAATTCTCCTCCATATATTGATTGCACATTTCATCTATAATGGATGCCCTGAGTGCCATATACATGGATAACCATTTTGACTGCTTCAAATTTGTGAAATCATAGTTAATGCTGTCCACTATTTCTTCCGCTTTTTTGTCATAAAGAAACAGATTATTTTTACTCATCATTGCTTTTCCGTACAGTGGAATAAACAATGTTTTACTTTCGTTATTTAGTTTCATATACCCTCCTGCAAATTCAAATTACTTAGATTTCTTGCAACCAATAAAACAGCACAATGCAATAGCAATCATGCCACTTACCATAACAGTGGTCGAAGAAGCACCTCCTAAGTTTCCTGCCAAAAAAACGGACGTAGGACCATCCGCTCCTCCAATAATTGAAATTGCTGTATTTTCCATTACTTTTACAACTAAACCGAATGCAAATAATCCTACTCCTACCACTCCCAATATAGCTGTTGCCAGTTTCTTCATTACTTTTCTCCTCCCCGAATTTTATCTATATTAAATAGTAACAAAATCGTAGCGTTTTCGCAATGAATTAGCGAACCTATTTAAAATTTTATAAAATAATATAAAATTTACAATGAAACCTAATGTAGTATATTATGAACTATTATGCAATGCAAAATTTAACCCAAAGGAGAAAATGTCATGCAAAATTTAGAAGTACTTATTAATAATTACCTATATCACTGTTATACCCGAAAAAACTTGGATTCTAAAACAATTAAAGCTTACCGAATAGACTTAAACCAGTTTCTTTCTTTAATTTCATCATCTACGCTCCCCATTCCAAAGGAAATTCTTCTAGAATATCTTTCTAACATTCATCAAACGTACCAACCTCGTACCATCAAAAGAAAAATAGCCAGCGTAAAAGCCTTTTTTCATTATTTAGAATACGAAGAAATTATTGAAAACAATCCTTTTAATAAAATAGATTTTAACTTTCGCCAGCCAAAACGACTACCAAAAACCATTCCTTCTAACATTATACAACTATTTTTATCTACTCTTTACAAGGAAAAGAATCTATGTAGTACTCCGTTTCAATCCAAAGCTGCCTTACGGGATATTGCCGTTATGGAACTGCTATTTGCTACCGGAATGCGTATTTCCGAGCTTTGTTCTTTAAAACAGGTTGATTTGGATTTGGAAAACGGAACTGTTCTAATTTGGGGAAAAGGCGCCAAGGAGCGTATGCTTCACATTAGCAATGAAGATGTAATTAAAGCTCTTTCGGATTATAAAGCTGCTTTTGAAAATGAACTTAAAACTACTGACTGGTTGTTTATCAACCGTTTGCAGCAACGCTTGTCTGAACAATCTGTAAGAAATATGATTAACCGATACGCAAAGATAGCCGGTATCGAAATGCACATTACTCCCCATATGTTCCGCCATTCTTTTGCCACTCTGTTACTGGAAGCAGATGTGGATATCAGGTATATCCAAAAACTGCTGGGACATAGCTCAATTACAACTACGGAGATTTATACTAGCGTTTCTATGAATAAGCAGAGGGAGATATTGGAGGGGAAACATCCTCGGAATGGGATGAGGGTGGAATGATGGATAATAGATGATTATCAATCATATTTTCAAGGGTATATCATCTAAAGTCCGCAATATTGTTTAGGAGGTGCGCAATGTATCATTTAAAGAACTTTTTAGGGGACAAATTTGAAAGAGTACGTTCTATCATTGATAATGAATATTCTCAGATGAATGAATATGTAAACCTTATCGGAAGTGCAAACTATGCCTTCCCTTCTGTGTTAGAGGCGATGAATACCCCTTTTAATTTAAATCCCTCTGAAGGTAGTCGTGGAAATCGATATTTTCCGCTATGTGATGGTATCGATTCATTAGAAGCTATGGCGGAAGAAATGTTGCTAAAACTATTTCATTGCAACGGATATTCCAGTAATATAGAAGCGTATTCTGGGACGCAAGCAAATCAAATAGTTTATCAAGCTGTATTAAAACCAAATGATGCAGTTGTAATTATGGCGCCAAATGCAGGAGGACATGTTTCTCATTATCATTACTTAAATACATTTTGCAATATATATACATACAGTGTAAATGAGATGGACGAAATAGACTATGAAGCAATAGAAATACTCTGCAAAAAAAATCATCCCCGATTATTAATTGCCGGGGCTAGCTCTTATCCAAGAAACATTGACTACATTAAATTGTCTGAGATATGTCAGAAGTATAATACTCTGCTATTAGCAGATATCTCACATACAGCAATCTATATTGTAGCTAACAGACACGTATCCCCATTTGGTTACGCCGATTTTGTCACTTTTACGACTCATAAAACCACACGCGGAATACGTGGAGGAATAGTAATGTGCAAAGAGGAATATATTTCTAAGATAAATCGAGCCACATTTCCTATCGTCCAAGGTGCTCCAAAGTTTAACGAAGTTTTAGCCAAAACAATTATGCTCGCTGAATTAGATTTAATAAATATTAATGAATATGTTGATAGAATTTTAAAAATTTCAAGTTCGTTCGTAAATATTTTTAAAGAGCATGATTTGAAATTATATACGAACGGAAGTGATTCGCACTTAATCCTAGTGGATTTGAGAGAATCATCTTTTACAGGAAAAGAGGCTGAAGAATTGTTACTAAAACAACATATTTTAGTGAATCGTAATCAGTTGCCAAATGACAGAAGAAGTGCCAATATAACATCAGGAATCAGAATCGGAATTTTAACCTTAGCAACGTTAAATATGCCTGAGAAGGAATATAATCAATTAGCTTCTCTTATAGCCTCTACAATAAGACAAAGACGTATTATTGATTGTACACTTGCGTGCGAAATTATAAAGCCCTACAAAATTATATTATAAACAGTAATCAATAGAAGTTATAAGTGGAGTAAAGAGACAGATGGAACTCCACTTATAACTTTTCATAATTACTCTAATATCTCCAATGTGGAGATATTCCTAACATAAAACTATTAATATTGGGATTATTTAATATTAAGCCATATAGCTTCATATTTCCCGGATAGGTTTTCGCTAAAACGTCAGTTGCCATAAAGTTATCATTTCGCAATATGTATAAATTATATTCACACAATAATTTAATCCATGGATCAGGCAATTCTTCTGCCCCAGAACATAGTTCTAATAATTCCTCACGAATAGAATGAACCTCCTGCCTGTTCATGAGATATCTGCATATTAAAATATTGCATCTCAATTTTATCATGTCAAAAGAGAGACTACTTGGCATAATTGTTTTAGCACATTCAAAATATTCTAGTGCAAGTGCAGGATTATTTTCACACAAATAGCTTACACCAATATTAATCATAGACTGGTATTCCTCATTGGACTTTAGTTGATGCATAATTTTTTTTGCTTGGTTAAAATACCTTCTGGCCATATATATACTTTCTTTCTCTTGACTTTGATATAAATACAAAATACCGATATTATTCAAACAGGTAGATTCTACAAATTTATTATCTAGATTCTGGAAATAATCCAATGCATTCTGTATATTTTTAATTGCATCATCGTAAAGAAAAAGGTGTCCGGAATTTCTTAATATTATATAATAATACTCAATATCTGAATACTGATACATATTTTGTTGTAAATAGAGAACTTTTTCTCGAACTTCATCATCATGGCGCAAATGTTGTAAGGCATTCAAATATATGCTCCATCCCTCATAATTGGTCAAGCGATTATCTAAAGTGTCTATTGCTTCCTGATAATGATATGATTGTAATAAAAATTTTGCTTTATATAACTCCATATTATAAAAACTGGAAAGCTGATTGCTAATTTCTAACCCTTCTTCAAAACAGCTTGTTTTTTGAAAGGAATCCAAAAGCTGAATAATGGAACAAATAGGAAATAGCAAAGCTATTTTGTTTCCATCGTTTATGCTTTTTGCTAAATTTCTATATAATTGACATATTTGAAAATATCTAAATTTGGTATACAATATATTGATATATTTTTTTAGAACACCTAAGTGCTTCAAAAAATTGAATTGCTGTTCAAATTCCATTAAGCCATTGACACAGAAGACAAAATCACTATCGTCGATTGGTTCATACAGTATTTCAGTAAAAACTTTTTCACACGAATGTATTAATTCTGTAAAACGTTCTTCTTCATCAATACACACCAGATTCTGTCTGCTGGCCTGCGAAATCTTTTCATGTTCAATTTTCAATGTATCATTTTCCCCAATAAGTACATATTTCATTTTACATAAATTAGAGATACTTTGGCGTAACTCTATTTCATTACATCCATGGTTGTATCTTACAATTCTTTCGATAAAAGACATTTTTATGCCCTCTGGAAATAAAGATGCCAAATCTACAATATCTTTGTTTATTTCATCCAATGCTCTTATTCCTTGCAAGGTAGGGGTTTCATTGATATTTTCTACACCATTTTGATTGATTTGAAAAATAAGTTCATCAATTTCTCGCATATTGCCATATTGTACTAAAGCATATAAGTATTCTAAGCGTGCTTTTACAGCATAATAATGCTCTTGCTTTAAGTTTTGGTTGCAAATCTCATCAAATATATCTATAGTAACATTCTCAACACTGAGTATTAAAGAATCATTATCTAATTTGTGTTCTTCAATTAATGTTCTAGTAATAGACATATTGTTTTTCAGAGTGTATGATGTAAATAAAAGTATATTACCTTCTACTTGTCGAAGTAATTCATAAAACTCATTCACAATTCCTAACGATAAATATTGAATATTATCTATAAAAACTATCAAGCCTGTAGTTTTACTTAAAAAATCCAGATATTCACTAAACAGATACTGATTTGTATGATAGTCTTTTGCAGTACTTTCTCCATCGGTGTTCAACAGTTTATAAATCAATGTACCCACTGTTGGCAATAAAGATAGTGATGTAATCAAAGCTTTTTTGGCATTGTTTTTTACATCTTCCTTATACGTCGATTTTTCCAAAAATGCCAAGAAAGTATTACCTTCGGTGACATGCGTTTGGTTTTTCTCATGAGAATTGTTTTTTTGCAATAATTTATAAATTAATAAATTGTAAAAGATGTCCATAGTACAATCTTCTGGAATTTGTGACGCATCGTAATGCAGTACTGTATAGCCGCTGAAGAAATCGCCGTTATGCAGCAAACTGATAGACGATGATATAAGTTCTGTTTTTCCAGTCCCAGACGATCCAAAGACAGAAACGTGCCCTATATTATTGTGTTCAGCTACGTACTCAAGTATTTCTTGTTCTTCCATTCTATTAAAATGTTTTAAATTTGTAGTAATTATTTTGGACATTATTTCAGACTCCTTTATTAATTATATCTAAAATGTCTTGATGCAACTGCTTTATGGTATATGAAAGTTCAAGAGGACGCCATCCTAAGTCCAATCTCTCTTGGATTCTTTTCGCTGAAGCAATCGCACACTTTATATCATAAATACTGTCAAAAACCACTCCATCCTTATCATAAATTACAGGATATGATTCTCTAAAATCAACAATATACATGGGAACATCTAATACTAATGTGTCTACTCCTTTTTCTAATATATATGCCAGGGTCCAATGAGTATTGTCAGACCAAAGCCTGTTGTCTTTGCTGATAACAAAACGTACAGCCCGATGGCACAGAGAATGACTCATATTTTTTATTCGAAAATATTCGTTTTCAATACTCGCATTTCTATGGATGCCCAAAATTGTATTTGGGTATCCAACTAAATCAGAATGTTCAAAAAAAATCTTTGTTCGATTTCTATAATCGGCAACATGCTTTGACTCAACATCTTCTAGTCTTTTATATAAAAAATCGGCTATTGTAGTAGGTGGCTTTCCGATTTCATAATCAACATATTTAAATACGCATACATGTTCTCCCGTGATTGCCATTATATCCCTCCTCTTTACCACTATAGTATATCAATTGCAGTCAAAGAGTAAATACTAATTTATTATACCCTTGAAAATATGATTGATAATCATCTATTATCCTTTATACGATTAGTTTTCAATAACTCTTTTTATTTTAACAGACTCTACCTTTTATTTTTGTCGAATGTTGTCGATTTTATATTTTTTTATATTTTTCTTTCTATACTTACACTACAATTCAATTTTATTGCAATTTCTATTAAACTTTTTTATCACTCAATCCACGTCTTACTTCACCCCTACATAAACATGCACCTCCGCATTTTCACAATCATCATTCTGATATTCTTCAAAATCACAAACAAAAGTCCGTTCCAAATCCATCTTCCAAAGTTCCTGCCAAAACTGTGCAACTGCTGTTATCATATTTCCTTTTACAATAAATTTTGCATATTTTCCTGCCGGAATTTTTCTCACTTCAAATCCTTCCGGAATACTCTCACTACTGACTTCACAGGCAACAACCACCGTGTAATCACTCTTTTCATCCCCTGCATAATCTGTGTAAATGCCAAGAGCTTTTTCATTGGCTTTATCGAGAATCACAGGGTAACCTGTAGAAGAATAAAATTTCTTCCACAAGCCCCCAATAATTTCGCCCATTTCCAGACTGGTGTTGTTTGTTCTTGCAGAATATCCTGCAACCATCTTCTCATCCAATGTTACAATTTCATAATTCATATACAATACCTCTTTTCTTTTTGATAAAAGAAGTATAGCATGGCTAATATGACAACAACGTGTCATATTTATCTACTCTACAATTTCTTCTCCTTCCACATATTTTCGTTCCATCTTATGTCTTAGCTTTCGATTCTCCACCGTATCAAAAATAATGGAAAAATCATAGTCCTCCGGATACAGTTCCTCTGCGGCAACCAAAAGCTTCACTCTCTTATGGTTAATCCAAATCTTTTTCCCCTGAAGCTGTACTCGTAAAACTCCTTTTTCATTAACGGTTTCACACACAATTCCAATCTTTTTATCCGGATATACGGTGACACTGTCGCCCAACTGATATTTTCTTGCCTGCTCCAAAGATTTTTTCGGAACTTTCTTCTTTTTCACTGTAGCTGTGCTTTCTCTTTTTATTTCCGATGGAATATTTTGAAAATTATAATCCTTTGCCTGTTCCTGACCGTAGGCTGCGTTAATGGCACACTGCAACATAGAGGATGGCATTCCAAGCTTTTGAGCAATGTAAAACGCACAGCTTTCGCCGGCTTCTCCAAGCACCAGCTGATACAGTGGACGCAGACTTTCCTTGTCAAAGGTCATTGTTGCATTTAGAATTCTTTTTTCCTGCTCTGCATAGTGCTTTACTTCCGGATAATGGGTGGTTACAAGAAATAAGGCTCCACTTTTCTTTAATTCCTGCAAAATAGCAATAGCAATTCCCATTCCCTCGGTAGGATCTGTTCCTGAACCCAGTTCGTCCATAATCACCAGACTGTCCTTATTTACCTTTTTCAATATGTCCAATACATTTGTAATATGAGCTGAAAAGGTAGACAAATTTTCTGATATATTTTGACCATCTCCAATGTCACACAGGAAATTGCTGTTCATACAGATTTCTGCTTCTGTACAGGCAACATGCAAGCCACATTGTGCCATCATGCAATTTAAAGCAACAGTCTTAATCGCCACAGTTTTTCCTCCTGTGTTTGGACCTGTGATTACAATTCCCTGAATTCCATTTCCAATTTCAAACTGCAACGGCACGCAGACACTTTTATCCATCAATGGGTGCCTTCCGTCTTTTAATACAATTCGTCGCTCCACATTGATTTTCGGCTCGACTCCCTCAAACTCCATACTTAATTTTCCTTTTGAAAAAATAAAGTCAAGCTTTTGTAACATTTTTGCATTTGCCTGCATTTCTTCTGCCGCCTCCGCAACCATATCGGTTAGTGCATATAAAATTCTTCGTTCTTCATTTTCTGCATCTATTTTTAATAATTGTAATTCTTCGTAATATTTTGCCACGGAAGACGGCTCCATAAATAAGGTATTTCCGGTAGCAGACTTATCTATAACACTGCCACTGATTTTAAACTTATATTCCTTTTTGACCGGAATACAAATATGTCCGTTTCGACTGGTACTAAAGTTGTCTGACATACATTCTTTGTGGGATTTCATCACCAAATCTGCTTTTTCCCGCATTTTCCGTTCTGCTCTTTCGATGTCACTCCTTAAAGATTTTAGCAATTTAGAAGCATTATCGTCCACCATTCCATTACGAATCTGTAAATGAATCATTTCTTTTACGTCCGATAATTCATTAAAATTTTCTTCATAATAAGCCAAAGAGATTTCAAATTGTTTACATCTGCTTAAATAATCCTTCAGCCGTTTCACAGCAACCAAAGTGGTTTCTATCTGCTCCAACTGCTGTCCGGTAAGACAGCCTCCTTTTTCAGCAATTTCTAATAATTCTCCTATTCCTTCTAGCGAAACCAACGGCGGTGTTCCACCCTTTTCCAACAAAATTCTGGCTTCCGTTGTTTCTCTCTGTCTTGTAAGCAATCTGCTTTCTTCCATGATTGGAATTGTGTTTTTAATTTTCTCCTTTGCCCATTCTGTATAAGCAAATTCCATCCATTTTTCTTTTACTTTATCAAATTCTAAAATATGTTCTATTGCATTCATTTTTATCCCTCTTTCTTTCAGTTGCATTGCTCAGCCACCAAATTACAATCATCTTAACGACTCATAAAAATCATAATTTACCTGACCTTTTATATGCTCTAATGCTCCCGGTTCTAATTCCTTCACCATCAAACAGGCAATATCCGGCAAGTGAACCGTTTCACCCGGAACAATTCCGTAATTTGCCGAAGTTCGAAATCCTCTTGCTTGATAATTCTGTGGATTTCCTTCTACGATAACTGCTTTGTATCCCAATTTTTTTGCCACCTCAAAACCATACTCTATCAATTCTTTTGAGATATGCTGCCTTTGCAGCTCTGTTTTTACCGCTGCCGGAGATAATAGCAATAATTCCTTTTCATAATTTCCTTCCAGATGGAAGCCTGAGAACATCACATATCCTATCACTTCTTCTATTTCATTTACCATCATCAAATCCAGCTCAGGTATATAGTATTTCTTACTTCGAATTTCTGCTACCAACTCCCGAACCACTTTTCCTTCTTCTTCATCTGAATATTCTGTAAATACTTTTTCAACAAAGTCTAATGTTTCCTGTGTAAATTTTCCTGTTACTGTTTTTATAATTCGCTCCATTTTTATCTTCTCCTTTTTTAACAACTGCAAGGGTTTTACCACCTCTGCGACACTACCTTTTTGACTTTTCAACATAACAAAAAACCATGGATATCTGCCCTGACGGCATAGCATCTCCATGGTTTTTCGAAAGCTAAATACACAAAAGAAAGATATCATGATTTTCTCAAAATCATTGATATCAAAAAAAGCATGGCTTTCCATGCTTTTCTTTCGTTCCTCAGATTACTATATAAAATACGAAGCATATGGTAAGGCAGATATCTCAGTGAAACCGCTGATAAAAGGGCAGACTCCAAGCGTGACAACTTAAAATCGTTCCTTTCCAACTATTTAGTTAGCTGAATTCTCCATTACTACAATGCTTAACATACACTTACCTCTTTCTTTCCTTTTTCTATAGGTAGGATATAACAGATTTTGTAAAAAGTCAATTTGTTTTTTCGCACAAGACAATTTGACTTTCCAAAATTACAACCAGAATTCTCAATTTTTCTCTTACTTCTAAAACTTATTACTTACAAACCTTCTCAATCCTGCATTGGTGCACTTTACTCTTTTTATCGTAATTAATACCAACCATTAAAATATCGCCTACATAATCTTTCAATGAGCTGACGTACTTCCTCTCTTTTATTTGATTTATTGCACCCTCTGCCCTTTCATCCCCATGCAAGGTAGCCGCCAATAAAGTCTCCGATGCTGAGATAGCATCCGTCACATCCTGCCAGCCACTCTTTTTGATTGCTTTTGTGAATGCTAAGCGTACTTCTTCATTAGGAATATATATTTCTTCCTTTGCATTATCATAAGCTAAATACCCTAAATGAATTAATAAAGTTAATACATCATCTTTTAACCCTTCATAGTTCATACTAATATATACTTTTAATGATTTATACGTTTCCGAACTAGTCCAATAATTACCAATACGTCTGCGAAGCATCGCATCTACTACTGATTTAGGACTATATACATGGGATTTTCCATAAAACCGATAGCCATCATACCAATTCTTTGTTTCTTCAAAATCCACACAATATTTTTTGCATAAATCCTGAACCTCATCTTCATTAAATCCCACATAATCTGCCAGCATATCAGATTCCAACATTGTAAACTCATTAAAGTTATTTAATGCTGATTCTGTGCCATATTTTTTAATCGGAAGTATACCAGTAATATATGCTAACATAATAAATTTCTCTGACTGTGTTCCCTTAAAAAGCCCCCTTAACAAAGACACATACTCTTGTTGTGCTTTTTCATCATACTTATCTTCCCTAAATAAGCAATCCCATTCATCAATAATAATCACAAATTTAGTCCCTGTAGCATTATTAATTTTCGCCAGACAAACCGGGAGCATCGTATCCTCTTTCTCAATATGTTCCGGATAGGCTTCCCACAACTCCCGAATTACTTCTTTTTGCAACATTTCTACTGCTTCTTCTCTAGACTTTACATTGCTGCGAATCCATTGCACATCTATATGGAGCACATCATATCTATTCAAGTGCTTTTTAAAAGTATTATTTTGGGAAATTTTCGTATGCCTAAAGAGTTCTTCCGAATCACAACTTTTGTCATAATATGCAGAAAGCATTTCAGCCGCCATCGATTTTCCAAATCTTCTTGGACGACTTACGCAAATACGTTTTTGTTTACTTCCCAATACACGATTTGTATAGGTTATCAATTCTCTAAATACTATTTTTTTCTGCAATCGAACTTTTTGCAATTGCTTTTTCTTGGTCCAATATTTGTAATAAGAATTTATAATAAGGGCACACTAAAAAGAAAAACAAATGGAGGTCTTTTATGGAAAATGATACAATTGAATTATTAAAAAAATGTGACGCCGGTGCAAAAATGGGGATTTCTTCTATTGATGAAATTCTGGAAGGTGTCTGTGACACCAATCTAAAAAAAATGTTGCAGGAAAGCAAACACCAGCACAAGAATTTGTGCTCCGAAATTCATTCCCAACTCTCCCAACATCAAAGCATGGAGGAAGAACCTGACCCTATGGCAAAAGGAATGTCCTGGTTGAAAACAAATTTGAAAATGACCATGAATCATAGCGATGAAACAATCGCTGATTTAATCACAGATGGGTGTAATATGGGCGTGAAATCTCTCCACAAATATCTAAATCAATATAAAAATGCAGATGAGTCTTCTCAAAAGCTTTGCAGACAGCTTTCATCCATTGAAGAACAGCTTTGTCAACAGATGCGTTCTTATCTGTAATTATAAAAGGGCTGATACACAATGATATGATACCTCTTAAGTAGACAAGGTAAATAACCAAAATCTACTTCGGAGGTGATTTTATGTCCAGATATTCGCGTTATACAGTAGAACAAAAATACAGGCTTGTGAAGACTATCTTTCGTCCGTTCAGTAATCCAAATTTGTACTAATTTGGGAATGTCTTCCAAAAACACAATGACTATCTATGAATGGGTGGATAAGTATAAGATATGGGGAAGCGAAGCTTTCATATCATTGTCTAAAAATAAATCTTATACGAAAAAGTTTAAGATGCAGGCTGTTGAAGAATACCTTTCTGGTATGTCATGTATCAGATGTACAAAATCACGGACGACGCATCACTTAGATTTGCAATAATCGATTACATTCGATTTTACAGCGAAGAAAGACCACAAGACAGATACCACTGCAAAACTCCAGTGGAAGTACGAAGAGAAGCTTTTTCTACCGTCTCGCCGACAGAATATCCAATTCCTGTAAACAAACGAATTCAAAAGTACAAAGAAAAATGGTGTACATAGAAAAACGACCACGCATTATATGTGGTCG
>JAFQUB010000048.1 GCA_017408735.1 Lachnospiraceae bacterium
GAACAGTCAAAGCTGTAAATATATAGATACAGATCCACAGTGCTTTAAGTATTATAATGGAGTATTCAATAAAACCCAAGAGATTTGGGAGAAAGGAGAATAATCCATTACCCTCAAAAGAGGATAATTGGATTATACGAGTATATATAATGAAAAAAATAGTCTTAGCAACATTTGTTGCCGGACTGGTTCTTTGTCAGGGAAATATGGCACTGGCAGCAGAACCGGGATTAAGTTCACAGGCAACCGAAACCACATCGGAAACCACTGATAAAAATTCTCTTCTTCTATAACTGAAATTCATATTGAATCTGATATAGCAGAAATTGGAGATTATGCATTTTATTGTTTTAATTACCTTAAAACCGTGGTAAACAACAGTTCATCTCTAAAAAGTATTGGTTCTCATGCTTTCGCCCAAACCAATATATCAAAAATTGATTTACCTGACACATTGACAGAATTAGGTTCTTACGCCTTTTGGGGCTGCCCTTTGACAAGTACTTCTTCATCCCAAAATGGTTTTTGGCTACCATCAGGTATTACAACATTGCCGGAAGGCGTTTTTAGTTACACTCGCTTTTCCGAAGTAATTATACCAAAAACCGTAAAAAACATTGGTTGTAATGCCTTTGCATCCAGTTCTTTAAGAAAAGTTATATTAGAGGATGGTGTGGAAATTATTGGCGACAGCGCTTTCCAAAACTGTAACATATTATCCTCTGTAACCCTCCTCGACACAGGCTCTTTAAAATCCCTTGGAAAAGATATTTTTGCCTACTGTGAAGACTTGGAAACTATTTATACATATCCACAATCAAAATTTTATTCCTACGCGATGGCAGACGCCACTTTGAAGGACAAATGTAAACTCTACACTTATATGTCCCAAAACAATGCCAATTACGAGATAACTATCGCCTCTGCCACTTACACCGGAAGCCAGGTAAAACCTTCCGTAAAAATTACATTTAAACCGGAAGGGAAAGTATTAACAGAAGGTGTGGACTACAAATTAACGTATGAAAATAACATAAATGTTGGTAACAACGCCAAAATTACCATTCAAGGAATCAACGAATATGTTGGAACCATGACAAAAACTTTTTCTATTCTGCCAATCAATTTAAAAAACACTACTATAACTTTAGCCAAGACTTCCTATAGTTATACCGGAAAAGCAATTAAACCGACAGTAAAAATAGTCAACGGCAAAACCACTTTGAAAGAAGGTACCGATTATAAAATTGCTTATAATAACAATACCAATGCCGGAACCGGAAAAATTACCATTACGGGAATAGGAAATTATACCGGAACTATAACAAAAACTTTTACTATCAAAAAAGTATCCGTTAAAAAGACCAAGATTTCTCTGAAAAAATATTACGAATACAAATCCAAAACAGTGAAACCTGCACCAACAATCAAGTTGAACGGTAAAACTTTGGCAAAAGGTAAAGATTATACTTTAAAGTACTCTGCAAACAACAACTATATTGCAAACAAAGCCAAGATAACTATTACCGGAAAAGGTAATTACACCGGAACCATTACCAAAACCTTTAAAATAAAATACAACCTCAAAACAAACAAGAAAAAAGTTTCTGTACTTTTAACTTCTGATGGCAAAAACAAGAAACCTCAGGCGGAAGTTATGCACACCACTTCTTTTGGAAGTGTTACTTTAAATAAAAAAACAGACTATAAAGCCAAGGTTTCCAGCGGAAGTAATGCCATTGGAACTACAAGAAAAGTAACCATTACCGGAAAAGGTTCTTACCTTGGAAGTATTACCTGTAAGGTAAAAATTCAGCCGGAACAGCCGAAACTAAAATTGAATGACACAAAATTAGTTGTCACTAACTACATTGACGGTGCTGATATAATTATTAATTACACACTGGAAAAGAACGGAAAAACGTCAAAAAGGAAACTATCCTGCACTGCACAGGAATACAAGAAAAATAATGGTATCGACATTACCGATTTGTTAGTGAAAAGCAGTGGAAAAGAACTTTGCTGCTATGTGAGCATGAAGGTAAATGGAGTTACCGGACAGGAAGCGATTTGGAGTAATTATTAAGATGTTATTTGATTCTTAGGCTGTTTTAACAAATTTTGCGTTTCTCCCTCTAACTCTTTAACCCCATCCGTTCACATTCACTACAATCCACTCAAAACAAAAAGAGCGGAGTCGCTTTGCGACTACGCTCTTTTTGTAAAAACTATATAATAATAATGAGGGGGAGTATGTAAATTTATAATTTGGGGAGGTTATAAATTTACTTAAAAAGGTATAATGTGTGTAAGGCTTAGAACTTCTTTTGCGTCCTTAAGTTCCTTTCCTTACTGTAGTTATACTATAACACACCTTTTAACATTTGTCTAGTAGTTTTTTAAAAAAAATGTAATATTTTCGTAAATATTTGTTCTTTGAATTTTGATTGATTTAACAAATTAATTATGGTAAGTATGTTATTTATAATGAATACTGTGACCGCAGAAGCAACACCTGCCAAAGTGACAGGCTTAAAACAGACTAACGCCGATGAAACTAGCGTTGACTTGGAATGGAATTCCATATTAGGAAATGATATTTCTTATATTGTGGAATATTCTCAGGACAAAGTAAACTGGGTTAGCGAAAGAGCTTACTCTAACGAAGAGGTCATTTATGGTTTAACCGCAGGAAGCACATACTACGTAAGAATAAAAGCAGTTTCCGATTACTATAGTTCCACTGCAAGCCATGGTGCATACTCAGATATTGTGGAAGTAGTCACTACTCCAAATGTAACTAACCAGACACTGACACAAACAAATGCTACAAGTAGTTCTGTAACCGTATCCTGGCAGTCTGTTCCGGGTACAACTGTTTACGACGTATACTATCATTGCTATGATGTTTCAACTGAGAAAATTTTTGTTGGAACAACCAGTAGCACTTCTGCACAAATAAAGAATCTTCCTGCTGATACATATTTATCCGTATACGTATATCCTAAAAAGAGAGCGGTTTCTGCACCATACTTTACAACACCGGCAGGTTCAGCTAATTACATTTATTTATCCAATATATTAACAACTCCGGGAAAACCAACTATCCTTATTACAGACCGTGATCCACGAAAGAAAATCGGTTCTAAGAAAAACTCATCTTACAATACTTTAGAAGTGAGCTACCCTTATGCTTCCAATGCCAATGGATATGAAGTTTATATATATAATTCAAAAGGCAAGAAAATTAAAACCACAAAAAACGCAAAAACCTATAGTACTTCCACTGTAGTGAAAAACGTAAAAACAACTGATACTGTTTACGTTCAGGTAAGACCTTATACATTAATTAATGGTTCTAAGAAATATGGCGATGCCAGCAACAAAGTACTATCTGTAGGTGCACCAACTGCAAAAGTAGCAAAAAGCGGAAGTGGCGTTAAGATTTCATGGAACAAAGTTACAGGTGCTAAAAAATATGAAATTTATATGTCAACTACAAACAAAAACTATAAAAAGATTAAGACTGTAAGTTCCAGCAAAAAAAGCGTTGTTATAACAAAATTTAAAGGAAAAAAATTTAAGAAGTATCAGACTTACTACTTCTACGTAAAAGCCGTAGGAAAATATGGAAAGAAAACTGCAAAATCTGATATTTTCTATGTAAATTCATTCTGGTTATCTACAAAGTACATCTATTAAGATAGCTGTTTAAAGCCAACAAGGGAAGAAAACACAATCGTTTTCTTCCCTTATTTTTGTTACAACACAAAATCACATTTCATTACTTTATGTTTGTTTTCAGTTTTACAAACTTCTGGATTTCTCCGCACAAGCCTTCATAGCCTCAATCACACTGCTGCGAAATCCTTTTTCCTCTAACACTCTTACCGCCTCAATGGTTGTCCCGGCAGGTGAACATACCATATCTTTCAATTCACCCGGATGTTTACCTGTTTCCAATACCATCTTGGCACTTCCCAATACTGCCTGGGCAGCAAACTTGTATGCCTGGGCTCTTGGCATACCGTCAGATACGGCTGCGTCTGCCATAGCTTCAATAAACATAAATACATAGGCAGGTGCACTTCCGCTGACAGAAACCACCACATCCATCAAGTGTTCCGGAACCACTTCATAACTGCCAAAGCAGTTTAAAATTTCTCCGGCTTTGTTTAATTCTTCTTCTGTCACATTTTCATTTGCACATACGCCGGTAATTCCTTCACCCACCAATGCCGGAGTGTTTGGCATACAGCGAATCAGTTTCATTGGCTTTCCAAAAGTTTCATCCAGCCACTTTAAGGTTTTTCCCGGAGCAATAGTAATAACTAACTGTTCTTCTTTTACTTCCTTGTTGATTTCTTCAATCACCTCTTCATAAAACTGCGGCTTTACAGATAAAACAATAATTTCTGCCTTGGCAACCACTTCTTTGTTATCACTGGTTGTATTTACTTTCAACTCTGTTCTTGCTTTCTGAAGACTGGCTTCCAGTGCATCGGATACAATAATGTCTTCCGCTTTATATAATCCCTTGGCAATAATTCCCCCAATCATGGCACTTGCCATATTTCCACAACCAATAAATCCCAATTTCATATTATTTATCCTCACTTTCAAATTACATTCATAAAGGCACAGGAAAACCTGTGCCTAATAATTATTTGTCTAAAATCAAACGGGCTGTTCCATAAATTCCTGCATCATTTCCCAGTTTTGCCAGTTCAAATCTTGTTTCACGGCATCCGTGGAATGCAGTTGGTACATAATATTTCTTAATGTAATCTAACAATACATCTCCTGCTTTGGATACACCACCGCCGATTACAAATACTTCCGGGTCTACAATGGCAGAAATATTTGCAAGAGCTGTTCCTAAATATTTTCCAAACTGTTCTGCAACTTTAATAGCAAAAGCATCTCCTGCTTTTACTGCATCAAATACAGTTTTTGCAGATACTTCACCGTTACGAAGAACTGTATCTTCGTCTGTTTCTTTCAAAAGTTTGTTTGCAATACGAACTACACCTGTAGCAGATGCATACTGCTCTAAACATCCATGATTTCCACATCCACAGCTGTCCGCTTCTTTGTCTTCCACATGGATATGTCCGATTTCACCGCCGGCTCCATGAGAACCTGTCACGATTTTTCCGCCGATGATAATACCGCCGCCAACTCCGGTTCCAAGGGTTACAAATACCACATTTTCTGCACCGGCGCCGCCGCCCTTCCACATTTCTCCAAGAGCTGCCACATTAGCATCATTTCCTGCCTTTACCGGAACTCCTAACAAGGAAGAAAGTTTTTCTTCCACATTAAATCTTTCATTCCAGCCAAGGTTTACTGCCTTGTTGATATATCCGTCATTAGTCACAGGTCCCGGCACACCGATTCCCGCTCCCACAACATCTGCTGTATTAATTCCTTTTTCTTCCATTTTTCCCTTCACTGCTTCTGCAATGTCCGGAAGTATATTGGCACCACCGTTTTCAGAACGTGTCTTGATTTCCCATTTATCAAGCACTGTTCCCTCTGTGTCAAATAAACCTAATTTTACTGTTGTCCCTCCAAGGTCAATCCCAAAACAATACTTCATGTCTTCCTCCTGCTCTCCTTACTCTTCTGATTTCTGTGTCAGACTGTTTTGTACTCTGTTATATAATTCTTTCGCTGCATTGTAACCCATCTTCTTCTGACGGTAATTTACAGCTGCAGTTTCACAAATAACTGCAAGGTTACGACCCGGACGAATTGGAATGGAATGACATACTACTTTATTTCCAAGGAATTCTATGTATTCTTCTTCCAGCCCTAAACGGTCATATTCTCTGTCTTTATTCCAGTCCTCTAACTTAATTACTAAATCAATGGACTGGGTTTCCTTAACACTTTCTACACCGAACAGATTCTTTACGTCCACGATACCTATGCCTCGCAGTTCAATAAAATGTCTGGTAATATCCGGTGCTGTACCAATCAAAGTTTCATCGCTGACTTTTCTGATTTCTACCACATCGTCTGTTACAAGACGGTGACCACGTTTAATCAATTCCAGTGCGGCTTCACTTTTACCGATACCACTTTCACCCATAATCAACAAGCCTTCACCATAAACGTCAACCAAAACTCCGTGAATACTGATACATGGTGCCAGTTCCACTTTCTGCCAACGGATAATTTCCGCCATAAAGGAAGAAGTGGACTGTGTTGTTGCCAGAATCGGAATTCCGTGTTCTTTTGCAAGACGCAGCATATCTTCATCCGGTTCTGCCTTACTGCAATAAATCACGCAAGGCATTTTATATCCTAAAAACTGCTCATAAATTTCTAATTTTCTTTCTCTGGATAATCCTTGTAAATAAGTATATTCCACATATCCGATAATCTGCACACGTTCATTTTCAAAATGTTCAAAATATCCGGTCAACTGCAATGCCGGTCTGTTAATATCCGGAATTGTAATTCTACACTCCTCCAATGAAATCTCCGGTGTGAGATTTTTCAAGTTCATCTTCTCAATCAATTTTGGTATCTTGATACACTGCATACGTAAATCCCCTTTCCACATCCATACCTTGTAGCATTGCTACACATAAAGTCATTTTAACACAACTGCAAATGACAGGCAATGGATTTTAAACTTCTTTGTGAAAAAAGCGATATACTGTTTCTGCTGACTTTTGATTCATACTTTCTGTACCAGCCAATTCCTCCAATGTGGCTTCTTTGATATTTTCTACTGACTTGAATCTTCGAAGCAATGCTTTTCTTCGTTTTTCGCCTATTCCCTCAATATCATCCAAAATGGATTGTACCTGAGTTTTGCTTCGCAGGGAGCGATGAAATTCAATGGCAAACCGGTGGGCTTCATCCTGAATTCTAGTAATCAATTTAAACCCTTCCGAATGAGTATCTATCGGCAATTCCACATCATGAAAATACAGCCCTCTGGTTCTATGGTTATCATCTTTTACCATACCGCACACCGGAATATTTAAATGTAATTTATCCAGTACTTTTTCTGCAATGTGTACCTGACCTTTTCCACCATCCATCATTATCAAATCCGGAAATTTCGTAAAACTTCCCAGTTCTTCTCCCAACTGTTTTGCCGCCATCTCCTTCTTCTCTTCCATTCCGTGAAGGAAACGTCTGGTAAGCACTTCTTCCATACTGGCGTAATCGTCAGGCCCTTCCACCGACTTAATCTTAAACTTACGGTAATCACTATTTTTCGGTTTTCCTTTTTCATACACAATCATGGAACCAACGGAATTGTAACCGCTGATGTTGGAAATATCGAAAGCCTCCACGCGGTTGATGTGTTCTAACCCCAGCAAGTCTGAAATCTCTTTCATAGCGCCAATGGTTCTTCCTTCTTCCCGCTTAATTCTTTCTTTATCCTGGGCAAGTACCAACGCCGCATTTCGTTTGGCAAGCTCCACCATTCGCTCCTTGGTACCTTTTTTCGGAACACGGATATGTACCCTTTGCCCCCGCTTGGCAGTAAGCCATTCTTCCAAAATCTCCTGCTCCTGAATTTCTTCCTGCAACATCAATTCTTTTGGAATAAACGGCGTTCCTGCATAAAACTGTTTGATAAAACTAACTATAGTTTGTGCGTTGCTTTCTCCTACCGGAATATTCATATGAAAATGTTCTCTGCCAATGAGTTTTCCATCACGAATAAAAAACACCTGCATAATTCCGTCTTCGCCCTCGGTTGCCAATGCAAGCACATCTCTGTTTTCCAAGTTGTTGCTGTCTGTAATTTTCTGTTTCTGGGCGATGGCTTTTACACTGTTAATCAAATCCCGGTAAACAATAGCTTCCTCATAATTCATTTCATCGGAAGCTTTCTGCATTTTCTCTGTAAGATTTTTCAAGGTGTCAGTGTAATTTCCATTTAAAAACTCAATAACCTTTTTAATGTTTTCTCCATATTCTTCCTTGGAAATGTAATGATTACAAGGGGCGTCGCACTGTTTCATGTGATAATACAGACAGGGTCTGTCATTGTTTTCCCCTTCTTTGATGCTTTTATTACATGTTCTAATTTTGTACATTTTCCGAAGCAGCTCTATGGTGTCTTTTACTGCCTGTGCACTGGTGTAAGGACCAAAATAGCGGGACTTATCCTTTTTTGCCATTCTGGTAAATAATACTCTTGGATAATTCTCCGCTACGGTTACTTTTATATATGGATAGGTTTTGTCATCTACCAGCATGGTATTATATTTGGGACGATGCTCTTTAATCAGATTACATTCCAACACCAAGGCTTCCATTTCCGAATCTGTAATGATATATTCGAATCTGGCAATATGGCTTACCATGCTTTCGATTTTTGCGCTCTTATTCCGACTGCTCTGGAAATACTGGCGCACACGATTTTTTAAGCTGATGGCTTTCCCTACATATATAATGGCATCTTTGTCATCGTGCATAATATATACGCCGGGAGAAGCCGGAAGCTTTTTTAATTCTTCTTCTATATTAAACATTCTGTTCTTCTTCTTTCACAATGCTTACAGTTGGATTCTGGTTTTCAGCTTCTTCCCCTTCCGTTTTTTCCGGAATTCCTTTGATTTCGCGGAAAATCTTCATAAATTCCTTGCCTGTGATGGTTTCTTTTTCAATGAGGAATTCTGCGATTTTGTCCAAAGCTTCTCTGTTTTCAGTCAGAAGCTCTTTGGCACGTTCGTAGCTTTCCTTCAAAAGCCTCATTACTTCTTTGTCTACTTCTGCCGCTGTGGCATCTCCGCAATGCATGGAGGCTTTTCCGCTTAAATACTTGCTTTCCACGGTTTCTAAACCTATCAGACCAAATTTTTCAGACATACCATACTGTGTCACCATGGAACGGGCAATTTCCGTTGCTTTTTCAATATCATTAGAAGCACCTGTGGTTACGGTATCAAATACAATTTCTTCTGCCGCACGACCTGCCAAAAATTTCACCAGCATAGTACGCAGTTCTTTTTCTGTATTTAAGTACTTCTCCTCTTCTGGTACATTCATGACATAGCCCAATGCGCCCATGGTTCTTGGCACAATGGTAATTTTCTGCACCGGTTCCGCATCTTTTTCCAAAGCACTGATTAACGCGTGGCCAACTTCATGGTAAGAAACAATTCTTCTTTCTTCCGGGCTCATAATTCGGTCTTTCTTTTCCTTACCTACCAATACTACTTCCACAGCCTCAAACAAATCCGACTGAGAAACCACATTTCTTCCGTGTTTTACTGCATTAATAGCAGCTTCGTTAATCATATTGGCCAGGTCAGAACCTACCGCTCCTGAGGTTGCCAGTGCGATTGCATCTAAATCTACGGTGTCATCCATCAGCACGTCTTTGGCATGAACCTTCAAGATTTCCACACGTCCCTTTAAGTCAGGTTTATCTACAATAACACGACGGTCAAAACGTCCCGGACGAAGAAGTGCTTTATCCAATACTTCCGGACGGTTTGTGGCCGCTAATATCAGAATACCCTTGGACGTATCAAAACCATCCATTTCTGCCAGCAACTGGTTTAAGGTCTGCTCACGCTCACTGTCACCGCCATATCTGGCATCTCTGCTTTTACCAATGGCATCAATTTCATCAATAAATATAATACATGGTGCTGCTTTCTGTGCTTCTTTAAACAAATCTCTTACTCTGGAAGCACCTACACCTACAAACATTTCCACAAAGTCAGAACCTGCCATGGAGAAAAACGGTACTTTCGCTTCCCCTGCCACTGCCTTAGCAAGAAGGGTTTTACCTGTTCCCGGTGGTCCCACCAATAAGGCGCCTTTTGGAAGCTTTGCTCCAATTTTTGCATATTTATCAGGATTGTGAAGGAAATCCACCACTTCCTGTAGAGATTCTTTCGCTTCATCTTCCCCTGCCACATCTTTAAAGGTAATCCCTGTTTCTTTTTCTACGTATACTTTGGCATTGCTTTTTCCTACTCCCATCATGCCGCTTCCTTTTGCCATTTTACTGAAAAGGAAGCTTAAAAGTAACCAAATTAATAATAATGGCAGTAATGACATCAACATAGACTCTAAAAATCCAACTCTGTCCGGGATTTCTCCTTCCACGCTGATTCCTGCATCCAGCAAACGCTGTGTCAATGTCTCATCTTCCACAATACCGGTATAATAAGTAATCAACGGCACTGTAAGTGCGTTTTCTTTGTCGTCATCTTTCGCTCCAGGTATTATTACAATACTGTCGCTGCCAATTTTAACACTTTTTACCTTCCCGTTATCCACCATTTCAAGAAACTCATTGTATGTGATCTGTTTCTTTGAACTGTCTTCCACTAAATTATTTATAAAACTAAATAACATCAATGTGACAATTGCGGCTACTGCCAATATAATAAACGTCTGGGGACCTTTCTGATTTTGCCCGTTGTTGTTATTGGAATTGTTGTTGTCCATACACTTTTCCTCCATGCCTTTCCCAGAAACACTGCATCTACTAATCTTGCAAATTTATTTTTCCCAAGTAAGTTACTTTTACACGTTTCATTTTGCTTTTTCTTTTCCAATTTATTATAGTGAGTTTTCTTTTACAAATCAATATAAAGATTGTGAATTTTTAGACATATTTCTAAATGTTTTCTAAAATAAATTCCTTGATGACAGCAAAAAGCTGCATGCAATGCATGCAGCTTTTCTATCTCATTGTTTTATTATTTGCTATATTTGTCAATCTTAGGCTGAATTTCTTCCACCAGTTCTTTAATGTAAGAATATCCGTAGTCTGTTTCACCAGGATTGTCCATCTTATCCATTGTATCAGCAACATTTCCAATAGTATTCACTGTATTGGACACGCTATTTTTCACTTCTCCAAATTTAGATATACAGTTTTCAACTGCACCGTCTAATGTACTTCTGATATCGCTTACGTTCTTTCCTGATTCTTCGATGTTCTTAAATACCTGCTGTGTTTCTTCTACTTTTTCTTTGGAAACACTTAAGGCTTTCTGCGCCTGTCCCATAGAAGTATCCAGATGTTCTGAATTGTTCTGTAAAGTTTCCATACTGGAGTTAACATCTCCAACCAGTACTTTAATCTGTCCTGCAAGTGCATTTACCTGATCAGCAACAACGGCGAATCCTTTACCGTTTTCACCAGCTCTTGCTGCCTCGATAGACGCATTCAAAGCCAGCATATTTGTTTGATTGGCAATACCAATAATCGCCTGCATGGTATCCTTAATCTCATCAAAACTTTTCTGGAATTCATTGAATACATTCTGAATTTCTTCAAATTTTTCTTCCACTGCTACAGAGTTCTTTTCCAACTTTTCTACATTATTAGATGCTTCTGCTACGGTAGCAAACACACTCTCCATGCTGCGTGACAATTCACTCTGAACATCATCAATTTGTTTAAAATTGTCCTGAAGTCCTTCCACAGCACTTTCAATGTCTTCTGATTTCCTAGCAATATCATAAAAACTGCTTCTGATATTTTCTACTTTACCAAGTAGCTGCTTCTCTTCTCTTGAAACCTCTGCTTCTTTCTTCTTCACAAATTCCCCAATTTGTTTTACCGGTGCAGAAATCTCTGATAAATTAACCTCAACTCTGTTTTCGTTTACGTTCACGTTTTCTTTCTTCCCAAATAATCCCATATACCTTTCTCCTTCCCAACGCGTTCTTATATATTATTTTACCACATTCTCATATATAGACAAGTTTTTTTTGTGTAATTCACATATTTCTGATAACAGTTCTGCCATTTCTGTTACATTTTTCTCTCTTTCCATTTAAAAAATTTGGTAGTATACTATAGTTTGGAGAAAGTAACATTTTATATGAGGGGAAGGAGTATATCATAATGTATCAGGTAACATCACCGAAAGCAGAAGACTTTATTAATCATGAAGAAATTTTGGATACTCTTGCTTATGCAGAGAAAAATAAGAATAATATAGAGCTTATTAATCAGATTCTGGAAAAGGCTCGTTTGCGTAAGGGATTATCACACAGGGAGGCACTGGTTCTTCTGGATTGTGATATTCCGGAAAAGAATCAGGAAATTTTCCAACTGGCAGAGCAGATTAAAAAGGATTTCTATGGCAACCGTATTGTAATGTTTGCACCTTTGTATCTTTCTAATTATTGTGTTAATGGGTGTGTTTACTGCCCATATCACACCACAAACACCCATATTGTGCGAAAGAAACTTACTCAGGAGGAGATCCGCAGGGAAGTAATTGCCCTGCAGGATATGGGACATAAACGACTGGCTCTGGAAACCGGGGAAGATCCGGTAAATAATCCTATCGAATATGTTTTGGAAAGCATTAAAACTATCTATAGCATTAAGCATAAAAACGGCGCCATCCGCCGTGTAAATGTAAATATTGCTGCCACTACCGTGGAAAACTACCGCAAGTTAAAAGACGCCGGTATTGGAACTTACATTTTATTTCAGGAAACTTATCACAAAGAAAGCTATGAGAAGCTTCATCCAACAGGACCAAAACATGACTATGCTTACCACACAGAAGCCATGGACCGTGCCATGGAGGGCGGCATTGACGATGTAGGAATCGGTGTATTGTTTGGCTTAGAACTGTATCGCTATGAATTTGCCGGCCTGCTGATGCACGCAGAACATCTGGAAGCAGTTTATGGTGTGGGACCTCATACTATCAGTGTTCCACGTATTCGCCGTGCAGATGACATCGATCCGGATACTTTTGATAATGGTATTGATGATGATACTTTTGCTAAACTTGTGGCATGTATCCGTATCAGCGTTCCTTATACAGGAATGATTGTTTCTACCAGGGAGAGTCAAAAATGCAGAGAACGCTTGCTTCACCTTGGTGTATCTCAGATTAGCGGCGGTTCCCGTACCAGCGTAGGTGGTTATGTAGAACCAGAACTTCCGGAAGATAATTCTGCCCAGTTTGATGTCAGCGACACCCGTTCTTTAGACGAAGTTGTAAACTGGCTGATGAAATCAGGATACATTCCAAGTTTCTGTACTGCATGCTATCGTGAAGGACGTACCGGTGACCGCTTTATGAGTCTTTGTAAAAGTGGACAAATTCAAAACTGCTGTCATCCAAACGCATTGATGACTTTGCAGGAATATCTGGAGGATTATGCCTCCACAGACACGAAAGCCATCGGAGAACAGTTAATTCGTCAGGAAATTCATAATGTACCAAACGAAAAAGTACGGGAAATTGTACTTAAAAATCTGGAACAAATTAAACAGGGGCAGCGAGATTTTCGTTTCTAACCCTTTTTGAAGGAGGTATATTTACATGTCATTAAATAACACACCATCCTCTGAACGAGTACACATTGCATTATTCGGGCGAAGAAACGTGGGAAAATCCAGCGTTATTAATGCCATAACCAACCAGCATCTTTCCATTGTTTCTGAATTTGAGGGCACTACCACAGATCCTGTATATAAATCCATGGAACTGTTGCCTATCGGACCTGTGGTATTAATTGACACTGCCGGTTTGGACGACGAGGGAAGTCTTGGGACACTCAGAATCCAGAAAACATATCAGGTATTAAATAAAACGGATATTGCGCTGTTGATTGTTGACAGCAGCAAAGGAATCACTGAACTGGACGTAAAATTAATGGAACGGTTTCGCTCTAAAAAGCTTCCTTATGTGGTAGCCTTTAACAAAGCTGATTTATGCGAACCTCCAATTCCTTACGACATTCAGGAACACTGTATTGGCGTCAGTGCCAAATCCGGTCTGAATATCCGACAGTTAAAGGAATTAATTGCCGCTCAAGTCAAATACTCTGCTCCCGAACGTGCTCTTGTAGCCGATTTGTTAGAGCCTTCTGATCTGGTTATTTTGGTAATTCCTATCGACAGTGCTGCACCAAAAGGACGTCTGATTTTACCTCAACAACAGACTATCCGGGATATTTTAGATGCGGATGCCGTCACTATGGTAGTAAAGGATAGCCAGTTAAAAAACACTTTGGAACAGTTAGGCAAAAAGCCCAAGCTGGTAGTTACCGACAGTCAGGCTTTTGAAAAAGTCGCTGCAGATACACCGGAAGATATTCCGCTAACTTCCTTTTCTATTTTGTTTGCAAGATATAAGGGAAATCTGGAAGCTGCAGTACAGGGAGCCAAGACACTGGATACATTGGAAAATGGTGACTATGTGCTTATTTCTGAAGGCTGTACCCACCATCGTCAGTGCGGAGATATTGGTACCGAAAAACTGCCCAACTGGATTCGAAAACATACAGGAAAAAAACTGAATTTTGAATTTACCAGCGGACGGGATTTTCCAGAGGATGTATCAAAATATCAGTTAATTATACATTGTGGTGGCTGTATGATACACGAAAAGGAAATGAAACAGCGGCTTTCCGTTGCCGCAGGGCAGAATATTCCAATGACAAATTACGGTACCGCCATTGCTTATATGCACGGTATTTTAAAACGTTCTGTAGAAATTTTTCCTCAGATTGCTTCCCAACTTGAGGGTTAAATAAAGCCAAAGGCAGCGCCTCCTTTTTAAGAGTGTCGCTGCCTTTATTACTTTTATCTTTTTTATTTATGAGTTATAAATTTACTATTTTAAGTTTTCCGGATTCAGGCATTCCAGTTCAGGTATTACAAACCTTCCGTCCTTACGGATTAATACATCATCAAAGTATATTTCCCCTCCACCGTATTCCGGTCTTTGAATCCACACTAGATCCCAGTGAATTGCTGATGTATTTCCATTTGGTGCTTCATCATAACAATTTCCCGGAGTAAAGTGGATGGAACCACAAATTTTTTCGTCAAATAAAATATCTTTCATCGGAGATAAGATATATGGATTTACTCCAATTGCAAATTCTCCAATATATCTTGCGCCTTCATCTATATCAAATATTTTATTGATACGTTCTGTATCATTGGCGGTTGCCTTTACAATCTTTCCGTTTTCAAAGGTAAGACATACATTTTCAAATGTAAATCCCTGATAAATGGATGGTGCATTGTACTGAATTGTTCCGTTCACAGAATCTCTTACCGGCGCTGTGTACACTTCACCGTCCGGAATGTTTAATTCTCCTGCACATGGAATTGCCGGGATATCTTTAATGGAAAAGCTGATATCTGTTCCCGGTCCTGTCATTCTTACTTTATCGGTTTTATTCATCAAATTTACCAGTGATTTCATCGCTTCATTCATTTTAGAATAATCCAGATTACATACTTCAAAGTAAAAATCTTCAAACGCTTCAGTGCTGGTACATGCCAGCTGTGCCATGGCATGGTTAGGATAGCGGAGTACTACCCATCTTGTTTTTGGCACTCGGATTTCGTGGTGTACCGGTGTCTGATATAACTGATTATAAATCTTCATTTTATCTTCCGGCACATCGGAAAGTTCAGAAACATTGTCTGCACCACGGATGCCGATATAGCAATCCATCTTTGACATTTCCAGTGCATCAATTTCTGCCATCAGTTTCATCTGTTCTTCATCACAATTTAGCAGCACTTCTCTTAACACTTCGTTGCTGATATAGTGCACAAAAGGTCTTCCCTTTGCCTTATATACTTCCTTTACTACGGCTCTTGCCAAATCTTCTGTTTCCTGCCCGATATAGTTAATATATACTTTCTCGCCTTCTTTTACTTTACAGGAATAAGTAACTAAATTTTCTGCCAGTTTTTTTATTCTTGCGTCCATGCTCTACCTCCTATTTTACAAAACTGATAAAATTATTTCCTAAGCTCTCAAAATATTCACGACTGTCATTCACTCCTTTTTTATAGGGTTCTGTGCTGTTTGACGGGTCCAGAATCAATACATTAAATTCATCATAGCCCACAATTAGAACACCTTTGTTTTCACCCAACACAGCCAGTACAGGATATCCCCGGCTGACATAGTACAGAACTTCATCTACACTTAAACCTGTTAAGTCCAGTACATCTCCTTCCACATACTTATTCAATATGGATAATGGTGGTTCTCCCTGGGCTAATAAAGGTTTTGCGTCCACGGTATAACCTGCCGCTGTCAGCATCTGTGTCAGACAGATACCTAAACTGCTTCCTCCATCCGTACTTGACACGGATACCTGATTAATGTTTGCTCTTGTTTGATGTTTGATTTTTTCCCAGATATAATTTTGATTTTTATTTAATACCACACCGAAATAATTCTTAGCTGTTTCAATTGCCTGGGCAGCATCTGTATATACTCCCATCATCCCATAACGGGCATACACATAATAATAATTTTCCACATCGTTTTCCTGTTTTTCATCCATTTCCACATTTCTGGATTCTTCATACACCACTTCACGAGGGGTCAGAAGCTTCGGCTGGGATTCTGATATATCATACGCCAGTTCCAGCTGATATTCGGCTTTCCGCTCCTCAGTTACTTTCTGTGTAAGGCTTATGTTGGTATTTTCTACAAAATCATTATTCATAATGCTGTCGCTGTCCACTTCTTTATATGAACCATCTGAAATTCTTTCATAACGTTCCAGCTGAATCACATTATCCTTCAGGCTGGTACCCATAATATAAATGCCCTCTCTGCTATATGTGATTTCTTCTTCCTTTTCATTTCGAATGCAAATCGCATGCATTGGAAATCTCATCACACCGGTCACGTCATATTTTATATCGTCTTTTATGGCAATTCCATAGATAAAATCCTGTTGCATAAATCCCAATGGTGCAATACATTCCTGTTCTCCTGCAGTTACCTGATAGCTTGCCCCATCCTGTAGAGAGAATACATTAATCACTTGGGAATTATACTTATTTAACTGCTCCTGCCATGCAAACATACTGTTATCTTCGGATACTGTATAGGTTCCTTCTTTCAAACCACTTACCACTAGTTCATAAGTATGAGTCGTTAAGTCAATTTCATAAAGGCTTTCTTCCAGATAAATATACATCTGGTTATTTTTATTTACATAAATCAGATTGTCAATGTCTTCTTTTAGCAACTGATATGGCTTGGTACTAGGTAAAAATACTTGTTCTTCAATACAGTTAATGGTGCTGTCATAATAGTACATGGCTATTCCTGTTTGTCCTTCATGGCGTCCTCTGTTCATATAGCCACACACCATAAAGTGCATATTTCCATTTTCATCCATGCTGACTATTTTTACTTTGTGCTGATCGTAGGTGTCCCGCACATCTGCCACGCTATTATTAAAAAATCCAAATACTTTTATTATTCTGTCTGTGTTGTTATTATACTGCCATAATGTGTTTTCCTGCACAAAACTGACAATGGTTCCATCCATATTTTCTTCATAGACTACATTTTCATCGATAATTCCAAGATTGATTTTATTTTCAGCAAAGCGTTCATTTGTAGGCATAAACATTTCATTGGCAAAACGTTCATAGTCCAACAGGTACATTCTGTTGGCAGTATAGCGGATATAATAATATTCTTCCACATTCAGATAATCTTTGCTACCCTTTTCATTTCCCACGGAAACTACATAATTATAATTAATGGTTCCTATACTGTCCGACAGTTCTTTTATCTGCGGAACCGTTTCAGATTCTATTGTTACATCCAGTTCTCCCCAGGTGACCTGGTCATGATTAGAATGGATGTTTACATACTGATAAGAAGAATTATCTCCACTGGCATTGGATTCTAAATATTTTACAATATCCTCAGAGGCACTTTTATCTCTATTGTATATTTTGCTCTGCAAATCCCGAGAAAATTCAATCAATTCTTTTGCATGATTATTATCCATCAGCACAATTCTTGTATAATAGCGAATTTCCTGCTTTCCCTCACAATGAAGTACAATAGTCAAAATATATTCTGTTCCTTTATCAATCAAATCCTTGATAGGGATTTCTGCCTGTATTCCATTGTCTGTAGTTTCAAGACTGCTGACCTTATTATCTTCCACCAGTCTTGTAGTATCCAGACTCCTGACCTCATAAGAAATATCCTTAATATCCAGTTCTGTTTCCTTTACTTGAATTGTAAGCTTACGGTCTTCACCAAGAGGAGTGATGGTATCTCTCATATACCGGGCCTGCATTTCATCTGCATACCCGTGAAGCCGGTTTGCCTCATGTCCTCCTACCATTGTGGTAAGTACCGGATATGTGGCATTTGCCATCTCTGCCGTCATATCTGTGTTTCCCTGATTAGTAATTTTGCTGATAATTATCACACTAAGCACAAATATGGTAAACAGCACTGTAAATTTTATTAGGTGTTTTTTCATTCTATCCCATAACCTCCATCTGTCACATTACCTATCTAACAACCCGCTTAAGGTTGGCTGGACATGAAGTTCTTTCATACAATTATCTAATTTCTGATTTCTTCCTGCTTTTTTGTCTTTCACTGCACGAATCAAAATATTTTTCGGTGTATGCTCCATATCGATAAATTCCATCACCTGCACCTGATAGCCCTGTTCCTCCAAAAGCTGTGCACGGATAGCATCTGTCATCAATGCTGCCATTCTTTCTTTGATTAATCCGTATTTCAGCACTGGTGCCAACATATCATTCTGCAGTTGCTTGTTTACTTCGTGTTGACAACATGGAACGGACAATATTACTTGGGCTCCCCAGCCTACCGCCTTTGCCAAAGCATAATCGGTTGCTGTATCGCAGGCATGGAGTGTTACTACCATATCTACAGATTTTAGTGCATTATAACCTGCAATGTCTCCTACGTAAAATTTCAATTTATCTTGATAGCCATACTTTTTGCTAAGATTATTACAATGTTCAATTACATCTTCTTTTAAGTCAAGTCCAATAATGGATACCTGATATCCATTTAACTCTCTTAAAAAATAGTACAGTGCAAAGGTAAGATATGATTTTCCACATCCAAAATCTACGATGGTAACTTCTCTGTCTTTTGGAAGCTGCTCTAATATATCATCTACAAACTCCAGATAACGGTTAATCTGCTTAAATTTATCGTATTTTGCATGAATAATCTTGCCATTCTGGCTCATTACACCCAAGTCCACCAAAAACGGTACCGGTTTTCCTTCTTCCAGAATGTATTTTTTCTTGCGGTTATGTTCCAATACTGCCTGTTTTTTACAGCCTGTACGCTTTGTCTTAATGGTTACTTTCCCTTTTTTGCTTACTAATACACTTGCCTGCATATCCCCATATTCTGCCTGCATCTGTTTAAAGTATTCACCAAGCCACAGCGGAATATCCGTAAGCAGCTCTTTTTTTTCATAATTCTTATGTATTACTTTTGTTCCACGGTAAAAAGTTACCTGAAACTTTAACTGGTCTTTTAACAATACCGGACGTATTTTTATTTTTTCTCCAAGGTCACTGTTTTTCACGTTGCTTATGGTAATACCGGACAACTCTCCGGTCAGTGCGCTATTTAATAATTCTGATAATTCCATGGTTCCTCCCTAAATTTTCTCTTACTATATATCTTAATTCTTTTAGGGAAAAAGCTCAACAAAAAATTTCCTTAATTCATAATTTTTCACGCAACATTTTTATTGGAAGATATATAGCGAATCGAGAATTATATCTGCTAATTGTTGTATTTCCAATAGCCCATAAAAACTCTTCAACAACTGTAGACTTTCCGATGGAAGTTACATTCTTTCCGATGGTTAGTTTGTTAAAAAAGGTGCAAACAGTCTCCTGCCTGCACCTTCCACTTTTATTTCATTTTACCATCTGCGACATCTGCCTTTGCGACATCTTCTACGAAACATTTCATTGAAAAACAGCACATCTATTAAATCCCGTCTTCCATCATGTGGTCTGCAATTTCTGCATGGCTGTCTTCTTGAGCCACTGACATCCTGACTTTCCATAGATTCTGAGGACATTTCTACCTGTGATGGTTCCATATCTTCAAATATCTTGTCACAGTATCTGCTAAGTACAAATTTATCCGGATATTCATCGTACAAAATGCTGCCTTCATAATCAATGGAATCACAGACTTCTACTACTTTCTTCTGGATTTCCTTAGCAGTGGAAGGATACATTTCCATAACCTGTTCTAATTCCTTATCCAAATCTTCCTCTGTGAATTCCATTCCCTGCATCGTTTCTCCATAGTAGTATGGCATTACCATATTAGAAGGATATACCGGATACGGCGGCATCATTGGCTGACGCTGATTTCTTGGCATCATTGGCATCATCGGCGACCAATTTCCCGGCATCATTGGCTGACCTTCCATCATCGGACGATTTCCCGGCATCATCCACGGCTGATTTTCCATGGATGGATTGTTTCCCGGCATCATCCACGGACAGGCCCCCGGCATCATTGATGGTTGTTCTTCCATGAAAGAACGTCCTCCCTGAACCGGTGTTACATTAGAACCGAAAACGTTCTTCTTTACTTCTCCCGTCTTTTTATATTCCATACTGCCTCCATATTTGATTCAAAAGTACAGTACTAATATATGCGACTGTGTCCGTTTTTGTTCTTTCTTTTTAGAAATCTTCATTTAACAATGGTGTGGCTAATAACACCTCTGTGGTATGGGATTCTTCATTATATACAATAGCTATGGTGAGATTTATTTTATCTTTTCCTACTTTCTTGTACTCTTCAATCATTGGCGTATATGCATAAACCACATAAGTATCCTCTCTATGTTCTACTATCACTTCCGCCTTCAGTTGCTCTAACAGCTGTACAGAAAGAGCATCCTTTTGCTCTGTGTCCAGTTTTCCCTGATATTTTCCATTTATGTGAATTATCGTCTGTGGCGTTTCCACATACCGTCCCATAATCATATCTACAGTATCCTTATAATGAAAAGCACTTTCAATGGATTTTTCAATCTGAACCTCTGTCTTCAGATATTGATTCACTTCCATAGAATGAGATTGCTCCTCCGTTTCCTGAGTAATGAATGTTATTTTTGTATCTGCCTGAGTTCCATCCAGAAATAATGTTACCTGTCTTCCATACTGGTCACTGTTTTCCTGTAATGTATAATTATCCACAATTCCCAATGCTTCCGCCATAGTTTTCAACAAAATCTTCTGTTCTTCCACAGTCAAATAATCTCCATTATACTTTCCATAAGATTGAATTTTGCTGTTTTCCCGGGTCATACTCATACTGTTGAATGCCTGAATTACTTCTGCTTCTTTTTCTCCACCTAATGCATCTATTCCCTGAATAATGGCCACGCACCACAAAACCAAAGCCAGTACTGATATTACTTTCTTCATAAAAAGACCTCCTATCTTTCCTACTTATTCCAAGTATTACCAGATAAAAGGTCTTTTATACATTTGCTATTTTATTTAATCACATTAATTCTTGCAATCGCTCTTTGCAATGCTGTTTCGGCTCTTGCAATATCTGTTTTATCACTCCGGTTCTTAATTCGTTCTTCTGCTCTGTCTCTGGCAGCTTCTGCTCTGCCCAAATCAATTTCATGAGGCCATTCTGCTGCTTCTGCCATAACAGTAACTTTTTCTGGAAGAATCTGAACAAAACCGGAATGAAGTGCGGCATTTTTTAAACCGTCTTCTTCTGTTATAGTTAAAATTCCCGGTGCCAGAATACTCGTCAGTGGAATATGCTTTGGGTAAATACCCACTTCTCCTTCGGTAGTATTGAATTCTACCATGGAAACTTCCCCTTCATAAAATATTCTGTCAGGACAAATCACCTGCAATTTCATTAATTCTGCCATTTAATCACCCCTTACTTCACTCGGGCGAGTACATCATCAATGTTTCCTGCATTTAAGAAATAACCTTCCGGAATTTCATCATATTTACCTTCCAGAATTTCTTTAAATCCCTGAATTGTTTCAGATACCGGAACATATTTTCCTTCTGTTCCTGTAAACTGTTCTGCAACGTGGAATGGCTGAGACAAAAATCTCTGTACCTTTCTTGCACGGGATACTACTAACTTATCATCTTCGGATAGTTCATCCATACCAAGAATCGCAATAATATCCTGTAATTCTTTATATTTCTGAAGAATTTCCTGCACGCCACGGGCAACCTTGTAATGTTCTTCACCCACAATTCTAGGGTCCAGAATACGTGATGTAGATTCCAATGGGTCTACCGCCGGATAAATTCCAAGTTCTACGATAGAACGAGAAAGAACTGTGGTTGCATCCAGATGGGCAAAGGTTGTTGCCGGTGCCGGGTCAGTTAAGTCATCGGCAGGCACATATACCGCCTGAACGGAAGTAATAGAACCGTTCTTTGTGGAAGTGATACGTTCCTGTAATGCACCCATTTCAGTCTGTAAGGTTGGCTGATAACCTACCGCTGATGGCATACGTCCAAGCAACGCAGAAACCTCAGAACCCGCCTGTGTGAAACGGAAAATATTATCAATGAATAACAATACATCCTTTCCACCTTTATCACGGAAATATTCCGCCATGGTAAGTCCTGTAAGACCAACTCTCATACGAGCTCCAGGTGGTTCGTTCATCTGTCCGAAAACCATGGTTGTTTTATCTAAAACTCCGGTTTCCTTCATTTCATGATAAAGGTCATTTCCTTCTCTGGTACGTTCCCCTACACCGGTAAATACAGAATATCCACCATGTTCTGTTGCAATATTACGAATTAATTCCTGAATTAATACTGTCTTACCTACACCGGCTCCACCGAACAGACCGATTTTACCACCTTTTTGGTAAGGACAAAGTAAATCTACTACTTTGATACCTGTTTCAAGAATTTCTGTTGTAGTTGACTGCTCCTCAAATGCAGGAGCCTTTCTATGAATTGGAGAATATTCTACATTTTTTGGTTCTTCTCCATTATCAATTGGTTTTCCCAATACATTAAATATACGTCCAAGGGTATTTTCCCCAACAGGTACAGTAATCGGAGCTCCGGTTGCTACTGCATCCATTCCTCTTACCAACCCGTCAGTAGGTCCCATGGCAATACATCTTACTATATCATCTCCCAGATGCTGTGATACTTCCACCACCAACACATCGGAATCCTGCTTTGTAATCTCAATTGCTTCATTGATTTCCGGCAAGTTTCCTGTGCTGAATTTTATATCAAGTACCGCACCAATAATCTGAGTGATTTTACCTATATTTTTATCTGCCATTTATTCACTCACTCCTTTAGCTTATTGCGTCAGCACCGGCTATAATCTCAGTTAATTCCTGAGTAATTGAACCTTGTCGTGCTCTGTTATATAACAATGATAAGGAATCTATCATTTCTTCTGCATTGCTTGTTGCTGAATCCATCGCCTGCATTCTGGCTCCGTTTTCACTGGCTACCGCCTGCATTAATGCACCATAAATCATACTTGTAATATACTTTGGAATTATCAAGTCCAAAGCTTCTTCTTCCTCCGGTTCATAATTCATCGGAATACCTTTTTCTTGTGTTTCCTCTGAATCAATTTCTACCGGAAGAAGTTTGATTCTTCTAGGATCATGACTTACTGTATTCTTAAAGAAAGTATACGCAAGATAAATTTCTTTGATTTCACCCTGTTCAAATGCATCCAACAAATCTCTGCTGATTACATTTGCATCACTATATTGTGGCTCTTCGATAATATCAGAGTAATCCTCTTTGATATCGTAATTCCTTCTGGCAAGAGCATCCCTGCCTTTCGTACCTACTGTATAAATCACCACATCTTCTTTTGGAATACCTGATTCCGTTACAAGCTTTATGATGTTGTTGTTATAACCGCCTGCCAGCCCTCTGTTAGATGTAATCACAACAATGGCTGTCTTTCCGGTATCCTTTGCCTGCAAATAAGGGTGGTCAATGTTTCCGGATTTTGCCAGCATGGCATTCACTGTTTCATACATAAAATCAAAATACGGCTTGGATTGTTCAGCTCGTGTCTTTGCTTTCTGCAATTTTACCGTTGAAGTAAGCTTCATGGCTTTTGTAATCTGCTGTGTACTTTGAATACTGACTTTACGCCGTTTGATATCTCTCATTGATGCCATGATATCGCCTCCCTTCTCTTATTTCCTATTACACATACCTTCAGCCTAAAATTCTTTTTTAAATTCTTCGATGGCTTTTACCAAAGCTGCTTCGTTTTCTTCTGAAAGTACCTGTGTTTCACGAATCTGAGTCGGGATTTCAGGATATTTTGTATCAACAAATTCAAAAAATTCTGTTTCAAAACGACCAATATCTTCTACCGCAATATCCAAAAGATATTTCTTGGTAGCCGCATAAATAATCATTACCTGATATTCTACCGGCATTGGCTTATACTGTGGCTGTTTTAACATTTCTTTGATTCTTTCACCTTGTGCAAGACGTTCTTTGGTATCTGCATCCAGTTCAGAACCAAACTGTGAAAATGCTGCAAGTTCTCTGTACTGGGCAAGCTCTACTCGGATTGGACCGGCAATTTTCTTCATTGCCTTAATCTGAGCGGAACCTCCAACTCGTGATACGGAAAGACCTGCATTTACCGCCGGACGGAAACCTGAGTTAAACATTTCTGTTTCCAGATAAATCTGACCGTCTGTAATGGAAATTACATTGGTCGGAATATATGCAGATACGTCCCCTGCCTGAGTTTCGATAATTGGAAGTGCTGTTAAAGAACCTCCACCTAATTCATCTGACAGTCTGGCTGCACGCTCTAACAATCTGGAATGTAAGTAGAATACATCTCCAGGATAAGCTTCACGGCCTGGTGGTCTTCTCAAAAGTAAGGACAGTGTACGATATGCGGTAGCATGTTTGGATAAATCATCATACACAATCAATACATCTTCTCCATTTTCCATCCATTCTTCTCCAATAGCACAACCGGCATATGGAGCAATGTACTGCAATGGCGCAAGCTCACTGGCTGTAGATGCAACTACAGTGGTATAACTCATAGCACCATATTCTTCTAATGTTTTTACAATCGTTGCTACGGTAGATGATTTCTGTCCGATGGCAACATAAATACATTTCACATTCTGTCCCTTCTGATTGATGATGGTATCGATAGCAATGGCTGTCTTACCTGTCTGACGGTCACCGATGATAAGCTCACGCTGTCCACGTCCAATCGGAACCATGGAGTCAATGGCTTTGATACCTGTCTGCAATGGTGTATCAACCGATTTTCTGGAGATAACACCGGATGCCACACGCTCAATCTGACGGAATTTGTCTGTTTCAATTGGTCCCTTGCCATCAATAGGCTGTCCTAACGCATTCACAACACGTCCTAACATTGCATCTCCACAAGGAACCTCCACTACTCTACCTGTAGTTTTTACAATGTCACCTTCATTAATATTCTTGGAATCTCCAAGTAATACGGCACCTACATTATCTTCTTCCAAGTTAAGAATCATACCATATACTTCCCCAGGAAATTCCAAAAGCTCTCCCTGCATTGCTTTTTCAAGTCCATGCACTCTGGCGATACCATCCGCTACCTGAATAACGGTGCCTACGTCAGATACTTCAAGCTGTGAAGAATAATTTTTAATCTGTTCTTTGATTACTGAACTAATTTCCTCTGGTTTTAAATTCATGGAATTTAGCACCTTCTTTCTTCATTTCTTATGCTAACTGAATCTTCAACAAATCTCTTGTTAAATCATTCAACTTGTGTTTTATGCTGCTGTCTACGACTCTGTCACCGATTCGCACTATCATACCACCAATCAATGAAGAATCTGTAGTGTAATTCATTTCCATTGTTTCATATTTTGTGGTTTCAATTAACCGTTTTACCAATGCCTGCTTTTGTTCTTCCCGCAGTTCCACCGCGGTAGTAACAAATGCCACACCAATTTTTTTGTATTCCTTTACTCTTGCAATAAAATAAGTGAGAATAGCTTCTATTTCCTTAAATCTTCCCTTTTTAATCACAATCACAAGGAATCCAGTCATATCATCACTAATGTTTGACTTAAATATGTTTTCAATCACATTTTGTTTCTCTTCTTTGCCAATTTTAGGGTGCGTCATCAGCTTGACTAAATCTTCATTTTCAGTAAGAACCTGCTGTACAAATTCTGCCTCTTTCAGCAAAAGCTCCAGTTTTTCTCCCTCCAATGCCAGTTCAAACAATGAGTCCCCATATGTTTTCGCTGCTAACTTAGCCATGTCTTATCACCCATTTCTTTTATGGTTTCGTCAATCAGAGAATCCTGCACTGTGGTATCAATGGATGCTGCCACAACCTTTCCTGCCAAACATGAGGCAATGGCAACCATTTCTTTTTTCATATCATCAGCCACACGTTTCTTTTCCAACTCAGCTTCTTTTTTGGCATGCTCAATAATTCTGGCCGCCTCCATTTTTGCTTCATCCACAATTTTAGCCTCGTTTTTCATGGCTTTCTTACGTGCATCGCTTAAGATTTCTTCTGCTTCTTTGTTTACATCCTTTAACTTTGCTTCGTATTCTTCCTTCATGCTTATGGCAGATTTCTTTTCGTTATCGGCAGTATCCAAATCATTTTGAATTCTGTCCTGTCTTGATTTCAAGAAATCTCTTACCGGATTAAAGAACAGGTAAGATGCCACAATAAAAAGGAAAAAAACATTCACTGCAGTAAATACACTCTCTGCAATTAATTGTAAATCCAAATCAAATAAACGTTCCAAGGTCCAGCCTCCTTTCCACTCGTATTCGTAACGGTTTCACTACGTGAAATGTTACCTGCATTTCTGACTGTATCTTATACAAGTGGTTTAACAAATAACAGCAAGAATGCAATAAGTAAGCCGTAAAGACCTGTTGTTTCCGCTACCGCCTGACCTAAAAGCATGGTAGAAGTAATGTCTGATTTTGCTCCCGGATTTCTACCAACAGCACTTGCTGCGTAACCTGCCGCAATACCCTGTCCAATACCAGGACCAATACCTGCGATAACTGCTAAACCTGCACCAATTGCTGAACATGCTAAAATTAAATCTTCTCCTGTAATCATATCATTTTCCTCCTGTTTTCTTATCATAGTTTTTGTTTTTATGCATCTGATATTTTGTCATTGACATATGTCATTGTAAGCATACAGAATACATATGTCTGAATTGCACCGGCAAACAAGTCAAAATATACATGAAGAACTGCCGGGAATCCAAATTTCAAAAAGATTGGTAAGAGCCCATACACCAGTGCCATCATAACGGTACCGGATAATACGTTACCAAACAAACGTAACGAAAGTGAAATAGGTACTGCAATTTCGCCGATAATATTTACCGGCAAAAACAGTGGTATTGGGTCCATCAAAGATTTCACCGCGCCAAATTTGTTGTGCTTTACATTATTAAACTGAATAATACAAAACGACAGCAAACCTAACGGTAAGGTTACACCGTAGTCTGCGGTAGGTGGTCTAAGTCCAAAAACACCTGAGATATTGCTGACTAAAATGAAAATAAAAATGCATCCAACATAGTTTGCAAATTTATGGGCATTGCCCCCAAGGCTGCCCTTCACCATATTGTCAAGCATCTCCACAATCAGTTCAGCTACATTCTGAAGCCCTTTGGGAACTTGGGATGCCTTTTTCATTTTCCTTTTGGTTGCAAGAAAGAAAATCAACAACACCAAATCCACTATCAGAACACTGACGTGTGTGGTGGTAATCCACAATTCCTGTCCAAAGAGTTCATAGGAAAATAGACCTTTAATCATAAATCCCATATCACTGCTTGCTGCAATTGCACCTGCTGTACTCACCAACTCCATCTGCTCACCCTCCTTTTTTTTATTGTCAGATGAAAGCTTCCGCTCTTATCTGCGGTTGTATGTTAATATATTCATATATTTATGAATATGCGGTTGCAACATGGCTCCCGCTTTTAACCCAAATAAACCTACAAAGCACATAAGTATGGCAGTGTTCCCTAAATCTAACTCGACCATCAGTGCTAATACAATAGTAATGGCAATCAAACGTATACCATATGACACTGCCATTTTTGCCTTTGCTGTTTTTTCTTCAAAATCCAAAGCTTTTTCCAAAGTTGACTGCATATGGATGGCACGCCATATGGAAAGAGCGTTTCCAATTACCAGTCCTATTAAAAACATTTTCTTATCTTCTACCCACCATACACCAAGCAGTGCAACCGCTATTCCAAACAATAGCGTCCCCAATATTAATTCCTTTAATACACTGCTATTTTCGTCTGTCATGACCTGATTCCTCCTCATTGTCATAAATTGCCTTTACCGAAATGTATACATTTCGAAATCCTGCCATTGCTCCCAGAATAAAAAGTGGAATTACAAAATATGTTCCAAACTTTTTATCAATAAATATTCCTAAAAAAGAGCATAAAAAAATAGGAACCAGCATGTGTATGGAAAGCTGTGTAATCATAGCTAATGATTTGTAGACACTTTTCTTATACTTCATGCCTGCTCCTTTCAATGGTAGCAGAAACGCTTTAAATCAAATTATTAAAACTTTTCTTACCCCTCATGATATATATAGCTTCCCAAAATATTTCTTTTTTTATTATATCATTTTTTCGTCAAAAGTCCATAGGATTTATGCAATTTTTACAAAAAAAGTGTCACCATAACGTTTCCTTTGTTCATTATGGTAACACTTTCCAGTTTTGATAAAGTTATTCTGTCGCATTAAACGCCGCTTCAAAATCCTCCGGTGATGTATAAACCGTTCCATTCCATGTGATACCGGTCAGATTTTCACAGTTACTAAACATTTGATTTCCAATGGTTTCTACACTGCTTGGTATGGTAAGGCTCTTTAAACTACTGCAACCTCCAAAAGCCCCGTAACCAATACTGATTACTCCTTCCGGTATAGTAAGACTCTCTAAGTTAACGCAACAACAAAAAGCACTCTTCCCAATGCTTGTCACGCCTTCCGGTATAGTGAAACTTGTCAAGCCATACGCCCCGGCAAATGCATTATTTCCTATCGCAGTTACATCCTCCGGAATCTTTGTATTCATACATCCGGTAACCAAAATATTACTTTGAGTTTCGATAATTGCATTGCAGTCATTACGACTGTCATATACCAAATTTTCTGAATCTACCTGAATACTTTGCAAGCTTCTACATTCGTAAAATGCGTTGCTGGCAATTTGCTTAACATTTTTAGGAATGAACACACTTTTCAACCCTTTACAGCCATAAAATGCACCGTCACCTATGGTTGTGACGTTCTCCGGAATGTCTATGTATTCTAAACTTTCGCAAAATGAGAATGCTGCATTTTTAATGGTATTTACTGTATCCGGTATTTCCACAGATGTTAAGTTTTCACACCCATAAAGCATATAACTTGAAAGTGTTGTCACTCCACTCGGAATCTCAATGCTTGTGAGACTAGAGCATTCCTGAAACGCACCATTTTCTATTTGCACAAGACTATCCGGCAATATCAGGTTGTTCAACTTCCAACATTGTATGAAACCACCAATTCCTATTCTTTCTAATTCCGGAGGTAAGATAATCTGTTCCAACGAAATACAGTGAGCAAACGCATTCTTTTTAATATAGGTTACACTCTCCGGAATCATGATATCTGTTAAAGATTCACAGTAAAAAAACGTTCCTTCTTCAATTTCCGTTATATCCCCTTCTATCGTCACACTTTTCAAATTACTACAGTACCCAAAAGCCTCTTTTCCGATACTCGTTATCTTCTCTGAAAGAGTAATGGTTTCCAATTCTTTACAACCATAAAAAACCCTTTCTCCAATACCGGTTACCGTATCAGGAATCACCGTATTTTTATATGCGAACACCAGTTTGTTGTTGGCTGTTTCAATAATCCCATTACAAGACTCCCTGCTGTCATAGTTTGGATTTTCGCTGTCTACTTGAATATTTTCCAAACTGATGCAACCGCCAAACACATTTTGTTCTATTGTATTCACACCTTTTGGAATGGTCACCTGCGAAAGATTAATACAACCTGCAAATGAACTTTCTCCAAGGGATTCCAAGGTTTCCGGAAACGTAATATCCATCAGGCTATAACAGTCAATAAATGCTGCAAAACCAATACTTACCAAATTTGGCGGAAGTGCTATTTCCTTCAGACTCCAACAATCCCGAAAGCTATTGGTTTTAATTTCTGTTACTCCGGAAGGAATATTTACTGTCACCAAATTACAGCAACCTTCAAAAGCACTTACTCCAATACTTGTTACACTATCCGGAATGGTTACATTTACTAAAGTATCACAATAACTAAATGCTGAGTATCCAATTTCCGTAACTCCCTCCGGAATGACTACATAAGTTGCTTCATTATCATTTTCAATGCCTGTTACCTTTTTCTTCGTGTCATCCTCATAAATAAGAATAGCCTCCACCTCCTTTGGTGCTTGTGTTGGTTCTAATGTCACGGTTGGAGATGGTACATTAGTTGGTGTCAACGGCTCCTGCGTCGGTACTTGTGTTGATTCCGGCACTGCTGTTGGTGTCAACATATGTGTTGGTGTCGGCATATGTGTTGATTCCGGCACTGCTGTTGGTGTCAGCATATGTGTTGGTGTCGGCATATATGTTGGTGTCGGCATATGTGTTGGTGTTGGCATATGTGTTGGTGTCACTTCTTTATTTTTTTCTAAAACAGTGACCTTACACTTAAAAGTTTTCTTTGATACAGTCGCTGAAATGGTTGCAGTTCCGGCTCCCACTGCCTTCACTACACCTTTTTTTGTAACTGTGGCAACTTTTTTGTCGCTGCTGCTCCACTTTACGGCCACTAACGCATTCTTCACTTTTAATGTGGTGCCATTACCTTTCACCAGTGTAACTTTCGTCTTATTTAGTGATATCGCCGGCTTTACTGTTACTTTACAGGTCAGCTTTTTTCCTGCTACTCTAGCATAGATTTTTGCTGTTCCGGCTTTCTTTGCTTTAACTACTCCCTTCTGACTGACAGTAACAACTTTCTTCTTGCTGGAAGACCACTTTACTTTCTTCTTTGTATTCTTTACATTCAATGTTGTCGTGTTTCCCACATTAAGGGTTACCTTTGTCTTGTTTAACTTTACTTTTGCTGCTGCACTACTGTTGATTGGTGCACATATACTAAATAATAAACATACTATCAGCACCTCTGCAATCAACGTGATACCTTTCTTACTAAGCGTTTTCATATTACCGCTCCTTTCCCCATACATTTCTTTTTCTATTATAACATTTCTTCGCCAAAAGTCCACGTTGCTTATACATTTTGTATAAAACAAACGCCATCACAACCCTTTCTTTGTTCATTGTGATGACGTTTTTCTTTTATAATTTATCCGCTATGATAACCCAACCAATAACTACTACCGCTACTGCAATAAGCCATGAAATTTTTCATAATTGGTTCATTGATTAATCTTTTCTCTAAATCGTCCATTTTTGACATGCTTTTGTATGCCCCATCTTATTTATTAAATTGTACCGTCACCTTAAATAAGTCCCCATCAATTTCCACCGAAAACTTACCGTTCTGGAGTTCCGTGAAACTTCTGGCTATGGCAAGACCTAAGCCGCTACCTTCAGTGTTTCTGGATACATCACCTCTTACAAAACGTTCTGTAAGCTGATCGGCTTCGATGTTTAGCTCCGTTGCTGATATATTTTTCATGGTAAACAAGACATTTTCTTCACCATCTGTTACTTCTACGTATACTCTGGAACCGCTCATAGAATATTTCAAAGCATTTACCAGAAGATTTTCTATGACACGATAGGTTCTCTGTGGATCAAGGCGAAGTACACACTTTTCCTCCGGCAGGTTCCAGCGAAATACCAAGTCAGAATCCATAATTCTTTCTTCGTTTTCCAAACGAACCTGTTTTACCAGATTTACCAAGTCTACATCTGCGTAATGCATCGTAATATTATTGCTGCTTGCCTTGGACACCTCAAACAAATCTTCTATGAGAACTTTTAATCGCTGTGACTTTTTATCCAATGTAGCAATGTATTCTTTTCTTGTTTCTTCTTCCAGATTTTCATTTTTCAGTAAATCTACATAGGTTATAATCGCCGTCAAAGGCGTTTTTAAATCGTGGGAAACATTTGTAATCAGCTCTGTTTTCATATTCTGGCTTTTTACTTCTTCTTCCACGGCATGTTGAAATCCCATTCTGACTTTGGATAATTCCTGTTTCACCGGTTCAAATATTCCAAGGTTTTCTGAAACGTCCACATTCAGTTCGCCCTGTGCCATATCTGTAACCATAGAAAGGAGCTTGTCGTACTGAGCTTTTATAACGCTTCCTTTTTTCACAAGAACGAAATACAGTATTATTGTATAAAGAATCACTCCGAAAATCCCCAAAAACCATACACAACAGAAAAGACATACCAAGACAGCATTGGCTGCTAATATTTTTATAATATTTTTCTTAAGCCCTTTGTCCGCTTCAATTGTTGTAATGTAAACGTAACATCTTTTACACTGTTTTAAGATATATCTTATTATTTTTACGGCAATACTGTTTTCTTTGATGTTTTTTATTGGATGTAAAACATATGGAAGCACGTTTGCAATAATCCAGTAAGCAACTGCGTAAAATCCAAGCCATAATCCAACGTTGATAACTGATGGAAGCTTATTCAACATAACTGCTTCGGTCACAAATTGGCTGTCATTCATCCAATATTGAACAGCTTCTTTGATTTCCATCATAATAATATACGGAAGTTCTTCTTCACAATAAATCAATAGCCCCACAAAACCTGCTATCAAAATCAGTTCTGTTGGCATTCTAAATATCTGCTGTTGTTTTAATCCAAGAACAGGTAGATTCTGTAAAACTACCGCACCTGCCAATACGACAATGCCAAAGCATAATGTAATGAGATAACAAAGGTCATATGCCTGATCATATTGCACCGAAAGGTAATATTCCACATCATCTACAATACCAAAACCAAATGCAATAACCACCTGTGTGTCTTTGATTTTTGGAAAATTAATATTGATTTGCTCTTCTTCCTCTTCTTCCGGCACAACTACAGCTACCACTTCTTCATAATTGTCTTCAAATTCGTAATCCTCTTTATAATTTTCTTGCTGTTCCCAATATACTTCCAAAGGGGAACCGGTTTCCACATCATAAATAATTTCCCACTCTCTAAGGGTAGCATAGTAATCTGCTACCGCCTGAATTCGAATATTTTTTAAGTAATTCAAAAAATTAGCTTCTTCTATATTATACTTTGTGGTAATGGAAGGATTTCCTTTTTCATCAAAATCAATCACCATATAACTTTGATAGTTTTCCTGAATGGTTGATAAATCTTCCTTTTGAATGACCGCCGCTAAATCTTCCTGCCCACTGGAAATACCACGTTTCTTGTCATACATGTAAGTAAATGTTTTGCCGCCTTCGCCTACACTGTAATCCATACGATATGCTGTATATAGTATGTTAATTAATTCCTTTGCCTTTTCCTCGTAATTTTTCTTTGCCTGGGCATCTGTCAGATTCTTATATTCTTTATTATTTTTCAGAAGATATTCTTCTACACTCAATCCGTCATACATATTTTCCATTTTGTAGTTCAAATAATATATATTAGAAATGAGAGACATTTTATCTCTGTCTGAACAATATCCAAAATCCACCAGTGCTTTGTCTTTCTGTTCTGAAAGCTGTTCTTCTTTCGCTTTCTCACTTTTCTCTCTAACTTTCTGAACTTCCGGCTGCATGCAGTAAGTCGCCACGGATACCACTGTTATAAATATACACACCAGCAGGTAGCCTAACCAGACTTTTGCTTTCTTTGGTTTTTTTTCTAAGTTTTCTAATTCAGTTTCTTTGGTTGCACTTTTATTGTTTTTCCATTTTATAGCCAACGCCCCACACCACCTTTAAATATTTTGGTTCCTTCGGGTTAATTTCAATTTTCTCACGAATGTTTCTTACATGAACCATAATGGTATCTGAATTAATTGCTTTTTCATTCCAGATACGTTCATAAATTTCATCCGCAGAAAATACCCGTCCGGGATTCTTCATTAATAGTAACAAAATTTTATATTCCATTGGGGTAATCTTTACCGGAACACCGTCCACTTTCAGTTCTACCGTGTCCTCGTTTAATTCCAAACCACCAATGGTATATATTTTTTCCGTATTTTCTTTTTCTCCGGTTTTTACCATATCCAGATATCTTCCGTACCGTCTTAAGTGAGAATTCACTCTCGCCAGCAATTCTAACGGGGTAAATGGTTTCGTAACATAATCATCTGCACCCATATTTAAGCCCATAATCTTATCTACTTCTTCTGATTTTGCCGAAAGCATAATTACCGGAAAATCATGATGCTTTCGCAATTCCATTACCATATGAATTCCATCCATTCGCGGCATCATTACATCCACAATGGCAAGGTGAATTTCTTCTTTTTCAATAAGTTCCAGCCCTTGTACACCATCTTCTGCTTTGCTCACTTCATATCCTTGATTTTTCAGATAGATTTCTATACCGTCCCTTATTTCTTTATCATCTTCCACTACCAACACATGATATTTATCCATTACATCTCGCTCCTCTTTATCGTTTCTTAAATTCATTCCTTTGAGATTTTATCACGTCCCCTTTCTTTCCTCAACTTTAAAAATTTAGCTGTGCTATATAGCCTGAGTATAGTGTATGATGCTTTTCTAAAGGTAACGTTCAGAAAAAACTTAAAAAATTCTAAAGAATTTTAGTATAAAACCCCTAAACCGCTCATCAAGAGAAGTTTAGGGGTTTTCTTATAAACTATCTTTTTCTTTAATTATTGAAACAAATGTAATTTTTAAGGTTCTAAAAATATTCCAATATTCGGCGGATTATAGGTGAAAACAATAAATGCAACTGTCATCAATACCATAAGTAAGGTTATTAGTATTTTACAGGCTTTGGAAAACTCCTTTTCTGCCCCAAAATAATTGATACAAAATCCGATTATTACACTTATATAGTATACGGAAATATCTGCAAACGTATAATTTTTTCCGATAATCCCTGTATAAGTGTAAAACAAAACCGGTATTGCAAACGTGCCAGTCAGCACTCCGGCAAATCCACTCCATAAAATCCCCGGAAATTCTGTTTTTAAGCTATAATATTCAAATATCACATACAGTAACATCGGAAAAAACAAAAGCTTCATATGTTCCCAAGTTGACTCATTAACCGGTGTAAATAAGCCTACAATTGGATTTTGCCCTGACCAGTCATAAGCAAAATGCAATAAGGTTCCCAAAATACTTACCAAAATTACTCCCACAATCGTATGGCTTAATAATTTTTGATTATAACGCAAATAATCACCTTATATTTCCCTTTGCTTTCATTATATGAAAATATAAGATGATTATTCTATTTTTACACCTTAAAGCGGTATAGCACACCCCACCGCTATTTTCTTCTCTGTATAGCCTTTTTTTCTTATTTTCGGGGTGTTTTAAGGCTTTTTACATAGTTTTGGCTATACAGAAAATTGTTTTTAACACTTTTTCTAAACTACTTTATTTTTTCTGTGGTAATATTTTTGGTAATATTCGCTCCGTCTTTTCAATAGTGGTAATATTACCATTTCGCTGATATAAAAATTATAACTCATAACACCCCAAAAGCAACTCATATTTTATATGAATTTTGTGGAAGTATTTCGGGCTTTTTGGCAGAGAAAAAGATACTACACATTAAGCATAGTATCTTTCATAGCACTAAATACATCAGTATTATTGTCCATAAATTTGAGCAATCAACTCTTCATATACCATATCCATTACTTCCTTGTTTGGATAATGTCCCGAATTGTTTACAACTTTACATTTTAGATATGTACTTTCCTCTGCAACAGCCTGCACTGTTTTGGTAGATGCAACTATATCTGTATCTCCTTGTATTATTGTGTATGGGATTTTTATATTTTTTAATGTTGATGATAAATCTATTTTTAATATTTCTTTCCATAAAGAAACATTGTTCAAATAACCATTCATCATAACAGCTTTAAAATCCTTAAATTTATAATCTGGGCTTGTTAACAATCCCCAAATAACAGCCCCCATCGGTGTTGCTTCTCCGTTTTTATTTTCGTAACCACTTGTATATTTTCTTATGCTTGAAGAAACCAACTGTAATTCCTTTGGTGTAATTTTATCTATATCGGCACTTTTAATTGTGCTTAATTTCGAGTCTGGCAGTTTTGATTTTTGTAATGCTTCATATACTTCTTCATTAAAAAATACTTCTTTTATGATTTGACCACAAACCACAACACCCTTTATCGTATCTGTTATTTTTTCCAAAACTTTCGCACTTAAAATAGACCCCCACGATGTTGCAAAAATATAAATGGAATTTTCGGGAAACATTCTCTTTATTTCACAAATTAAATCTTTTGTCATATCAACAAACTTTTCTATTGTGAACTGTTCATCAATAACATAATTATTAATTCCACAACCTAATTGATCCCAATATACCATTATAAATTTATCTGTAAATTGCGGAAACAATCCTCGACAACCCACAGAAAAAGGTATCGGCGTGCCTGGGCCGCCGTGCAAAAAAATTACTATCGGTAATTCTTTCTTTTTACCTTCAACCAAAACTTTTTGATTATATCCGCCAAGATTTAATGTATATATTTCAGATATTTCATTATTAGCAATAATTTCTTTTCGCTTTTTATTCATTATCTCTGCCTCACTTAAACAACAATTTTTTTGCATACTGAAATTATATCATAGTTCTTCATTTTTGCAATCTGATTCATCTGCCTCGCTCCTGCTGATACATCACTTCATAAGCCTTTTCTCTGTTCTTTCGTTCTAATTCGGCTTTATCATCAATAAGTTTATTATATCTGTCTGCCAATTCGTTATATTCCTTTACCATATCCTCCAATTTTTTGTTAAGTTCTTCTTTTTCCTGCTCCATTTTCTTCTTATATTCCTTTGCAGACAATCCGCCCTGCTTCTTTTCTTCGGTTTCTTCATATTCATCAATATTAAAACCGTGTTTCTTAAGTATGATAGGCATAATTCGGTGCATTGAAGTTATAAAATCTCTTGTTATAAGTGTTTTGGCTGATAGTCGGTTATTTTCGGTAATCATTAAAATATCTAAGTGCAAGTGTGGAAGTCCTCCCTTTCCGTCAGCACTTCCTCCCTCGTCCAAATGACATACTGCACTCACTACATTATTATTAAATCTTGCGTTCATATATTTTATGATTAAATCATTGTATTCGTCCAAGCGTTCAAGTGGTAATTCTTCGGGGTATGAAAATACCGCTTCACAAATCCAATTACTTGCTTTGGTAATTCTTCCACCGCTTGCCACAACTCGCTTTTCTATTTGTTCCTTACAATCTTTATAAAGAGATTGCTTCGGTGCAATATAAATGCGGTTTTGTCCGCTTCGTTCCGTATCTATGTCGGGATTGCTGATATAATTCTTGTTTAATCTGCGGTTATGTTTATCAATCCCTCCAAGTTGCCCTGCTTTATAGCATTGACAATGAAAACTGAACTTTGCCATAATTCCCCCTCCTATCAAATACTTGAAGCAAGACCGTCTAAACTTCCAAATCTTGCTCCAAGGTATAAGCCCCTTTACTTTGCCAGCAAAATTGGGGCTCGGTTGTCGTTCCTTTTCGGTCTGCCTTTGATATTTCTCAACCTTTACAAAATCATCTTCTGTATCTGTTGCAGGTTGTTTATGTTCTTCTGTTTCATCTTGTGCTACTGCTTCAAGTAAAACATCAAGAGAACCCTTATAAAACATTTCATCATCTATGTCTATTTTTCCCACGTCAAACACCTCCCCTCACCCTTAATATGCCTTTTGGCTTGTGGGTAGGGTATAAAATCTATACACTGGAAAAAATCAATTTTTGATACGTTTCGGGCAAAAATATCTTTAAAAATCATTTTTCTTCTGTATAGCCTTTTTTGTTCAAAAACACACTCATAACAACCCCAAAACCGCCAAAATACCGCCTTTTAAAAATCAATTTTTGATAAAATCGGCACTTCAAAAATTTTTTCAAATTTAATAAAAGTTTTTGCTCCAAACTGTCCTCTATCGGTCATATTGTTTATGACAAGTAAATAAATTAAAAAAGCCACCGCTTGGGTGGGTGTAGTTGGTGAAGCAATTACAAGGACAACCGACAGTTTCAAACTGTAAAGTTTTTTATATAGAGTTCTGATGTGCTTCACCACCTCAGGACTTTTTTAATGGGTGTACGATAAGAAAAAAACATCACCCAAAGCAAACAAAATGTTAAATGTCCACGGCGGACAACCTCAAAAATAATGCCGAACCAAGTGAGGGCGACTTGATTATTGAAAGATAATGAACGGCTACGGCATTGGATGACGTGTGCATTATATGAAAAGTGTAATGTAGTCTGGTAAATATGAAAAACAAGGGCACGTTGCGTATAGTAATTAAAAGATCGACTTTGGTGGTATCGCCATATTACTGTTATGTATAGAAAATGAAACATCTCCGAAGTGTGCGGGGTTAAACACACTCACAGGCGAAAATTGTTTTATTACAGACTTGACCATTCGCAATCGTAAAAAGTATAGAAATTTCTATATTTTTGGTTGTGAGTGGTCAAGACTTTCTCTCATTATTTGACTAGGCGAAAAGGTCGGTTTTACTGGTTCTAAAAAGTTAATTGTTAAAACTGAACTTGTGAAGTTTCAACGCTGAAAGGGGGCAAGGGGAGAAACCGCCAGAGTGTCCCCCTATTCTTTCTTTTGCTTCTTTTCTTTCTAAAAAACTGATTGGAGAGAATTCAAAAAATGAATGCCCTCCAACCCTTCAAAAATGAGACTGGAATAAATATTCCCTTCACACCTTTATATTATATGTGATGTTTATAATCCGTATACAAAAACTGAGAGGAAGCCTTACGACTTCCTCTCCTTCAAA
>JAFQUB010000049.1 GCA_017408735.1 Lachnospiraceae bacterium
CTCTGCCAATTCCTCTTGAGATAGACCAGCCTCTTTTCTTCCTTTTTGTATTCTTTGTCCTAATGTCATATATCACTACTCCTTTCTCACTCAGCGTACCATTTTTATCTTGTGAAGACTATCAAAATACAGTTGCAACTATGCAATTTTAAGTTGCAATAGCTGTGATTATGGCTTCCATAATAAAATCAACTTACAAATTATACCATACAATCTGTCATCAATCTATCGCTTATACCTCAGATCCTACATTCCATGAATTTCTAATATCTACTAAAATACTATATAACATTGAAATCATCTTTGAAAATACTGAGAATTATAACAACTATAGGCACCTTTCTTACATTGGTTGCAATTATATACCTTCAATTTCTTTCCTTATTATTTTTAAGTTATTTATTATGTATCAACGGCTGCTTTTTCCAAGCGTTTCGTTATACTGGCTTAGGTAAGAATAATCTACATCATAAACAAATCCAAAGAATATCAATGTCCTAATATAATCCGAAGTACTCTTTCTCTTTGACAACTCCACCTTCCTGTACCGGATATAATTTCCATTATCGCTCAAATAATTTTGAATTCATTTTTCCTCGTTCTATTGGCTCTATCCTTTGCCATATCGTTCCATTCTTTCACATGATTCTAAGGGTTAGGGAATTCTCCCTAAATGATAAATTTGAGCGTTTCTTCTGTAAAAGAAATCGCTCATTTTATCGCCTGTGAAGGAACACAGGCAGTGCTTGCTAAGTTAGTTTTTTTTCCTTTTACGGCTTTATTGCTTTTTGCCCATTCTGTTCCAGTTCAGCCAAGCGATTCTGCACCATTTCCCGTAAGTTTGGCAGTACACTGTCTACGTTCACTTCCGTTCTTTTCCGCCTTTGAATAGCTTGGTAGATTTCTGCAAATCTTGCCCGCTCCGCAACGGTTGGCTTGAATTTATTTGTCAGCATATATGGTTGAAGTGCCTTTGATAATATCTGATAGTCCAGATCATGTAATAGGGCGTACCACACGTCCAACGCTTCTTCCGTCCCAATAAAATCTTCCCCATACATTGCCTGCATACCTACAACCAGTGTTGCAAATTCCTGTTTAGTCACCGAAAACACCTCCCGTACTTTGCATTTTTTCACGCTCCAACCATGAACTTACATTGCTCCCGCTTACCTTTATAATGTTGTTGTAGTATCAACATTACACTCATGTTCAGCCTGAATCATCTAGAAAAGCAAAGGATGAAACGTTTCCAAAAAACATCCAGAATCAATAAAACCAAGTGTATACCACCTATATATCACTTGTGTACCATGTGTATATAACGACCTCAAAATAACGTAAATTATCTTCTATTTATGAATATTCTGACAATTCTTTTGTCATTTCAATACATAAAGAAAAGTCCCATAAACATTAGGCAATTTGCCTTTGTCTATGAGACTTTTCTTTATATACTTATGTATTATTGTCAGTAATTAAACAATTCCCTGTGCTGTCATAGCGTCTACAACTTTTTCGAAACCTGCGATGTTTGCACCAACTACGTAGTTTCCTTCTGCATTGTAACGTTTTGCAGCGTCATCTAAGTTGTGGAAGATGTTTACCATGATGCTCTGTAACTTAGAATCTACTTCTTCGAATGTCCAGCTTAATCTTTCGCTGTTCTGTGACATTTCAAGAGCTGATGTAGCAACACCACCTGCGTTTGCAGCCTTACCAGGAGCAAATAATACTTTGTTTGCCTGTAAGTATTCTGTAGCTTCTAATGTTGTAGGCATGTTTGCACCTTCTGCAACTGCGATACATCCGTTTGCAACTAATGCTTTTGCATCTTCTAATAATAACTCATTCTGAGTTGCACATGGAAGAGCAATGTCACATTTAACAGTCCATACGCCACGACCTTCATGATATTCAGCACTTGGTCTAGCAGCAGCATATTCTGTTAATCTTGCACGTTTTACTTCTTTTACTTCTTTTAATAAAGCAACATCAATACCTTCTGGATCGTATACCCAGCCTGTAGAATCTGAAACAGTTACAACTTTTGCGCCTAACTGCTGTGCTTTCTGTGTAGCGTAGATAGCAACATTACCAGAACCGGAAATACAAACTGTTTTTCCTTTGATATCATGTCCGTTGCATTTTAACATTTCATCTGTGAGATATAATAAACCGTATCCTGTAGCTTCTGTTCTAGCTAAAGAACCACCGTAAGATAATCCTTTACCTGTTAACACACCTTCGTATACACCTTTGATACGTTTATACTGTCCATACATGTAACCGATTTCTCTGGCACCTGTACCGATATCTCCGGCCGGAACGTCTGTGTCAGCTCCAATATATTTACATAATTCTGTCATGAAACTCTGGCAGAATGCCATGATCTCTCTGTCGGATTTTCCCTTAGGATCGAAATCAGAACCACCTTTACCACCACCGATAGGAAGTCCTGTTAAAGAATTTTTGAAAATCTGCTCAAAACCTAAGAATTTAATAATTCCAAGATTAACAGATGGATGAAGTCTTAAACCACCTTTGAATGGTCCAATTGCACTGTTAAACTGTACTCTGTAACCAGTGTTAACCTGAACCTGTCCCTTGTCATCTACCCAAGGTACTCTGAACTTGAACTGTCTTTCAGGCTCAACTAATCTTTCAAGTAAAGCATCTTTTCTAAATTTTTCTTCATTTTCTTCCACCACTGCTCTAAGTGATTCTAATACTTCTTTTACAGCCTGATGGAACTCTGGCTCGCTAGGGTTTTTACGAACTACAGATTCGATAATTTCATCTACGTATGACATTTGTCATCCTCCTTACATTTTTATTGTGAACTTTGACACTATCGTTCATGTAGAATTTTAATATATCACAAAAAATTTTTCAAGTAGTTTTATTCTATCCAGTAAAAAAAATTTAAACACTCTGTAAATTTGGCACCCCAGGAGTATTCATCGTGCTGCCCTTCATCCAGCTCATAATGTATATTTTCTAAGCTATTTTCCTTGGCAATTTCATAAGCAGACTTTGTCGAAGTATAAGCAAAATCGTATTTTCCAGTATAAAAATAAATTTTGTTATCCGTTAAAATTTCCGGCGTCATATGCTCCTTTATATATTCAGTCATCTTTTCCGGATTTTGATTGTCACAATAGGAAAACATGCCGGTATAGCCATACAGTTCCGGATATTGTGTACTGGCACATATGGCTGCCACGGCTCCATAGGATGCACCAATAATCGCTGTATGCTCTCTGTCTGTTTGTGTGCGATAATTTTTATCAATATATGGTTTCAACGTGTTAGCATAAAAATCACACGTTTTTAGAACATCTCCGGCACCGCCTCCATCGTATTCCCTCAGATAAAGATTATATTCTTTGTTTCTCCTGCTGCTAACGGAGTCCACCCCTACCACAATTATGCCTTTGGTGCGCTTTTCGTCATATAAAGTATCAAGACTCTCATCAATATGCCATTCCTTTTGATAAGTTGCCGTGGAGCAGTCAAACAAATTCTGTCCATCAAACATATAAATTACAGGATATCTTTCTTCACTGTTTTCATATTCCGGTGGAAGATATATTCTTACTGTATTCTCCGTCCCCAGCTCCTCACTGTAGAATCCATCTAGCACCTGTATGGTTCCCTTTTCCTTTTCTTTTTCCGGTTTTGGTGTAACCGTTTCTTTGCCACATCCACTGTTAATAACCAACAAACACATCAATCCCAAACATTGTATTACTTTTCTTTTCATAAGCCATCCTCCTTTGCTTTCTAGCCTGATTATAAAATATTCCAAAGAAAAGACCATGAAGAATTTGCAGAAAGGATTGTCGGATTATCAATTTCGATATAAAATAGCATCAGAAACTTATATTAGGAAAAGTTAGGAGAATACTTATGGAAATTTGTACGAAAGAACATCACGGATACTTTACTTTAGATATGGGATATTATGAAGGTTTGGGATTTGACTCTTCCGCTTTACAAAACAGCCGTCTTTCTTTGGTTTTTATTGAATCCGGCAGCGGAATATTTCTTTTCAATCACCAAACCATCTCTTTTGATGCTCCTGTTTTGGTTTGCGCAAACGAAACGGAACTTCTGTCTATTGAAGAAGACATTTCTGTAAAAGCCATCCTGTTTCATCCTTCCATTGTAAATAGTGCATTAAATTTCCATAATATCAGAACAACTGCTTCTACCTTAAGCACTACCGAAATGCAAGATTGTTTTTATCTGGATTCCTTCGTCAATCGAATTTCTCCTTCTTATGGGGTTTTGTTTCCAAATCCGGATAATTCTCTTCGAATTACGAAGCTTTTTGAGGATTTTCATGACCAAATCACATTGCAGGATACAGACTTTTGGGCATGCAGAAGCCGCACTTACTTAATTGAACTATTAGCTTTGGCAAATACGTTATCCCATGAGAAGGCTACGCTTATCCATACTGAAAAACAGAAAAAAGATGATGAAATTCTTGCGGTAATTACTTATCTGAAAAGTAATCTACACAAGAAAATCACCATCTTAGATTTAACAAAACAATTTTCAATGAATCGAACCGATTTATCCAAACGGTTCCTTTCCTATACCGGCGAAACTATCTTTCAATTTCTAAATCGAAACCGAATAGAGATAGCCGCTGCCATGTTAAGGGACACCCTGATTCCCATTTCCGAAGTCACAGAACGAGCCGGATTTCAGGACTATTCCTATTTTTCCCGCACCTTCAAAAAGGAAAAAGGGATTTCTCCGAAACATTATAGAGAACAATATTGCTGGATGTCCAAGGAAAACTAAACTCCCTCGTTACACTTTTTCATCCAGACAATAAACTCATCCAATGCTACCGGCTTACTATACAAATAGCCCTGATACCAGAAGCAGCCTAATTCTTTTAGTTTATCTCGCTGTTCTTCGGTTTCCACATATTCAGCAATTACTTTTACGCCTAATTTCTCTCCCAATTCCACTACAGAAGCTACAATCTTCTGGTCTGTGGAATTTTTCAATATGTTTCTTACCAAAGAGCCATCCAGTTTTACTACATCAAAATAATTCGATTGTAAATAAACAATAGACGTGTGACCCATACCAAAATCATCAATCAATAATGTATGCCCCACCTGCTTTAGATGTTCCAGCTTTTGAATTACAGCATCTGTATTGGAAAGCATATCCTGCTCTGTCATCTCGAGCCACATTTTATCTGCCGGAATCTGATATTTCTCAATGCAGGCTTCCATACAGCTTTCAATATCCCAAGTCAGAGATTTGGCAGTAATATTTACTGATATCTTAAAATCACCATCATAATTATCCTGAGTTTTCTTAATCGCTCCTGCCACCATGTCGAAAATTCTTTCTTCCAGTTGCGGTAGTATTTTTCCTTCTTTGGCCAAATAAATAATTAATGGAGGATAAATAAATCCATAATCCTGATGTTTCCATCGAACCAATGCCTCTGCTCCAAGACAGACACCTCTGCTGTCTACCTGTGGCTGATACAACATAAAGATTTCATTCTTAGCCAATGCTGTTTCCAAATCCTTCAACAGCATTCTTGCAACCATACCATAACTATTCGTTTTATTTAAAAGATCCGGCGTTTCATTCTCTTCTTCTGCTTTCTTCAATTCTGCCACCAGTTTTTCTATCTGGTTTTTTACATATATTTCCTGTACTTTCTCGTTTATTTTTAAAAAAGGGTAATAAATTAGCATCCCCATCACAATAATAGCCAACTGCAAAATACTTCCCCGAATGGAACCTGTTCCAAGATAACCACTAAACAATACCGGAGTAGTCCAGATAATTTCCCGGGTCACCGTTGGAACCCACCCAAAATAAGTTGCTGTATAAGATATTACATATGCCATCATCGGTGTCAATAAAAATGGAACAATCAATACAGGATTTAACATAATAGGAATCCCAAAATTTAACATTTCATTGGTATTAAAAGTGGCCGTAAATACCGAAAGCCGTGCTATATTTCCCAAGCGCTTTTTGCGGTAGAAAAACAACCCCAACAACAATACGCAAACAGTAGTTCCGCATCCCCCCATAACAACAAATATATCGAAAAAGCTTTTACTAAAAATAATATCCTGCCCTACCTGCGAAAAATAAGACGCAGCTACCACTTCCATCATATGGCTTCCATGAAATCCGATTGCCCAAAGAAAATGCAGCATAAAAGTATACATAAGTCCTAAAACAAATTCTGAACGAACGCTGTCAAATACCCAAAACAGTACTTTGTATACGATTCCCTGAATATTTGTCACCTGAAAACAAACATATAAGACTACATTTAATAAGGCAAAAGCACTTGTTATAATAACCATCGGACAAATAGCATTGATTGCCTTTGCACAAGCAGGCTCCATTCCAACCGTATATCTTGCCATTTTCATATTTTCTTCACGACTCATATAATCATAGGCAAAACAAGTAATCATTGTTACAAAAACAGCTGTAAAGCAGCCTTTTACTCCCAACAGTTCCTGACTAAAATTATCTGTTCCAATACCTAACTGTGTTCCAAAAGCCACCAAAGAAGCAAGTACATACAAAGCCGATTTTTCTGCCTTTTCATTCCGCTCCATGGCGTAGCCTACACTCAATGCTATGGTCAACGCAACAGAGAAACACCCGTATGTAGCCTGGTGAACTGTATTTAAAATGTCATATATAATTTGAAAACTTCCGTTTCTTAATGCCTCCTGATATCCAACAAAGGGCAAATTCATCAATGCACATGCTGTGGCGCCGGTAAGAATTAGTGGTATCATTAAAACAAATCCGTTATGAAGTGCAATAAAGAAAAAGGATTCTCTCATTCTAAGGATTTGCTGTTTCGCTTTCGTTCTCATACAACTCCCCCTTGCTATATTCATATAACTCGCTGATTTAAAATGTCAGAATACAACTGACATTCCGAATTGTCATAAATATAAATCATTTCTTTATTTATCGGCTCATTTCCCATAATTCTTTCTACTATATTTTACATATTTTAAAATTTATCTTTTTAAGGGATTATACAGGCAAACTTTCTGCCAAACAAAGTGCCCCCCAGCCCACCAATTCATTCGGATACTCCTCAATCCCCGGCAGTGGCTTCGCCCCTCTCTCTAAATATGCCTTTACTTTTTCTCCATACAAAAATGAATCATTATCTCTGACTATCCCCCACTCCATCATAAGTGCCGCACTTCCTGTCACAAATGGCGTTGCCATGGAGGTTCCTGTTCTTACCACATAACCGCCACCCGGCGAAGGACAGGTAATGTTTACCCCCGGCGCTACCAGATTTGGCTTGATGCTTACATTGCCATAAACATAACCCCGCCCTGAAAATTCTGCATAATTATTTAGATAAGAATTATACGCTCCTACTGCAATTGCTCTCCTAGCCGTGGACGGTATGGTTAAAGATAATTCCGGTGTGGGCAATAAAAAACGGGTGCCCAAATTTAGTACCCCTTCACTGGGAAGCCACATATCATACTGACCATTTACTATATTTCCCGGTGTCAGTACAATTCGCCAGATTCCAGAAGTAACATAAGAGTCCTTGGGCAGGAAATCCAGATAGATTTCCTGATTGGTGCTATAAGGAGAAGGTTCTCCGTAGTACAACAGGATTTCTGTATCCTCCATGGAAAAACGCTGAGTGCCAAGACTTTTTTGAATTGGTCCTACCCGCATACCATCGGGACTTTCTACACTAATATCCACCTGATCTACGTAAGATTTCCAGATTTGTACACTAAATGATGTTTCGTAAGGAGCTACCGCCAATTCCACCATCGTTTCCTGCATTTCCTTCAGAATGCCACCGGTATGTCCCCCGGAAGTGCCTTCGTTTCCGGTACCAATACAGATACAATTACGTCCCATGTTTGAAATACCATCTATATAAGTTTCCAGAAGCGAAGTTCCATCATGGGAACCATACGTGTTGCCAAAGCTTAAATTAATGGCAATAGGACGGTTCCATTCCAAAGACTTTCGTATGCTATAATCCAACGCCTGCAAGAGTTCGGTAGTTCTAGGAAAAGATTCTGCCCTGGGATTACCAAGTTTTACCACAATAAGCTCACTTTCCGGTGCCACTCCCCGGTACCGTCCATCACTTGCACGTCCATTTCCCGCCGCAATTCCTGCTACTGCAGTTCCATGTCCGCTTAAATCTCTGCTACGGACAATGGAAGAGGCACCACTGCCTGCCTCCAACGCCCTATTGATATCCTCTCTGGTATACTCTGTTCCAACAGAATAACCCTTTGGTGGATTTCCTATTACTGTCTGATCCCACAATGTTAAAATTCTTGTACTTCCGTCCGCATTACGGAAATCCGGATGTTCATAATCAATTCCAGAATCAATAACGCATACTATACAGTTTCTTCCACTTAAGTTTAAGCTGTCACTCTGCACCTGTTCGATACAAGAAGCGGCTCTTGCCTGTTCTATGGCAAAAAAGAGCCGCTTTGGTTTTTCAATATATTCAATTGCCGGAATCTGGGATAACCAGTCCAACTCTGTTTCACTTAAGGTTAGAATTGCATATCCATTCAATAATTCCACCACATCAATGCCCCGTTCTCTAACCGTTTCCAAATCACCGGAATACTTTACAATCACTTCCCAGACTTTTTCTTCCGAGTCATACCCTACGGAAAGTTCCACTGACTTTTCTCGTTCTTCTTCTGTAGCATCCAATGCCAGATTTAAAAGATTTTCTAACTTCTGATCTTTCATAGAGATGGATACCTTTTCTAAAAGTCTTTCTTTTAATATATGTGATTTATTTTTTCTTGCTATATAAAACGCGAACGGAATTCAATACGCAAAGCATTGCAACTCCGGTATCTGCAAATACTGCCAGCCACATGGAAGCAATGCCTGCTAACCCTAAAATCATTACCATTGCTTTAATTCCTAAGGCAAACACCACATTTTGCATGGAAATTCTTCCTGTTTTCTTTGCGATTTTCATAGCTTTTGGAATAGCTTCCATATCAGAAGTCATAAATACCACATCTGCCGCTTCAATAGCTGCATCTGCACCACTTCCCATGGCTGCACCTACATCTGCACCTGCCAAAACTGGAGCATCATTAATTCCATCGCCAACAAACATAACACTGCCAAATTTTTGACGGATTTCCTGCAATTTGCTTACTTTATCCTCCGGCAACAGTTTTGCATAAACGTTTGAAACCCCTGTTTCGGCTGCAACTGCCTTGGCATTTTCTTCTGCATCTCCTGTAAGCATAATTGTCACAAAACCTTGTCTATTCAGACTTTCTATGGCTGCTTTGGCATCTTTTTTTACGGTGTCTGATATCAGCAGATGTCCTGCATAATTTCCTTCAATTGCAAGCAATACTTCTGTGCCGTAGCTTTCATTTTTATAGGAAGAACAATCCACACCTTGTTCTTTCATAAGCTTCTGATTTCCACATAGCACCTGTTTACCATCTACTACCGCTGATATTCCATGACCGGAAAGTTCAATTACCTTTTCTGCCTGTTTTATTGCAATCTGCTGTTTCTTTGCCGCATTTACAATGCTTACCCCAATCGGGTGTGTTGAATTTGCCTCACATGCAGCGGCAAAGCTTAAGAGTTCTTCCTCTGTTTGCTTTCCTACCGAAACACATTTTTGTAATACAAAATTTCCTTCTGTAATAGTACCTGTTTTATCCATTACAATGGCTTTTACGTCTTTCATTGCTTCTAAGGAAATTCCACCTTTAAATAAAATCCCCTGCTTAGAACCAGAGCCAATTCCTGAGAAAAACGCCAACGGAACGCTAAGCACTAATGCACATGGACAACTGATTACAAGAAAAGTTAATGCCGTATAAACCCAATATTCCCAATTTCCGGTAATGAGGGATGGAATAATGGCCGTGGCAATAGCAGCAATTACTACAAATGGTGTATACACTCTAGCAAACTTTGTGATAAATCTATCAATCTTAGGTTTGCTGGCAGCTGCATTTTCTACAGACTCCATAATTCTGGATACCATGGATTCTTCTAAAATCTTTTCAACTTTCATTTTCACTACGCCGGAAAGATTCATACAGCCTGACATTACGGATTCATTCTCTTTCACACTGACAGGTACCGGTTCTCCGGTAACCGGTGAAGTATCTATTCTTGTTTCACCCTCTACAATCACTCCATCCAATGGAATTCTCTCTCCAGGTTTAATTACAATAATATCTCCCACTTTTGCGTTCTCTGCCGGAATTACTTTTGTCCCGGCACTTGTAACCAACGTTACATTTTCAGCGCGCATATCAATCGTTTCCATAATCTGGCTTCGGCTTTTTGCCACTGCTTTATGCTCGAACAATTCACCAATTCGGTAAAACAGCATGACGCCTACTGCTTCCGGATACTCTTGTATTACAAAGGCACCAATTGTTGCAATAGTCATCAGAAAGTTTTCATCAAATACTTTTCCTTTGATTATATTTTTCACTGCGGTTAATACGATTTCGCCGCCAAGAACCAAATAGCCTGCCAGAAAAACTGTCAGAGATACCACTTCTGATTTATCCTGTGCTATTAATCCAGCCACAAATAATACAGCCCCTGCCACAATACTAATCAATTCTTTCTTTTCATGCTGTTTTTCTTCTTTTCGTTCTTCTTTAATACTTTTCTTTTCCCTCACCTTTACCACAACTTCTGACTCAATAGAAGAACAAATTTCTTGAAATTTAGAAAGTGACTTCTCCGGATTCTTTCCTGTTACACATAGCTGCTTTGTAGTAAAAGTAATAGTTGCTGTATGAACTTCAGGCAGTTCGTTAATTTTCGCTTCCATTTTTGCCGCACAATTGGCACAGCCAAGATTTTCTAAAATAAAGATTTGCTTTTGATACTTTCCACCTTCCAAATCACACTCACAATCTTCCATGGATTTTCCACACTTATCGCAATGTGTTTTTGCCGGATGTTGATGTTCGTGGTCGTGATGGCCATGATGGTCATGACAGCAACCTTCTTTATGCTCGTGATGGTCATGACAGCAACCTTCTTTATGCTCATGATGGTCATGTTTTAACTCTTTGCTATTCATAAAATACCCTCTTTCCTTTTCTATGTAATTTATTCTATGTCTGTATAAACCTTTTTTCATATGAACAAATATTCATATGTTCATATAACCACATTTGCACTTAAATGTCAAGTATTTTACAAAAATTTCTTTAACTCATGGCTGAACTGTTACAACTTATTAGAAAAAACCAGATACCCAACATAAGATACCTGGTTTTCTTATTCAAATTTAGTAAAAATCTTTCGTGTAATAATTGTTTTGTATGTATTCTTGTTCCAAAGCAGCACTGCTTACAATTTCTTTGCCTTGGGTTCTTGCAAGAATTTGTTCAAAATTATTTTTGACCATCTGGTCATATTCTTCTTCGTAACCGATAAGTGTTCCTTTGTTTTTTCTGGCAATCAAACGCATCAAATATCTACAAGCTGCATCTCTGGCACCAAACTTTTTTTTAATCACAATTTCCACATAGTACTCTCGTTTATCTTTTGTCCAAATATGTAAAAATTCTCCATTTCGGTGATTGTCTTCATAAGCCCATACGATGTCCTGCAAAGGCACAGCTTTTACCGTTCCGCCTCCTGCCCGAAAGCAGATAGCATCGCTACAGATAACAACATTTTTAATCTTAGGTGCTTTTTCTACTTCCCGCTGGAATCTTTCTTCCTGAAATCCCGGAATTTGATGTAATGTATCTTTTGCTTTTTTGTAGGAGCTAAATACTACAATTCCATAAATAAGTATCAATGCCCATACAACAAGTACAAATACAATATACATTATAAGCACACCTACCAGATAATCGAATGACTGCTGCAAACCAGTATATATCGCCATGCCTAACCATAGCAAACTTAATACAAAAATTCCTATTACTAAATTAATAAATCCTTTTGTTAACTTTTTCAATTTTTTCATAGTATCATATTACATTCCAGCCTGAACACCTATTGAGAATAAGATAAACAGTACTAATAATACAACAAATACAAGAGCTACTACAATTCCTAAAATAATTCTTGCTGCTAATGGCATTCTGGATTTTGCAATAGCACGTACTGCCCAGTATCCACCATAGCAAATTAATGCTCCAATAATTCCAAATAATTTAATCAATGCAATGGATACAATAGTCGCTGCAATATCTCCCTTACCCATTTTCTTCTTTGGAGTTTCTCCGTTCTGTGTTGCAATAGGATCCACATAACCGTTGTTGTCCATCTGTGGATTGTTCAAATTTTCCTGACTCATTCCTCTTTCTCCTTCATTAAATTTCTATTAATTTTATTACTTTTTTATTATATAGAATAAGGTAAAGATTTGTCAATATTTGTCAGATTTTCGTGGCAATTTAAACGTAACAGTTGATTTTTTCTCCAACCATATTTGTAATCACAAATCCATAAGAACTTTCTTCACTTGGTGCAAGATAATAAAGTACCACATATTTTCTTTCTGCATTTTTTCTTCTCTAAATTATAAGAGAATTTCTTTATTATATTTTTTCATTCCATTTTACCTAAATAATAATATTTTTCATTATATACAACGGACTCGAAACTGTGTATAACACTAATTTTTCACATTCGCAATCACATCAGCAAAAAGGCGCCCCTTAACGGGACGCCTTTCCAGAATCATATAATTCTATATATTATTTTGCAGCCATTTCAGCCTTTAAGCTTTCAGTTAAAGCTGGTACAATCTTGTTTAAATCTCCAACTAAACCGTAATCTGCAACGTCGAAGATTGGAGCATCTTCGTCTTTGTTGATTGCCACGATAATATCAGATTCTTCCATACCTGCTACGTGCTGGATAGCTCCTGAAATACCGATTGCAAAGTAAAGATTTGGACGAACTGTTTTACCTGTCTGACCTACCTGACGATCTACCGGTAACCATCCAGCATCTGTTACAGCACGAGAACAACATACTTCTCCACCGAATACAGCTGCTAAATCTTCTAACATCTTGAAGTTTTCTTTGCTTCCAACTCCACGACCACCGGATACTAATACTTTAGCTTCCATGATATCAACTGTATCAGTTACAGACTTCACGATATCTAAAATTTCAACATATTTGTTGTTTGGTGTGAATCCTGGGTTGAATTCTTCCACTTCAGCTTTTGCACCCTTAATTGGGTCAATTTTCTGCATAACACCTGCACGTACAGTAGCCATCTGAGGACGGTTGTCTGGACAAGCGATAGTAGCGATTGTGTTACCACCGAATGCAGGACGAGTCATTAATAACTGATTTGCTTTCTGTTCCTGTCCTGGAATTGGGTTAATTGGGAAGTTACCAATTTCAAGTACTGTACAGTCAGCTGTAAGACCTGTTGCAACTCTTGCAGATACACGAGGACCAAGGTCACGACCGATTGCTGTAGCACCAACTAATACGATTTCTGGTTTGTATTTGTTGATTACTTCTGATAATGCGTGTGTATATGGTTCTGTTCTGTAATCCTTTAATTCCGGATCATCTACAACGATAACTCTGTCTGCACCATATTCAGCTAATTCATCTACAAGTCCTTTTACGCCAGAACCAATTAAAACTGCTGTAACATTTGTATTTAAATCTTTTGCAAGATCCTTTGCTTTACCAAGTAATTCTAAAGCTACACCGCTGATTTTATTATCTACCTGCTGAGCAAAGACAAAAACTCCTTTATATTCTGCTAAATTCATCTTATTCACCACTTTTCCTTATATAAATTAAATTACGTGTTTTTCTTTAAATTTACCAACAAGGTATTCTACTGCTTCTGTAGGATCAAGAGTAACTTTTTCACCAGCACCCTTTCTTACTTTATCAGATGCTTTTGCAATCTTTGTTGGTGAACCTTTTAAACCAAGGTTTGCATCATCAACATCTACAAGGTTTGCTCTACCCCATACTGTGATTTCTGCATCATATGCATCAAAGATTCCGCCTGGTGTCATGTAACGTGGCTCGTTTAATTCAGCAAGTGCTGTAACTAAGCAAGGCATTTTTGCTTTTACTACATGATGTCTGTCTTCGTACTGACGTTCAACGATAACAGAATCTCCTTCTACTTTAATGTTCTGAGCATAAGAAATTACAGGAATGTCTAAGTGTTCAGAAATCTGTGGTCCAACCTGTGCTGTATCACCATCGATAGCCTGACGACCTGTGATAATTAAATCATAATCGATGTTTCTGATAGCACCAGCAAGTGTTGTAGATGTTGCCCATGTATCAGCTCCACCTAAAACTCTGTCTGTTACTAAGATACCTTTGTCAGCACCCATAGCGATTGCTTCTCGAAGAACTTCTTCAGCTTTTGGAAGTCCCATTGTAACTACAGTAACTTCTGCGCCACATTCATCTTTAATTCTAAGTGCTGCTTCCAAACCTGCTTTATCATCCGGGTTCATGATTGTAAGCATTGCACCTCTATCTAATGTACCGTCTGGGTTGAATTTTACTCCACCCTTTGTATCAGGTACCTGTTTTACACATACTACGATTTTCACAATAAGTACCTCCTTATTTCAAAATATTAGCAGAAATAACCATACGCTGAACTTCTGAAGTTCCTTCGTAGATTTCTGTGATCTTAGCATCACGCATCATACGTTCAACGTCGTATTCTCTAATGTAACCATATCCACCGTGTAACTGAACTGCCTTAGTTGTAACTTCCATTGCAACTTCTGCAGCATATAACTTAGCCATAGCAGCTTCTACGCTATAAGACTTCTGAGTAGCCTTAGCCATAGCAGCTTTGTATACTAATAAACGAGCAGCTTCTACCTTAGTAGCCATGTCTGCTAACTGGAACTGAGTATTCTGGAACTGTGCGATAGAACGTCCGAACTGTTTTCTTTCTTTTACATATTCGATAGTTGTTTCTAATGCACCTGCAGCTAAACCAAGAGCCTGAGCAGCGATACCGATACGTCCACCATCTAATGTGTGCATAGCGATGTTGAAGCCTTTACCCTTCTGTCCTAATAAGTTTTCCTTTGGAATTCTACAATCTGTGAAGATTAATTCGTATGTAGCTGATCCACGGATACCCATTTTCTTTTCTTTTGTTCCGAAAGTAAATCCTGGTGTTCCTTTTTCTACGATAAATGCAGAAATTTCTTTCATTGTTTTACCGCGTTTTTCAACTTTACCTGTAACAGCGATTACAATGTAAACATCAGCATATTTACCATTTGTGATAAAGCACTTAGAACCATTTAATACCCATTCGTTTGTAGCTTCATCGAAAACAGCCTTTGTCTGCTGTCCCTGAGCATCTGTACCAGCACCTGGTTCAGTTAAACCGAAAGCACCTAATTTTTCACCTTTTGCAAGTGGAACTAAGTATTTCTGTTTCTGTTCTTCTGTACCATATGTCTGAATTGGGTCACAGCAAAGTGATGTATGTGCAGATACGATAACACCTGTAGTACCACAAACTTTAGAAAGTTCTTCTACACACATAGCATATGTTAATGGGTCACAACCCTGTCCGCCGTATTCCTTTGGAATTGGAATACCAAGGAAACCAGCCTTAGCCATTTTAGCAGCTGTTCCTTCTGGGAACTGTTCTGTTTCGTCTACTTCCTGAGCAAGAGGTTTTGCTTCGTTTTCGGCAAATTCTTTAAAAAGACTTCTTGCCATTTCGTGTTTCTTACTTAATGCGAAATCCATCTTATTAATTCCTCCATTTTAATTTTGTATTAATATTATCTAAGAATGTACCATGGGTAACCCCATGGCACATATACTTACCTAAGCAATTTTATTTTGAGTAATCGTAGAATCCGATTCCTGTCTTCTTACCAAGCTTTCCGGCACGAACCATTTTCTTAAGAAGTGGAGCCGGACGATACTTAGGATCACCTGTTTCAGCCTGTAATACTTCCATAATTGCAAGTACAACGTCAAGACCTACTAAATCACCTAATGCTAAAGGTCCCATTGGATGAGAAGCACCTAATTTCATAGCTGTATCGATATCTTCTACACTTGCGATTCCATCAGCGTAGATACCGATTGCTTCGTTGATCATTGGGATAAGGATTTTGTTAACAACAAATCCTGGAGCTTCTTTTACTTCTACAGGTGTCTTACCGATTTCTGTAGAGATTGTTTTGATTTTTTCTACTAAGTCAGCAGGTGTGTTTTCACCAGCGATAACTTCTACTAATTTCATTCTGTCAGCCGGGTTGAAGAAATGCATACCAACTAATGGTCTGTCTAATCCCTGTCCCATTTCTGTGATAGAAAGAGAAGATGTGTTTGTAGCAAAGATACAATCTTTCTTACAGATATTCATTAATTCTGTAAAAGTAGATTTCTTAATTTCCATTTTTTCAGGAGCAACTTCGATTACTAAATCACAGTCTGTACAGATATCTTTTAAACCTGTTGTGATTTTTCCAGCGATTTCGTCAGCTTTTTCCTGAGTCATTTTTTCTTTTCCTACTAAGAAATTTAAGTTCTTTAAAATTCTTGCTTTTCCGCCTTCTGCGAATTCTGTTTTAATGTCACAAAGACATACTTCATAACCATCTGTCATTGCAAATGCCTGTGCAATACCTGCACCCATTGTTCCGGCACCAATAATACCTACTTTCATTTTGAATCCTCCTAAAATTTTATCTGTTTATTTGTTCTGGAAAGGAACTACTTTCAACTTCTTTTCTTTATCTTTTTCAAGGAAGTTACCCATTCCGGCTTTCTGGTCTTCTGTTTCGAAGCAGCTTCCAAATAATTTTTCTTCTACTACGATAGCTGCATCCATATCTACATCTAATCCTTCGTTGATTGCTTTCTTACATGCTCTTACTGCGATTGGAGCATTTGCTGCGATAGTAGAAGCAAGCTTCTTAGCAGCAGGCATTAATTCTTCTAAAGGATATACATTGTTTACTAAACCAATTCTGTATGCTTCGTCAGCTTTAATATTTCTTCCACCGTAAATCATTTCTTTTGCTTTACCAACGCCAATGATTCTTGGAAGTCTTTGTGTTCCACCAAATCCAGGTGTAATACCAAGACCCACTTCCGGCTGTCCGAATACTGCATTTTCAGAACAGATACGGATATCACAACTCATGGAGATTTCACATCCGCCACCTAAAGCAAATCCGTTGATTGCTGCAATTACAGGGATTGGGAATGTTTCTAATTTACGGAATACGTCGTTTCCTTTTTTACCGAAAGCTTCGCCTTCAGCCTTTGTAAGTGTGCTCATTTCTCCGATATCAGCTCCGGCAACAAATGATTTATCACCAGCACCTGTTAAAATAAGACATCTTACTGTTTCTAAATCTACGCTATCTAATGTTTTATCGATTTCTTCTAAAACCTGACTGTTTAATGCATTTAAAGCCTTTGGACGGTTGATGGTAATTACACCAACAGCACCCTCTACTTCATATGTAATAAATTCCATTTTATTTCCTCCATACTTATGTAACCACTCCACAATGCGTGGAGTGATTTACTATCTGTACCCATTAAGCAATGGGCAGGATTTCTAATTTATGACTGGTGATTAGTCACGTTCTACGATTGTAGAACATCCCATTCCACCACCGATACATAATGTTGCAAGACCTTTCTTAGCGTCTGCTTTCTGCATTTCATGAAGTAATGTAACTAAGATACGGCATCCTGAAGCACCTACTGGATGTCCTAATGCAATTGCTCCACCGTTTGGATTTAACTGTTTTTCTACGTCGATTCCTAAATCTCTACCTACAGCGATTGACTGAGCTGCGAAAGCTTCATTTGCTTCAATGATGTCGAAGTCTTCAATCTTCATGCCTGTCTTATCTAATACTTTCTTTGTAGAGTAAACTGGTCCGATACCCATAACTTCCGGTCTGCATCCAGCAAGTCCACCTGCTACCCATGTAGCCATAGGTGTAACGCCTAATTCTTTTGCTTTTTCTTCGCTCATTACAACGATTGCTGCAGCACCATCATTGATACCTGATGCATTACCAGCTGTAACATATCCGTTTGGATTGATTGCACGAAGTTTTGCAAGACCTTCAATTGTAGAACCTGCACGAGGACCTTCGTCTACTTTGAATTCTACCATTTCTTTTTTCTTCTTAACCATTACTGGAACGATTTCATCGTCGAATGCACCATTCTTCTGAGCAGCTTCTGCCTTCTGCTGGCTCTTTAATGCAAACTCATCTAATTCTTCTCTTGAGATTCCCCATTCTTCACAAATGTTATCTGCTGTCTTAATCATGTGGTAATCATTGAATGCATCCCAAAGAGCATCGTTAACCATAGTATCTTTCATTGTTGCATTACCCATTCTGTAACCAAAACGAGCTTTGTCTAAAGCATATGGAGCCATTGACATGTTTTCCATACCACCTGCAACTACGATATCAGCTTCTCCAGCCATAATCATCTGTGCAGCCATGTTAACACAGTTCAAACCAGAACCACATACTACGTTGATAGTAACTGCCGGTACTTCGATTGGTAAACCTGCCTTAATAGTTGCCTGACGAGCAACGTTCTGTCCCTGTCCGGCCTGAATTACACAACCCATATAAACCTGATCTACTGCTTCTGGAGCTACTCCTGCTCTGTTTAAAGCTTCTTTAATTACGATTGCTCCTAAATCTGCTGCTGGTGTTGTGCTTAATGAGCCACCCATAGTACCGATTGCTGTACGACATGCGCCTGCTAAAACTACTTTTCTTGCCATTACTGTTTTCCTCCATATTTTTGTAAAATACTAGTGTTTTTAATGTTTGATGCACCTTTGCATCATCTATCGTTAATTTTATCACAATCTTTTCTGCATTGCAATAGGAAAATTTGTGATGCTAAAGCTTAATTTTTACTAATAAAATACGTGATTTCCGATAATGGTTCCCGGAGTACCGTTGACGCGACAGAAGTGGTAGATTTCGGTGCCTACGGCACGTTTTCCACTTAATACATCCTGTGCTGCCTGGGTGCAGGCTCCATTGGCTCCTCGGGATAATACCAGCACGAAACGTCCGCTGGTTACCGGGGTAAACTGGGAGCGTTGGTAAAGTACTTCTGCTATGGTATTTGGATAACGGTTGCTTGCCACACGGTTCATTACTACGTTTCCAACGGCAATTTTTCCTTCGTAGCTCTCTCCTCCTGCTTCACATTCTATAATAGCAGCAAGTAATTGTACATTGCTTGCTGACGTTACGGTTGCCGGCGGGGAACCTAATGGAATTCCGGAAGTGTTGCTTGTTATATTGTTTTCTGCTGCCCTTCGAGCATTTTCTTCTTCCTGCTTTTTCTTTCGCTCCAGACTCTCCAAAGATTCTTCCTGCTGTCTTAACTGTTCCTCGAATTCCATTGCCCTTTTCTCTGCTTCGGATATCTGGGACTCATATTCAGAAATACTTGCTTTCACCTTAGAAACTTTTTCTGCCATAGCTTCCTGCTGTTCCTGAGATTCCATTTTTGCACGTTCTAACTCTTCTTTCTGAGTCTTTAACACAAGTTCTTCTCGTTGTATTTCTTCTCTGGTTGCCACAAATTCATCAAACATTTCATTGTCATATTTTGTGATTTTCGAAATATATTCTGCCCGGTTTACCATGTCACCCATGTCTTCTGCCGCCAACAATATTTCAACATAATTTTCATCTCCATGTTCATACATATATTTAATACGTACTTTCATAGACTGATATTGTTCTTCTTCTTTTTGCTTCGCTTCTTCCAAAGACTTTTCTGTTTCTTCTATTTCTGCCTGCTTTTCTTCTATTTCCTGATTAAGCTTTTCTATTTCAGAAATAATCTCATTCAATTCTGCTTCAAACTTCTTTTTGGTACTTTCCAAATCTTCCTTGGAACCCTCTAACTGTTCGATATCACTGTTAACTTTTTCCAATTCTCCTTTGGTTTCTTCAATTTGTCCCTCAGTTTCTTCAATTTTTTTAGAGGTTGAACTTGCAGACACATCCAAAGTAGTTACAACCAATCCCGCACTCAGCAATACTGCTGCTATTTTTTTCAGCATGTTTCCACCTCTTTGTCTTTCTAAAACTTGTCCTCAAGTTCCTTTCGTCCTCCAATTCTCTGATACACTTCTTCTCGAAATAATGTATAAATCACAGAAATCAGAGGGATAAAAATTATCATACCAAGAACCCCCATGGTACTTCCTCCCAATGATACTGCAACCAGCACCCACATGGACGGCAGTCCCACAGAATTTCCCACCACATGCGGATAGATAAAATTCCCTTCAATCTGCTGTAATACCAAAAATAACACAAGGAATCCCAATGCCTTTACAGGACTAACCATCAATATTAAAAAAGCGCCAACTGCACAGCCGATAAAAGCGCCAAATATTGGAATCAATGCAGTAAATGCCACAAGCACCCCTACCAGCAATGCATATGGAAATCTTAAAATCAGCATGGTAATAAAAAACATAAATCCCAAAATCAATGCTTCCATTCCCTGTCCCGTAAGAAAATTAGAAAATGTTTTACTGCTCAAAGTACAAATTTCCAAAATTCTGTCGGCCTTTTTCACCGGAATAAACGCGTACATAGCCTTCTTCACCTGAACAGCCAGCTTTTCCTTTTGCAACAAGATATAACATGCAAACACAAAACCAATAAAAAAATTTGCAATTCCGCTAACTACAGATACTGCCACACTCACTGTGGAATTCAGGACACTTCCTGCTCCATTTTTCAAGAATGAAATCACTTCGTTGACAATTTCTTCCCAGTCTATTTTTATAGAAGCAATTTCTTCTACAATTCTAGGATTTTCCGCAAACAATTTCTCCGCTGCTTCCTGTACACGCACTAAAAATGCCGGAACCAGATCTTTCAGACTCATAAGGGTGGCTGCCAGTTCCGGTACTACCACAAACAATACTATTACAATAACCAAAATCACACAGACAATGGTACTAACCAAACTTAACGGCCTGATGTATTTTCGTTTACCACCTATCTTTTCAATTTGTTTTTCTATGGCACTCATCGGCACATTTAGCACAAATGCAATACCCGCTCCCAGTACAAACGGTGAAATTAATCCAAACAAATTACAGACTACCTGAAATACCACATCAATATGTTGTACTCCAAGATATAAAAGAATTGTAAATACAATTAGATTTCTGATTCTCTTTAAATTTTCTTTGTTGTTTTCCACAGTTTTGCCCCCTATCAATCATTTCTCTCCCTACGTTTCTTTTTCTCATCACACAATGGCCGGAATATAGTCTTCCTTCCAATAAATCCTGCTATCCTGGTGAAAATAATTCCACAAAAAACTCCTGCACTGTCAATTGCCACATCTTTTTTCGAAGGGCTTCTTCCTGACACAAAGGACTGGTGATATTCATCTGTGCAGGCAAAACCAACGCAGATTGCTCCTGCCACCAACATAAGAGGGATTCCTCTCATGCCATATACATAAAGAGGAAGGGCAACTGCCGCTGCCAACAATGCATATTCTCCAAAATGTGCCAGTTTTCTCACCGGATATTCTATCTTCCGGGCATAATATATTCTTTTATCATAAGAGACATTAAAATCCAGTACCTCGTCCGCCGTATCCACAATTTTTAAGCAAACATCTCCACTGGTTCCGGAAGACTCCACTCCTGTCGCCGATGAAAACTGAAATATAATATACATCATGCACAAGGCAGGCGCGAAGGAAAGTGGTCTTAGCACTTCCCTGATCATCACCTTAAAAAACTTAGCAACGTATTTCATTGCTGCCCCTCCTCATCTTATTACATGGACTTACGCTCTGCAATTTCTGCCATTTTCGCATCATTTAACCGGGTATCTCCGTGCACACGGCTATAGGATAAATACCCATTCATTCGGTCGATTTTAGTTAAATTTTTAGAGCCGCATTTCGGACATACATCCATTTCCAATTCCTGATAACCACAATCATCACAGTATGCCAGTGACAGGTTTACCCCTTCATAGTATCCCAACGCCATGGCACGGCGAATCAGGCTACGAATTGCTTCTGTATTATAAGAAATTGGATATCTTACATATTGAATCTTTCCACCATTACACAATTCCCAGAATCTTCCTTCTAAATCCTGTTTCTGAATTGGTGTTAAATCTTCTGTCACATGACAATGAAAACTATTGCTTACATACGGTCTGTCGGATACATTTTCCACAATACCAAACTTTTTACGGAACTGTTCTACCTGCAATCCACAAAGACTTTCTGCCGGGGTTCCATAAATGGCATATAAATTTCCATCTTCTTCTTTAAATTGTTCCACTTTTCTGTTAATATATTCCAAAACTTCTAATGCAAAAGCACCGTCTTCTGCGATGGATTTTCCATTATACAGCTCCTGCAATTCATTTAAAGCGGTAATACCGAAAGACGCTGTCATCGGTTTTAAAATCTTTTTAATCTTTTCTCCCGGCTGTAAATGTCCGCCATAAAAACCGCCTTCGCAGTATCCCAGTGGATTAGTTGAAGCTTTCATTTCCCCAAGATAATCATAAGTACGAATATGAAGTCCACGAATCATTTCCAGATAGTAATCCAGTACTTCGTAAAAATCTCTGCTTTCAGAACGAGATTTTGCTAAAATCATCGGAAGATGAAGGCTGACTGCTCCGATATTGAAACGTCCGGTAAACACAGGTGCGTCGTTATCGTCTGCCGGATGCATACCGCCTCTTTCATACCATGGGCTTAAAAATGCACGACATCCCATAGGACTGATAACTTTTCCGTATTTTTTGTACATTCTGGCAATATATCCTTCGCCACTCATAGACAGCCAGTCAGGATACATGGTTTTAGCAGAACATTCCACGCCTGCTTCAAACACATCTTCTGCAATTCCGCCTGCTCCATGGATATTTTCATCATATAAAAATACAATTTTCGGAAACAGTACCGGTTTTTTATTTCCCGGTCTTCCCTGACCTTCTTTATGAACATTTAACAATGATATGGAAGCCAGTTTTTCAAATCTTCCGGTTCCCAAACCTATGGTTACTGTAACGAAAGGATAATCTCCTCTAGAGGAACCTACCGTATTTAACTTATACTCAATTCCCTGCCATCCCTGTTCAAAATCACGTTTTACTTTATTGTATGCATACTCTTCTGCTTTTTCTGCGTATCCTTCCCAGCTTTCTTCACCATATTCCAAAAATTCCTTTTTATATTTTTCATAGCTTTTTTCGGCATATGGTCCTAAAATTTTATCTGCCTCCGGTACAGTAAAACCACCGTACTGTTGTGCTGCTGTACTGAGAATGATATCTCCCATAACATCAAAGGCTGTATCTAAGGATTTTGGCTCATTATACCATACATTTCCCATTTCAAAACCATCTTTTAATACAGATGCCACGTCAAACAGACAGCAGTTCATGGTATCTAATCTGGCAGACTGGTCATGAATGTAAATATAGCCATCCTTACAAGCCTGCAATTCGTTTCTGTTCATAAAAAATTTACGATACAATTCTTTATTTAATTCATTAAAGATAAGACTTCTCTTGGTTGCCACCAACGCACTGTCGGTATTTGCATTGCTTTTATCTCCGATATAGCGGATAGATTGGCTCTTGGTATACACATCATCCATCATATGTATAAAGTCATGCTTATAATTTCGGTAATCACGGTAACTTTTTGCCACGCTTGGATTTACCTTTTCCAAAGCCCCTTCCACAATATTATGCATTTCACTGATGGTAATTTCACTCTTACCCAGCTTGTCCGCACGTTCCAATGCAAATTCGCAAATAAAGTTTACTTCCTCTTCTGTAAACTCATACATAATTCTTGCTGCGGATTTATTTACTGCTCGTATAATTTTCTGTACATCAAATTCCTCTTTTGTGCCATCTTTCTTAACAACAAACATGTTCTACACCCTTTCATTTTTCTATATATTGTAATTTTTCTTCTCATTTCTCCAACATCTTGTGTTGTATCTAAGAGTATATACTAAAGCGTACGGATAAACAATATGATTTTTCATATTTTCATTTTTTATACAATCCTGTTTATTATATCAGAAATTTTTTGGGGATTGAATATGTAAATGGGGAATTTAATGGAATTTTTAAAAAATACGTTCTGCTTGTAACTGTTGCGTTTTTCATCTTTTTATGATATTCTTGAAGCATAATATTTTTGTAATCTATATCATTCTTACAGATTGCTTTTCAAATGCGGAACTTTCTCCGCAAAATTCCTAATTTTAAACAATCATATACAAAAAGTGAGGGCATGTTTATGAAAAATGTACAATCAGAAAACAACACAATGGAACTTTTAGCGGATTTTCAACTTAATTTGAGTGATTTTGCTCTGTTTTTATCTGTTATGAAAAACAAAAAAGCTTATCAGGCAACTCTTAGTTTAATTCTGGAAGAACCCGATATCGAACTGAAAGACGTAAAAGTAGAGCAGGTCGTTTTAAACAAGAGCGGAAAACGTGCCATACGCTTAGATGCATGGGCACTCTCAAAAGATAACCGTCAATTTAATATGGAAATGCAAAACAATTCTGCCTCCGATGATATTCCCAAACGTTCCCGTTTTTATCAAGGTCTTTTGGACACTCCCATTTTAAAATCCGGAAAACATACAAAATATAAGCAACTTCCATCCACAGTAATTATTTTCATTACCCAGGAAGATATATTCGGCAAAGATTTAGCAAAATACACTTTCACCGAACAATGCGAGGAAATTTCCGGTTTACACTTGGAAGATGGCACAAAAAAAATTTTCTTAAATATGACAAGTAAAAATGGTTCCAAAGAACTGGTAAGTCTGTTACAATATATGAAAGAAACCACACTTAGCAATCCTGATATTCTTGTAAAAGATCAGCGATTGATAGAATTGGACAAAATTGTTACAGAAGTAAAACAATCAGAAGAATGGGAGGTTGTTCAAATGAATATTTTAGAAGTTGGATTAAAAAGAGGGGAAGAACTTGGTATTGAAAGAGGGATGCAAAAGGGGATTCAACAGGGGATTCAGCAGGGGATTCAGCAGGGGATTCAGCAGGGGATTCAGCAAGGTAGTTTTGAAAAATCAAAATCTGTAATTTATAACTTACTTCAAAAGGGAATCTGTGATGAAGAAATTTGTCGTCTGGTAGAATGTACTCAAGAGCTGATTGACCAAGTCCGAAACGAGAAACATATCTAATAAAAATATAAAGCTGAAACTATCTCTTTGGTAGTTTCAGCCTTACTTATTTCTATTACTTCATATGATACATAAGAAAATCATAGCAATGAAAATAATTCAAATAATCAAGATATGCTCTGTTCCTCGCCTCTATGTCCTTTAATCCAATCCCTAGTTGTATCCTTAGATACAGAGAAAATAATTGACTGGTAGAACTCCACAAATTGCTTTCTTCATCTACAAAAATATAGATAGCATCGCTCCCCTGAAATGCATCGTGATAATAGTCATAATACAACTTCATACAGTCACTTTTAGGAACTCGATAAATTGCAATCTTATTGCTTTTCGCTTGGAGGTTCATGAAGTCTTGAAACAAAGCCGCTGCATTGAAATCCAGAACATCTTTTTCTACCTGTTCTATGCCAAAAGTATTTTTGCAATATTCATACATTTGTAATAAGTTCTTCTTTCCAACAACAACCTTATCTTTATATTCATTCTCAACCAGTTCAAAAAAGTTTTCCTCTGTTCCTTTTATCATATTTCTTCTCCACAATATCCTTAGAGATTAATTCAACGGAAACTTATCCAAATCAAGTGTAGCGAAGTAATCTTCCATTGTTTCTGCACGGCGGATTAACTGGACTTCTCCGTTTTCCTTTAATAAAAGTTCAGCAGAACGCAGTTTCGCATTATAGTTATATCCCATTGCAAATCCATGGGCACCAGTATCGTGTAATACTACATAATCACCGATATCAATTTTTGGAAGGGCTCTGTCAATGGCGAATTTGTCATTATTTTCACAAAGTCCACCGGTTACATCGTAAACATGGTCACATGGCTCATTTTCTTTTCCAAGAACTGTGATGTGATGATAAGCACCATACATAGCAGGACGCATCAGGTTTGCTGCACAGGCATCCAAACCGATATATTCCTTGTGAATATGTTTTTCATGAAGTACTTTTGCAACCAATTCACCGTATGGTCCCATCATAAATCTTCCAAGCTCTGTAAAGATTGCTACATCTCCCATGCCTGCCGGAACAAGCACTTCTTCATAGGCTTTTCTTACGCCTTCACCGATAGCTAAAATATCGTTTGGCTCCTGGTCAGGTCTGTATGGAATTCCCACACCACCGGAAAGGTTTACAAAGGCAATATGCACATCTAATTCTTCATGTAATTCTTTTGCAAGTTCAAAAAGAATCTTAGCAAGTTTTGGATAATATTCATTTGTTACTGTATTGCTGGCAAGGAATGCATGAATACCGAAGTGTTTTACTCCCTTGGCTTTCATTTTACGGTATGCTTCTTTCATCTGTTCTTTTGTCATACCGTATTTTGCATCCTGTGGTGTATCCATAATCTGATTCTGTAACACAAAATCTCCGCCCGGATTGTAGCGACAGCACATAGTTTCTGGAAACTCTGCAATTCCTTCAAAGAAATCCACATGTGTTAAATCGTCAAAATTGATAATTGCTCCTAATTTTGCTGCATATTCGAAATCTTCTCTCGGAGTTACATTGGAAGAAAACATAATTTCATGTCCCTGCAATCCAATCTTGTTACTTAAATATAATTCCGGCAGTGAAGAACAGTCTGCTCCGATTCCTTCTTCTTTTAAAATGTTCATAAGATATGGATTTGGAGTTGCCTTTACAGCAAAATATTCTTTAAAGCCTTTGTTCCATGAAAATGCTTGTTTTAATTTTCTTGCATTTTCTCTAATTCCCTTTTCATCGTAAATATGAAACGGAGTTGGGTATGTCTTTGTGATTTCCTGTACCTGTTCTAATGTTACAAAAGGTTTCTTTTCCATTAATTCTGCTCCTTCCGATTTCTGTGTTTCTTATTTAATTTCTGTCATGCCGCCCATATATGGCTGTAATGCTTTTGGAATTGCAACGGTTCCATCTTCTCTTAAATTGTTTTCAAGGAATGCGATCAACATACGAGGTGGTGCAACTACGGTATTATTTAATGTATGTGCAAAATATTTTCCGTTTTCACCAACCACACGAATCTTCAATCGTCTTGCCTGTGCATCACCTAAGTTAGAACAGCTTCCTACTTCAAAGTATTTCTTCTGTCTTGGTGACCACGCTTCCACGTCAATTGATTTCATTTTCAAATCTGCTAAATCTCCGGAACAACATTCTAAAGTTCTTACCGGAATATCTAACGAACGGAATAAGTCTACTGTGTTCTGCCATAACTTGTCAAACCACATTTTACTTTCTTCCGGTTTACATACTACAATCATTTCCTGCTTTTCAAACTGATGGATTCTGTATACACCACGTTCTTCAATACCATGAGCTCCTTTTTCTTTACGGAAACATGGAGAATAGCTGGTAAGTGTATGTGGAAGTGTTTCTTCCTTTAAAATTGTATCGATATATTTACCAATCATGGAATGTTCGCTGGTTCCGATCAAGTACAAATCTTCTCCTTCGATTTTGTACATCATGGCATCCATTTCATCAAAGCTCATAACACCGGTTACCACATCGCTTCGAATCATGAACGGAGGTACGCAGTAAGTAAATCCTTTGTTAATCATGAAATCTCTAGCATAAGAAATAATTGCGGAATGTAATCTGGCAATATCTCCCATCAAATAATAAAATCCGTTTCCGGCAACTTTTCTTGCACTGTCTAAATCAAGTCCGTTGAATTTTTCCATAATTTCTGCATGGTATGGAACTTCAAACTCAGGAACTACCGGTTCACCGTATTTCTGAATTTCCACGTTTTCGCTGTCATCTTTTCCAATTGGAACGCTTGGGTCAATGATATTTGGAATTACCATCATGATTTTCTTAACTTTTTCCTGTAATTCGCTTTCCTGTGCTTCTAATTCTGCCAAACGGTCGGCATCTTTATTTACCTGTTCTTTTAAAGCCTCAGCCTCTTCCTTTTTACCTTGTCCCATCAAAGCACCAATCTGCTTGGAAATCGCCTTGCGGTTTGCTCTTAAAGCATCTGCTTCCTGCTGTGTTTTACGGCTTTTTTCGTCTAATTCAATTACCTCATCAACCAATGGTAATTTATGGTCCTGAAACTTGTTTTTAATGTTCTGTTTTACAATCTCCGGATTTTCCCTTACAAATTTTAAATCTAACATAATTTCCTCCTTATGAATGATACATATAAAAACGCCCCACGCATCGATAGACATACTACTACCGTTACATGGGACGAAAAATTCCGTGTTGCCACCCAAATTGCCGTATTTTCATACGACCACTCTTATGGTACGTTAAAGGGTACCGGCCTTCGGATTTCACCGAATACTCCGAAAGTGGAAAAGTTTATTCCCTTATCGGCTCACACCAACCGCCGACTCTCTTAAAAGTTCCTAAAACCGTAGCTTTCATCAATGCATCTATTCTTATTCTTTCTATCTTTCGTTATTATATACTCACTTGCCCAATTACGCAAGAAGTTTTTTCCCGAGTTCGTTTTAACTAACTCCTTTTATATAGTTTCAAGAATATCTACAACGATTTGATATTCTTTTCCAGCCTGCTCCATTAATTCCCTTACTCCTTCATCGGAACCGGCTCTCAATGTTTCAGTAATGGGACTGATAGAACGCATAATTCCGTCCAGTCCCAGATTGGAAATTAACCCCTTTAAAGTATGTGCCGCTTCAAAAGCTCCATCCAACTGTCCCTGTTTAAACTCGCTCTGCATATTTTTAAAGCTCTCATCCTCTATAAAGCGCTTCAAAAATTTTATGTACAACATTTCGTTTCCCATAAATCTTGACATCACAAGCTCCATGTTTACGCCTGCCATCTGTAAATCTTCGCACACCTTATGCATAAATTATTTGTCCCTCCTGTGGCTGATTACTTATACTCTTTTACCAGTTTCTCAAAGGCTGTTAAAGAACGTTCTACCTTTTCTGTCGGAATACAATATGCCATTCTAAAATGTCCTGCACATTCAAATCCATCACCAGGCACTAACAGCAAATCATACTTCAATGCTTTATTGCAGAATGCCTTTGCATCCGGTTCCAATGCTCTCGGGAACATGTAGAAGGTTCCTCCCGGTTCCACACATTCAAAGCCCATATCTGTCAAAGCTTTATATAATATATTTTTATTTGTTTCATATACAGATAAATCGGAAGTTTTGTCCAAAATAGAAGGGAGGGCTAATTGAATCAGGGAAGATGGACAATTGTGTCCGATTCCTCTGGAAATCTGTCCGCACATATCCGCTAACACCTCTGCTCCTTCACACTCCGGTCCCACTGCAATATATCCGATTCTCTCGCCCGGCAGGGAAACGGATTTACTGAAGGAATAGCAGGTTAGTGTATTTTTATAATATTTTGCCACATATGGCGCTTTATCACCATTGAATACAATTTCTCTGTATGGTTCGTCTGAAATAATGTAAATCGGATGGGAATACTGCTGTTCTTTTTCTTCCAGATACGCCGCCAGCTTCTTTAAAGTTTCTTCCGAATACACGCTTCCGGATGGATTGTTTGGTGTGTTGATTACAATTGCCATCACTTTTTCATTCATTATTTCATCAAAAGCTTCAAAATTAATCTGAAAACTTTCTGTGTCTGCCGGCACTACCTTTAATTTTGCTCCGGTCTTTGTTATATATGGAACATATTCGCTGAAATACGGCGCAAAGGTAATCACTTCATCTCCCGGAACGGTAACGCAACGCAAAGCATGAGCTATGGCACTGGCTGCCGCACTGGTCATAAAGATATGTTCCATGGTGTAATTCATCTGAAATCTGCGGTTTAATGAATCTGCCACCGCCTGGCGTACAGAAGGAATACCAAGGCTTGGGCTGTAACCGTGAATTGTCATTGGATCTTCATTGGTGAGCAGTTCTATTATTTTATCTGCAAATTCCTTTGGTGCAGGAACAGATGGATTTCCTAAACTATAATCAAATACATTTTCATATCCAATCTCTTTTGCACGTTCTGAGCCATATGCAAAAATTTCACGAATCACAGATTTTTGTCCCAGCATATCAAGAAATTCTTTTGCTATCATTTTTCTTTTTCCTCCATTTTCTTTATGAAATCTATTACTTTTAATAAATCTTCTTCTAATCCGAACAATATATTTTTCGTTTCCTGGGAAGGTTCATCTAAATCCGGCACCATGACTGGCATACAGCCGGCACGAAACGCCGCCAGAATACCATTTGGAGAATCCTCCAGCGCGATACAGTTTTCCGGTGGAAGTTCCAGTTCTTCTGCTGCCTTTAAATAAATGTCCGGTTCCGGTTTTCCGTTTTTAACCATGGATGCACATATTATTTTATCAAAATATTTCAATAAATCTACACTTTTTAAATATTTTTCTGTTCTCTCCAAATCCGTCGCTGTTGCTACTGCTGTTTTTAACCCTTGTTCTTTCAGGAAAACAAGCAGTTCCCGGATTCCTTTTTTGGTTTCGATTCCATTTTCTTCTATGTAAGCACTCATCAACTCTTTTCGTCTGGCTCTGACTTTATGATAATCAAATTCCTGTCCGAAATATCCCTTTAATTTAGGCTCTGCATATTTTGCCGCAAGACTTCGAATGGATAATACATGCTTTTTCTCCATTTGATATCCCATTTCCGCTGCCGCCTCGCACCAAAAACGAAGCAACAGTTTTTCTGTGTCTAACATCAGACCGTCCATATCGAAAATTACACCTTGTAACATGATTTTCTTCCCTCCTGTTCTGTTTCACACTTTTTTCACATTTTCACCATATTTAAACCACATTTGTTCTTTATATTAATACTTGTCAAGAGATAAGCACCTTGACAAGCAAATAGTTTCTTTTATAAAATCCCCCCTCTTAAGGCTCAGGTAACTGGGCCTTACACTTTTTTATATCTCTTTATTCTTTTCTCTTAATCCCCCAGTGTCACAAACCCCTTTTCAATCAGGAATGCCGGATGATAAGAAAGTTTTGCTTTTCTTAATCCTTCCGAGCCGGTATCTTCTTCCCGATTCACATACAGATATTCTGCTGCTTCCGCTTTTAAAAATTCCCGATTTATCATTGGGTAGGCACCTTGTATTTCTGCAAACGCTTTTTCAACGTGTATCACAAACGTATCATCTGTAACAGACTCTCCAAAGGTAAAGGCAATCACCTGACCTTCTGCCCGAATTAATCCGCCTTTTAAATCCAGTTCTTCCAACATATTTAATCCCTGAATAGTAACTGACAACTCTTGTTGTTTTTCTTTATCTGTGTCACATCCGTTTTTTATCCCCCATTCTTCTGCCATAGCAATACATTCCGCTACATTTTCTTTGGTAATCGGTTCGTACTGCCAGTTGGGGTGATTTGCTATAAATCGATTGATGTGGTTTTTCTTTCCGTGGTATTTTTTTCCTGATAGCTGAATTAATTTTTCTGTTTCATAGACATAATCTGCATAATCTCTATTGTAAGAAATTTCCAAGTCATCCCCGTACATTTCCTGAAGTTTTAAAAATTGTTCTTCCGTCACAAGACGAAGCTTCAGCTTTCTGCCTTCTTTCTTCCATTCTTCTTTTAGCAATTCAATTACTTTCTTTTTATCCCCTGCGCCTACCGGAAACGTAACCGCGTGGTCTTCATTCTCACTTAAAAAGCATATGGTATCTTCCACGATTGCATATTTTAACGGAAATATGGTTCGCGACCATAAATAGATGTTTGCAAAGGTCATTTCACAATTTCTATTGTGTTCTTTTTGTAGAAAATTCCTGATAATCTCTTTATCTTCAAGCTCTGGATGTTTAAATTCTGTCCTCATATCTGTCCTCCAAAAGTTTTCCTCTGTTTCACCTGTATATTTATAATTGATACACATCCGGACGACGATTTTGTAATGTGGCAATTTCCTGTCTTGCCCATTTCTGATATTCAAAATCAATGTCTGCATATGTAACTTTTGTTCCCGAAGAACAGTCCGCAATCACATCTCCCCAAGGATTTACCACTCTTGAACATCCAAAAGGATAATTTCCCTTTACTTCGCCATAACAATTACATGTGGCAAAATACGTCAGATTATACAAAGCAGTGGCTTTAGTTAATGTATCCCAGTGACTGAGTCTTGGCGGAAGTACTCGTCCCATAGGCCAGCAGGCAACCGAACATATCAAATCGGCGCCTGCCAGTGTAAGACTTCTTGCCTGTTCGGGAAAACGCATATCGTAACACACCATTAGTCCCACCTTACCAAACTCAGTATCAACTAACTTCAATTCTTTTCCCGCTTCTACAAAAGCCGATTCTTTTGCACCTGCCAAATCTGCCAAATGAATTTTTTGATATTTTTCTAACACCTTCCCCTGACGGTCAATAAAAGGCATGGCGTTATAATATCTTCCATTTTCCGCCTTCTCCAGAAAGCTTCCCGGAATTAGATTGACTTTATATTGTGCTGCCAGTTCCCGCATTAATGTAATATAAGCGCCATCCATGGTTTCTGCATACTCTGCTGCCATCCGGCTATTGGTAACATCTCCGTAACTCAATTCCGGAAACATTACCAAATCCACATCGTTACAGCCATCCATGGCGCGCTTTAACATTTCTTTTGTTTCTCTTATATTTTCCTGCTTATTTTCTACATAAGTCCTTCTCTGACATAATGCTATTCTCATCGCATTCTCCTACAATTACCTGCCGCAGCACTTTTCCTCTGCTTTCTTCCAATCCACAACTTGAAACCAGTCGTCAATATATTTATTTCGTTCATTATAATGCTTCAAATAATACGCATGTTCCCACACATCAATGCCTATGACAGGAGTCCATCCAAACTCCAATGGTGTGTTCTGATTTTGTGTAGTAATAATATAAAATCCGTTTCCATCTGTCACCAACCATGCATACCCGGAACCGAATACTTTTAAGGCTGCATCTTTAAAAACTCTTTCGAATTTCTCATAACTTCCAAAGGTGTTATCTATTCCCTGTTTTATTCTTCCCATAGGCTGCGTGTTCCCATCCGGGCTCATGGTTTCGAAAAAGAACCGGTGATTATATACACCGCCTGCATTTTTCCGAACCTCTATACTTTGTTCCTTGGGAATTTTCTCCAGATGATACAGCACTTCCACCAAAGACATCCTTTGGAGCCACGGATTTTGCTTCATAGTTTGATTCAAATTATCAATATAAGTCTGCAAATGACGGTCATGATGAAGATGCATGGTCTTTTCATCAATGTATGGCTCTAATGCGTTATACTCATAGGGTAATGGTGTGTTATAAAAGGGATAATATTGATTTTCCATAACATTCACCTATAAAGTTCTTCCACTTATCCTATGCACTATTCTCAAATATGTTCTGTTGTGTTTTTATATTTCGTGGCCACTTTCTTCCTGCTTGATTTCCCAATGAATCAAAAAGGTCAGCGCTGCACGCAGTATAATAATTCCTGCCACCGTACCAATTTCTGCCCATTCCCGCACCACAACGGTTCGCAAAATTTCACTTCCCATTTTAAATTCCAATCCCATGGCAAGCCCCTTGGCAAGAATCAGCTTTGTATCCGGTGAACGTCTGATATAATTAAAACACCCACGAATACCGGATACGATGATAATAGTCACACCTATATATTCAAATATCAAAATTGCTATTTCAACTAAATATTTTAAACACACTTCTAAGATTTCCAATATTTCCACGTGTTTTCCCCCTTTCCATTATTATAATCTCTCGGAATCTTTAAGCCAGTAAACATAAGGCTTTCAGATTCCTTTTTTATTAAAATCCCCCACTTTTTTGTCAAAAAACACTTGACAAATCCATCGAAAAATGCGGCGCTTCGCGCCAATTAATTAAAAA
>JAFQUB010000050.1 GCA_017408735.1 Lachnospiraceae bacterium
CATTTGGACCACCTCCTATGTTTGAGTTTGGCTTGCGACACCATTCTCACTATAACATAGGAGGTTTTTTATTGATATCCTCACCGTTTCCACTTACACTATTCTCCCCAGCATAGCTGGGGGATTAGACTTTTCATTCAAAGAACAATATGCGAACAGACTTGCAAAACTGCATTGCCGGAAACGATAACAAAAACCAGAAGAAACTAAATACAATACAAACCTGTCCCATAATCTGCAATGGCATATCACTGTAATCCCATACATCTAACTTCAGCCATAAATTCACAATACACCCGCAAATCCATTCCAGCCCAGTAATTCCCAGGGCGCTGACAGCCATCTTGCTCCACACAGATTTTAAAAAGGTGGCTTTTTCGGAAATCACGTCAATCATGCCAAAGCAACACCCCCCTAACAAAAACATACTCCAATGGGAATGTCCACGATATACAAGTTCTATACAATAATAAATCGCCCCTCCCAAAGATATCATAAAAAAATTCTGCCAGATATAATTCCATTTTTTCATAACTTACCTACTCCATTTTTTCAAATTTTATTTCTTTTTATTTCGCTTCTATTGTTTCCCATTTTCCTCATTGCTATTACACAACTTTTCTACTCTTTTGTGTATTTTTTACACATTTTCACTTTATTACATTTGAAAAATATACAATTTTGATGTATTATAGTAGCAAGATATGATTGGTCTTATTGGATATATTTAAGGGGGAATTTTATGGCAGCGAATAAAACGCAAAAGGAAATTGAAAAACAAAAATACCAAATGCTGTTAAAGGCATGCAAAGTTTTAGGGGGCGATATTGCACTATATCGAAAGCTGAAATTCAATATACCACAGCTTATCCAGATTTTAAAAGGATTGGAAAGTAAATTAGATGTTTCTTACTATCTCGATCCTAAGTTCAGTGCACCACACATGGAAATCCTTCGCAAAGGTCTTGCAGAGGGAATTTTTCTGAAAATGTGGCTGGAGGAAGGGTTTGACTGGCCACAACTGGAACAGATTTATTTAGGTTACATGGCTGACCTACCTATTGACCGCTACGGATTTCTTGAATATTCAGCAGAACAAATGGAACAGATCCGTCTGGGATTATTAGCCGGTCTGGACACTCACTTTTATGAGTCTGCCGAATTTTCTGCACCACAGATGTTAGAAATCCGCAAAGGCTTGGATAAAAAATTAAATGTAACTGAATACGCAAAACCAGAGTATGATCCTATTATGATGCGTGAAATTCGCCGTTCTATGCAAGATAACTTTGATTACAAACCATACCTGGAAAAGGGATGTAATTCTAAAGTTTTACGCCAGTTGCGTAAGTCCAAGGAATGGGGATATGATATCCTTCCCTATGTTGATAGCGGATACAATGCCGACCAAATTGAAGAGATCGGGCTGTGCTTACAGCAAAATATTAATATCAAACCATTTCTTACTATTCGCGTTAACTGGAAACAGATTCGTGAAATCCGACTGGGATTTGAATCCGGCGTAGACGCCGCTTCCTATGCAGACAGAAAGTTTTCTGCCGCCCAAATGGAACAGATTCGTCTGGGCATGGAACAGGGACTGGAAGTTTCTGTATACAAAGATTCAAGCATTTCTGCCGATGTCATGAAGGATACCAGAGAGAAACTTTTATTTGCAAAAGATTCTTCTCATTTAGTAAACGATATGCTTGCCTTATCTGAAAACGAAATCATGGCATCCATTGAAGCAGAATTAGAAGCAAGTCAGAAGCTGTCCAGAAAAACCGAAGATACCACAACGTCCAAAGTTCCTACTTCTACTAATACTAAGGAAACTTCTTTTTCCATCTCTCAGGATGGCATGAGTGCCAGTCTTTGTCTGGCACCTCCAAAAGACAAACCTTATACGGTAGAATATCTTGTAACGCTTCTTGGAGAACATAATATTAAACAGGGTGTAAACCTGGCAAGTTTACAGCGAATTGTCCGCAAAGAATTATATAACGAATCCATCGTTGTAGCCCGTGGAAAAGATGCTGTAAACGGCGAAAATGGTTTCTATACCTTCCATTTTAATACTGAAAAGAGCGACCATAAACCCACCATACTGCCCGATGGCTCTGTAGACTACTTCAACAACGCCTCCTACGAATTTGTCAAGGAAGACCAGCTACTGGCAGAATACACACCTGCCACACCAGGTGAATATGGTTATACTGTTTCCGGCAAGTTAATTATTCCAAAGCGTGGCAAGGATTTACCCGTACTCCGGGGTAAGGGAGTCCGAATTACCGAAGATAAGACACAATATTTTGCTACCTGTAGTGGACAGATTGAATACCAGAATAATAAAATCAACATTATCAACTGTCTTTCTATTAACAGCGATTTAGATATTTCTGTAGGCAACATTAATTTTGACGGAAATGTGGAAATTATGGGGAATATCATTCCTAATATGGTTGTACGTGCCACCGGTTATGTAAAAGTAAATGGATATGTGGAATCCGCTTCTATTTATGCCGGTGATGATGTAGTTTTAGCAAAAGGGATTCAGGGCGGCGGCATTTCTTATATTGAAGCCGGCGGTGATGTGCTTGCACCATTCTTTGAATCCACCACGATTAAATGTAACGGTTCTTTACGTTCAAACCATATTTTAAACTGTGACGTTACCGCCAATGACAGTGTTCTCCTTTCCGGAAAACGGGGATTGATTCTTGGTGGTACAACCAGAGCTTTGCGCTATATTGATGCAACTACAGTTGGAAACAAGGCAGAACTTCCAACCAAATTAATCCTGGGTGTTGATTCTGAAATCATCAAAGAATATGGTGAAACTATTCAGTCGATTTCTAAAGTAAAATTAGAAATTTCTGCTTTAAAAAAGAACCTTGTTATTTTTGAAGAACAACATCAGACAGAGCATTACACTTATAAAACGTTGAAAAAGGCAATTCAGATAAAAGAAGATGATTTGCAGGCACTGAACAATGCGTTGAACGAATGTAATCGTATTATTGAGATTGCCTCCTCCGCTTCTGCCAGCATCCGTGGAACGATTCATCCCGGAACATCCATATCCATCAATGCCGAAAAACATCAAGTAAACGATGAGCAGGCACAGGTGACCTATCGTCTTCGCGACCGAAAAATTATCATGGAAGAATACGCAGAACCAAAACTAGAGGAAAAAGTTAACCGCAATAAGGTATAATTATTTTTTCTTTAAGTAAACTATTAGAAATAGGAGAATGTCGTTAATTTTATTCCTCATATTAAATACGCATAAAAGATGCCCACATGTATAACTGCGGGCATCTTTTATGCCAATTTCTAAGCATTCGCCAGCATTCTATATAATAATACAAACCATGCCACCACTGCTGTCATTCACCACCTTTTGCATGGTATCCTGCAATTTGCTCTGACTTTCTTCACCAATCTGGGAAAGTTTTGAATTAATTCCATCAGATACAAGTTGCTCTACGGATTTTCCAAAGATATTAATCTTCCAGATACCTTCTGCTTCGCAGCTGTTGTCTTTGATATATTCAATCAAATCTTTTGCCTGCTGTTCACTTCCTACAATCGGGGCAATTTCTGTTTCAATACCTGCCCGAATCATGTGAATAGAAGGTGCTTCGGAACGTATTTTTACACCGAATTTGTTTCCATGCTTTACAATTTCCGGTTCATATAGCTTAATCTCATTCTGTGTAGGCATTACCACACCGTAGCCACTCATTTTCACGGACTGCATGGCATTTTCCACCTTCTGATACTCCTCTTTCTTCCGGGCAAGTTCTCTTACGGTAGACAGTAAAGTATACTCGTTTTCTACGGTAACGCCCAGCATTTCTGATATCATTTCATAATAATATTTGTCAGCAATCTGAAGCTGTACTTTGATTTTTCCGGAAGCTAAATCTACTTCATCCAATTTCATTCGACACACATAAGGACTTTCAAAGGATATTTTTTCATCTACCGCGTCCTTAATTGCTCTTACATTTTGAGAGCTTTCCCTGATTTTATCTATAATCTCCGCTTTAATAGGATGGCTCATTGGAAGTGTTTCAATCCATCTGGGTACAAAATATTCTATTTCCATTACCGGAAACTCTTTTAATACACATTCTAATATTTTGTGAATATCTTCTTTTCTAATTTGCTGACAATTCAAACTGATTACTCTTACATTGTTTTTCTTGGAAATTTCCTCTGCAATTCTTGTACTTTCATCACTGTATGGTTTCATAGAGTTCAAAATCACCACAAATGGCTTTCCAAGCCTTTTTAATTCGGCGATGGTCTTTTCCTCCGGTGCTATGTAATTTTCCCTTGGAATCCCGCTAAAAGAGCCGTCAGTGGTCACTACAATACCTATGGTGGAATGGTCATGAATTACTTTTCTTGTTCCTATCTCTGCCGCCTGGGTAAAAGAAATTTCCTGTTCTGACCAGGGTGTCTTAACTAACCGCTCTGTATTCCCCTCAATATGTCCTTCTGCGCCTTCTACCATGTAACCCACACAGTCAATCAAGCGCACCAAAACCTGAATATCTTCATCCAGCTTAATTTTTGCCGCTTCTTTTGGAATAAATTTTGGCTCTGTTGTCATAATTGTTTTTCCCTGGGCAGACTGGGGTAATTCATCCTGCGTTCTGCTTTTTGCATATTCATCTTCTATTTCCGGTAAAACCATCAAATCCATAAATCGTTTAATAAATGTTGATTTTCCTGTTCTTACCGGTCCTACTACACCAAGATATATTTCACCGTTGGTTCGTGCCTGTATATCTTTGTATAAATCAACCGTTTTCATAAAAAATCCTCCTGACCATAGTGTATCTTAGGACATGCCTGATAAAGGCTATGTCTGCAATTAATACACTATATGTCAGAAGGATTTAAAATATGCTCAAAGAACACCATCAATAATGGCAATTCCTCCATCATAGTCTATATTATCAATTTTTTCCTGCAGGTTTTCTATCACATTTTCATAAACATCCGGTAACACATACTGTTTCATGGTGCTTAGAATTGCCACTGACTGGTCATAATCAAAATCTTCCAGTGCATTTTTCACTTCTATCAACCATTGTTTTACCTGTTCTATATCCGCTTTCTGCCTGTTTCCACCTAATGGTAGTACTTCACCATAAGGTTTTAACAATTCAAGATAAGATTCATAGCGACAAATAAACTGCTCCGCTTTCTCTAAAAGATTTTCTCTGCTATAATCCAAACATTCTTTTTCCAATCTTTCACAAAATTGTGCAAAATCCAAAGCTCCAATTAGTCGGGAAGCACTTTTTAATCCATGTACTTCGATTTTAAAGGCTTCTACATCAAATTCCTGAGCATATTCACTAATCACTTTGCTTTTACCCTTAATTGCCCGGTAATACTCCTTTAAAATCTCTTTGTAAATTCCGATATCTCCAGAGCGTTCCAACGCATATGCTGTGTCAAGACCCGGAATTATTATGGTTTCTTGTGCATCACTGCTTTGTGCCACGTCTGGCATTTCCAACGAAATACATTCCTTCAAAATATCCTCTAACTGCCGTTTCTTTACAGGCTTTTGCAGTATCGGAACAGTTTCTTCCAACTGTATCTTTCTGACTTCCTCTTCATTACCGGTACACAAAAACATAAAAATATTTTTTCCCTGCATCTGGGTTTTTTCTTTTATTTTTTGCAAGGTTTCTAAACCGTTCATTTCAGGCATTAGATAATCTGCAAAAATCAGCTGAAAGGATGTTAGATCTTCTCTTCCTAAAGCTGCCACACCACTTTCTGCTATTGCTGTGTCTATACCATACGCTTTCAACAAACCGCTAAGCACTGATGCACTGACACTATTATCATCCACCAAAAGTGCGCGATATGCCATACTTCTGCCTCCTTGCCATTTTATTTACATTACATCCAGAAAATTTGCAATGGCGGTCAGTACTTCTTCTTTCTGAGCAGTTTTTAAGAAATATCCTTGTGGATTTAGTTCCATAACTTCCTGTGCTTTTTCATTATCTGACATTCCCGTTAAGAAAAAAACCGGAATATCTTTTGTTTTTGGATTATTTCTGATTTTTTCCAAAGTTTCTTTTCCGTCCATGCCAGGCATTAAGTAATCCATCAAAATTAAATCTGCCGGCTTTTTCTCTAAAAACTTTAGGGCTGTATCACCGGAATTCACAATGGATACCCGGTAAGTGTCTTCCAACCATAACTTGATAGATTTTAAAGACAATGGATTATCATCAATCACCAAAATATCCCTCTTATAAATATCCAACTCTAATTTCTCTTTACACTGGCAATCTAAAATCGCTTCCAGCGACAATACAAAATTATTCAAAGTTACCGGACATTTTATCTCTATACAAGTTTCCAGCTTACTTTCCTTTTTAAATTCCTTACATTCTTCGTCTGTTCCTACTAGAATCAACTCACTATTTAAGAACCCTTGTTGCTTCAGTATTTCTACCACAGCTTTTCTGTCCGCTTCCTCTGTCCGATTCAAATAGCAAACTACATGCTGTGGCTGAAATTCCTTCATGGTTTCTAAAATATCTTTTTCCCCAATTACAGCCATTTCTGTCTGCAACATAACATCTAATTTTTCTCTTAAAACCCTGCTTTGATGCAGAATTTTTGCAATTATTAATACCCTTTTTTTCATTAGAACGCCCTCTTATCTTAAATGTGTATCTTAAGACATTTTTATTACTATTTTTTAATTAAAAGTGATTTTCCTGTCATTTCTTCCGGCTGTGTCATTCCCATCATTTCAATTAATGTTGGTGCAATATCTGCAAGGCATCCCCCATCGCGTAATGTGTAATTTTCATCGTAATTTACCAAAATAAATGGAACCGGGTTTGTTGTATGGGCTGTGAAAGGATCACCTGTTTCATAATCTACTAACTGTTCTGCGTTTCCGTGGTCAGCACAGATAAACATAGCTCCACCAACTTCTTTGATTGCATCTACTGCTTTTCCTACACATTCATCTACTGCTTCTACCGCCTTAATGGCTGCTGCTTCCACACCTGTATGACCTACCATGTCAGGGTTTGCAAAGTTAATAATAATTACATCATATTTATCTGATTTAATTGCTGCAACTAATTTGTCACAAACTTCATATGCACTCATTTCAGGTTTTAAATCATAAGTTGCAACTTTTGGAGATTTTACTAAAATTCTGTCTTCGCCTTCGTTTGGTTCTTCTACACCACCGTTGAAGAAGAATGTAACATGAGCATATTTTTCTGTCTCTGCAATTCTAGCCTGTGTTTTCCCGTTTGCAGCTAAGAATTCTCCAAATGTATTTGTGATAGCTACTTTATGGAATGCAATGTCCTTGTTTGGAATAGTAACATCATATTCTGTAAAGCATACGAAAGTAGTATCTAATCTTTTTTCTCTTGTAAATCCATCAAAATCATCTGCACAGAAAGCTCTTGTAATTTCTCTTGCACGGTCTGGTCTGAAGTTGAAGAAGATTACAGAATCTTTGTCAGCAACTTTTGCTACCGGAGCACCATCCTTTACAATGACAGTTGGCATAACAAATTCGTCTGTTTTGTCTGCTGCGTAAGATGCTGCAACTGCTTCCACTGCGTCTGTAGCTGTTTCACCAGTTCCTTTTACCATCGCATTGTAAGCAAGTTCTACTCTGTCCCAACGATTATCTCTGTCCATTGCATAGTAACGTCCCATGACAGATGCGATTTCACCTACACCTAATTCTTTCATTTTGTCAGCTAATTCTGCCACAAAATCTTTTCCAGAAGCAGGAGGTGTATCACGTCCGTCTAAGAAGCAATGCACATATACTTTCTTTATTCCTTCACGTTTTGCTAGTTCTAATAAGCCATATAAATGGGAATTATGGCTGTGTACACCACCGTCAGATAACAAACCAAATAAATGTAATGCTGAATCATTTTCTTTTACATTTGCAACTGCTTTTAATAACGCTTCGTTCTTAAAGAAATCTCCATCCTGAATTTCTTTTGTAATTCTTGTCAGTTCCTGATATATAATACGTCCTGCACCCATATTTAAGTGACCAACTTCAGAGTTCCCCATTTGTCCGTCCGGAAGACCAACTGCCATACCACTTGCATAACCTTTTACGAAAGGATATTCTTTCATCAAAGATTCCATAACAGGTGTTTTTCCCAACGCAACTGCATTTGCCTGTTCTTTCTCATTTAAACCATATCCATCAAGAATCATTAAAACTGTAGGTTTTTTACTCATTTTTTTCTCCTTATCTCTACTCTTCTATATTTTACTTAATTTTGTACCACTTAACAGTGATTATTATACAAAGATTCCTCTTTATTTTCAAGTATTTTCCTAATATCCGTCTCAAGAATTTTCCTACAAAACAAAAAAGACTATGCTTAAATACATAGCATAGCCTTTTTAACCGTTATATCTTATAACATGATATCGCTTTCGTCATCAATTGGTGTAATCTGTGGAATTGGTGTTGGCAAAACATGTGAGCTGTGGTTTGGACGTTTGTTCTTTGCAGCACCTGCTGTTAATGCAATTCTTAAATCAAGTACTTCTGGTTTTTTCCATTCTTTCATTTTAATTTCCTCCTTAAAAGCATGATTATCATTTCACTAGTACAAATATAGCATGTTTTCTGAGGACTGGCAATAATTCTAACAATTTTGTTGCATTTATTTTACAAGTGCAATAATTTCATCCAAAATCTGCTCTACCGTATCCCGGTCGGTTGGCCGGTAAATTCTGTAAACCGGTATCTGTTGTGCAATCTGCAAGGTAGTCTGAAACATATCGGCAGATAACCCTGAGCTATTGGAAAACAAATACTGGGAAAACATATTTGCCGACATTAATTTCAGCAAATCCAGGCCATCCGCCTTTTCCACCCGGAAACTGTTGTCTTTGGTGTCTGGTATAATTTCAAAAATTCCCTTTAATTTTCCCGGTCCAGAACACATTTCATCATCGGAAAGTTTTACTCTGTACTTGTCCCTTATTTCATTGATACACTCGATTTCTTCTAACTTATATCCTTCTTTTAGTGCTGTATCCCTGCAAAACTTCTGCTGTGGAACAGCAATCTGTACATATGGTACTCCATTTTCTAATTTGATAGCAGATACATCATCTGCAATCAGTTTATAACCACGTTTACGCAGACCCGTGGAAATGGTAGATTTTCCAGCTCCACTATTGCCAATAATGGTTACGGCTCCCTCCTCATTCCCCACGGTAGAGCCATGGAGAGTCACTATATTTTTCATATACAGTATAAATGCAAGTCCGTGACTTATAATGTATGGTTTGATTTTTTCATCCGAAAAGTGGAGTTCTTTTTTATCGGCAACAATTTCATTGCCATTTTGCACTAGAAATCTGCCGTGAGCGCTTTCAAACCACACACGATTGGATTGTATCATTTGAAGCTGTGGATTCTGTAACATCCCATGCTCTTCACAATAATGAACATATACATCCGCATCTTCTTTCGCAATTCCTGTAGATTCTCCCGGAATTAGTTCTGACATTTCAATTTCCGAAGCAACAGTCAGCCCATAAATCTGATAAAAATACGGTGCATTTTTCTTTGCCGCTTTTAAATCTTTAGTAAATATAATTTCTTTTTCTTCTATTTCTCCTGCGGAAGTTTCCTGACAGGTCAACCCCCACAAATGAATGGCTTTCACTTTTTCTTTTGCACGTTTTAACACACTTTTATACTCCGGTTCTGATAAATGCTTCTCCGGATTATCATAGGCATCCATACCATCCACATACGGCCTGGTTAACATTTGCATTTTTATTTCATCTTCCACCTGAAATGGCGCCATAATTTTATTAATCATTTCTACCAAAAGATATCCCTTCATATCCACACTTGGAAGAGAACGACGCTTCATAATAGAGCTATCCATTTTTAGATAGTGAATACAGCACTGAAAGAAGGACTCACAGAAGGTTGCATATCCCAATGCATCCATTTTCTTCCAAAATGAGCTGTAATCTATATATTTTCCATACTTATTGATGTATAAGGTAATGTCTACCAGACCGCTGAAGCTCATACCTTCCACAATGATATGTTTTATGATATGAAACATCTGATAAATAAGATGTTCCTCATAACCCAATGTGGTCAATTTCACATCCCAAGCCTTCATCTGAAGGAAGCTTGACTCATCTGTAATTCCAAAATCTTCTAACATATCAATCTTTGGACCTTTAAATTCTTCCCAAAGACTATAATGCAACTCCAAACGGTGTGCCGGATTTTCACGGTAATACACCGGAACCTGACCGGTGGAGTCATGGGTATCCTTTTGATAATCTAATTTTTTTAAAAATTTTGCTATTTTTGCAGTATCTTCTTTTTTTATCAGAATATCTGTGTCGTTTGAGGTGCGATACAATGGATTTGGAAACAAATCTGCCAACACAAAACCTTTAAAAACAGTATATTTAATTCCTTCTTCGCCAGCTTTCTCAGCAAACTCTGCAAAAGCATTTTTGCACTCTAATGCTTTCTCTGTCCCAAAAAGATATTCCTGATGCCATTTTTCCAGTATTTCTTCTGAAATTATGTAATCTTCTGATAAACGTTTTGCTGTTTCATAGGTTAACACCGCCAACTTAGAACCTTCTGCCATTTTGTATAAAACTTCCCAATTGACACCTTCATAATTATAACCTGTACCATATGGTGCATAAAGCGCTTCATATACTACATGCAAAAATGTTTCTGCTGTACGATACATAAAAACCTCCCGTATTATTTGATTTTTATTCCGAAAAAGGGGTTCTGCTCAGAACCCCTTTTTTGTGTTATTATACAATATTTTCTTTTATTTCTCAAGTGAAGAAATGGTCTGATTCTGAATTCCATAAACACCCGGTTGCGTCAGATTATAGTTTGATGCATTTTTAGAATCCCATGAGCCATTTCCATTATTAAAGCATACTGCTGCTGTTGTATCTTCGCCTAAATCAATTACATATTTCCATGCATATCCGTTACCATCACTGACAGCTTCCATTTTCACTCCTGGAACTGCTGTCCAGCTATCATTTCCTGCCTTATAGTGAATATATGCCTGTGACCAGTTTGTATTGTTGTAATAAATTGTAATTGTGTTGGTTGCCGGTACTTCTGTTGGAACAGGAGTAGCTGTTGGTGCTACTGTTGCTGTAGCTTCTGGTGTTGGTGTGGCTGTTGGTGCTACTGTTGCTGTAGCTTCTGGTGTTGGTGTGGCTGTTGGTTCTACTGCTGTCAATGTATAAATAGAAGTATTTTTAATACCATAGATTCCCGGTTTGCTTAAACTATAGTTTGAAGAATTCTTTGAATCCCAAGAACCATTTCCATTGTTAAAGCATACTGTCGCTTTTGTGTCTGCACCAAGCTCGATTACGTATTTCCAGTTGTATCCATTCTGTTCTGTACATGCTTCCATCTTTGCTCCCGGAACAGTAGTCCAGCTTCCATTTCCTTTTTTGTAATGAATATATGCCTGTGACCAGCTTGTATTTTTATAATATACTGTAATAATATTCTGTGATTCTTTTTCCACATCAATCACTACGTCTTTTGTAATAGTCATTGGCCAAGAAGTAACTTCTTCACCATCGCAGTAATATGTGTAATTATATCCTTCTGTTTCATAGTTATCCGGAATATTTAACGCACCTGTTTCATCTGCATATACTTCTACTTCTTGGCCCTCCAGCACAAATGTAGCTTTATGTACAGCAGTCTTTGTTACATATACCGTAATATTTCCATTAATTTCATAATTGCCTGCCTGAATTGCTTCGGTAACATCTACATTATTTACTTTGTATGTATATTCATAACCTGTTTCTTCATATCCGTAAGGTAGACTGAGCTGATTCTGTACATCGCAATACTTCGCTGTTCTAACACCATTTAAATCAAATGTTGCTTTGAAATTAGAAACACGTCCTTCAGAATCTACCTGCCCTGCATAATCCCAAAGCGAAGTATCTGTTAAATCCATATGTAATGCCGGACGCACGGAATAATCCGTATAATCTACATTATTTCCACCCTTGTGTACATCACCACTATAACATACTACATTAACACGGTAAGTTCCATCACCGGAAGAACGAAGCCAGCTGTAGTTATACCCATAACTTGTAAAAGCTCCCATTGCACGGCAAAAAGCTGTGTTCTGTGTATATCTGTAATTATCTGCTGTAAATCCATAGCTTGCATAAGTTCCTGAACCCACTGCCTGCTTATATGACAACAGGAAAATATCATCCTTAGTATCCGTTCCATCATAATAATGATGATAACTTTCTGTATTATCTACTGTTGTAGTTAAAATTGCATTCTGTTCTTTATCAGAAAATGCCATTGCTTTAAAGCTATATCCTTCTGAGTAATCATAATCATATGTATTATTATCACTGCCATAACCATTTAAAAAGCTTCTGATTGTGCTGTATTTCCATCTGTTTGAATCTTTTGGCTGTCCATTTACATAAGTAATCTTCTTTGTTGGATGAAACTGCTGATCATCTAAACTCTTGTCCGCCAAAAGAAGGGCATCTGTACCATCTTCATTTACAGAAAGTACACGCCATTTGATTGGTTCATACTGGAAATAATGATAAGTTTCTGCATCTTCTGCCCAATCATAAAAGTTGGCATCACCACTGGTTGCATAAGTAGCATCTGCCATTTTCATACGAAGATATTTTGTTCCACTGGCAGCTACATAATATGCCATAGTTCCATCTTCGCCTTTCGCCGGATTGTTTAAAGGTACCCAATTGCTTTCAGCTACATTTTTTAACAATGCTATTTTCTTGCTATTTGTTATTTCGCTTTGTGGATACTCACCGAAATAAATACAATTCCACACCATTTCGTTTACGCCATCTGCGTCTACATCTTTTTCTGTTGCAGATGCAAGAGCTGAATCTGCGTTACCGGCAGCATCTGCCTCTAAAATCAGCCCAAGGTTTTGCGCTGCATCCAGTGGGATTCCTCCTAAAACTCCAGTAACTGACATGGCAGTCGCCAATACAACGGAGGAAAATGTTTTTATGAATTTCGTTTTCATAGATTGCTCCTTTCGTAAACTGTTTTTTTCTTTGTTTATACTATCATAGGCTTGTTTCTTTCTCAATTCTTCTAACAAATTTGTAACATTTTTGGAATAAGCAACTCACGTCAAAAAGACCATCCAGCCGCAACTGAATGGTCTTTTTCTCACCTTTCTGGTGTCTTTATTTATTAAATTTGTCCAACACTTATTTGTTGTAATTAACAATGTTTCCAAATTCCGGCTTTAAGGAAGCTCCACCTACTAAACCACCATCGATGTCTGGTTTTGCAAATAATTCTGCTGCATTTCCGCCATTTACAGAACCGCCGTACTGGATACGGATTGCTTCTGCTGTAGCTTCATCATAAACTTCTTTAATGCACTGACGAATTGCTGCACATACTTCCTGTGCCTGATCGGATGTAGCTGTTTCACCTGTTCCGATTGCCCAGATTGGTTCGTAAGCGATAACTGCTGTTTTCGCCTGATCTGCTGTTACATTCTGGAATGCAATCTTAATCTGCATACGAATCCAGTCAATGTAAACACCCTGTTTTCTCTGTGTTAAAGATTCCCCACAGCAGATGATTGGTGTAATACCATGTTCGAAAGCTTTTAATACTTTCTTGTTTACTGTTTCATCTGTTTCTGCAAAGTAATCTCTTCTTTCAGAATGTCCAAGTACTACATATTTTACGCCTGCATCTACAAGCATAGCCGGTGAAATTTCACCTGTGAAAGCACCACTTTCTTCAAAGTACATATTTTCAGCACCGATGTTGATGTTGCTTCCCTTAGCAGCTTCCATAGCCGGGATAATATCAATTGCAGGTACGCAGAATACTACATCTACTTCTTCGTTTGCAACTAATGGTTTTAATTCGTTAATTAAAGCAACTGCCTCACTTGGAGTTTTGTTCATTTTCCAGTTACCTGCAATAATTTTCTTTCTTGCCATTTTAAAATTCTCCTTACACTGTTTCCTTTTCTTTTTTATAGATTATAATTGTTTGAAAAGCCCTTTAAGGCTATGGAGATAAGACCCCAAAATTGTTGAAGCCTCTGCTGAAACAATTTTCGTTTTCAGGGGGCTTATCGGAATGTTTAGCCGCCGGGATTTTCAAGGAATTATAATCTTATTTATCGTTTGCTGCAGCTACACCTGGTAATTCTTTTCCTTCTAAGAATTCAAGAGATGCTCCGCCACCTGTAGAGATGTGTGACATTTTGTCACCAAATCCTAACTGGTTAACTGCTGCTGCAGAATCTCCACCACCGATAATTGTTGTAGCGTCTGTTTCTGCTAAAGCTTTTGCTACTGCAACTGTTCCTTCTTTTAAAATTGGGTTTTCGAATACACCCATTGGTCCGTTCCATACAACTGTTTTTGCTGTTTTAACTGCTTCTGCATATAAAGCTGCTGTCTTTGGTCCGATATCTAAGCCCATTTTATCTGCTGGGATTGCATCTGCATCTACTGCATCTACTGCAATTTCAGCATCAATTGGATTAGGGAATGCATCTGCTACAACAGCATCTACCGGAAGAAGTAATTTCTTTCCAAGTTTTTCTGCTTTTTCAATCATTTCTTTACAGTAATCTAATTTTGTATCATCTACTAAAGAAGTACCGATTTCTTTACCCTGAGCTTTTAAGAATGTGAATGCCATACCACCACCGATGATTAATGTATCACATTTTTCTAATAAGTTAGAAATAACATTTAATTTGTCTGCAACTTTAGCTCCACCAAGGATAGAAACGAATGGACGAACTGGTGTTTCTACTGCATTTCCTAAGAAATCGATTTCTTTCTGCATTAAGTATCCAACTACGGCTGTGTCAACTAAGCTTGCAACACCAACATTTGAGCAGTGTGCTCTGTGAGCTGTACCGAATGCATCGTTTACGAATACATCACAGATAGAAGCTAAATCTTTGCTGAATGCTTCTCCGTTCTTTGTTTCTTCTGCACGGAAACGTGTATTTTCAAGAAGGATTACTTCTCCATCTTTCATTGCTTCTACAGCAGCTTTTGCATTTTCGCCAACTACTTCTAAGTCTGCTGCAAATTTTACTTCCTGTCCAAGTAATTCAGATAAACGAGCTGCTACCGGAGCAAGTGTCTTTGTCTGCTTGTCTTCTTCTGTTTTTACTTTTCCTAAGTGAGAGCAAAGAATGATTTTTCCGCCATCAGCGATTAATTTCTTAATTGTTGGAAGTGCTGCTACAAGACGGTTTTCGTCTGTGATTTTTCCATCTTTTAAAGGTACGTTGAAGTCACATCTTACTAATACTTTTTTTCCTGCTACGTTGATATCATCAACTGATTTTTTATTTAATCCCATTGATTAAACCTCCTAATTATTATTTTTATCCTGACATAAATCTTGAGTAAAACAAAAGGTCCGGTCCACATAGACCGGACCTTACATGTCCTATTAAATCGTGGTAATTACTTACCCCGTAAATTAAGCTAATTCAGAGAAGTACTTAATTGTACGAACCATCTGGCTTGTGTAGCTGTTTTCATTGTCATACCATGAAACAACCTGAACTTCATATAAATCGTCAGATACTTTAGATACCATTGTCTGAGTTGCATCAAATAATGAACCAAATTTCATTCCTACGATATCGCTAGATACGATTTCGTCTTCATTGTATCCGAAAGATTCGTTAGCTGCTGCTTTCATAGCTGCATTGATTCCTTCAACAGTTACGTCTGTTCCCTTAACAACTGCTGTAAGAATAGTTGTAGAACCTGTTGGAGTTGGTACACGCTGTGCAGAACCGATTAATTTTCCGTTTAATTCTGGAATAACTAAACCGATAGCTTTTGCAGCACCTGTTGAGTTTGGAACGATATTTACTGCTGCTGCACGAGATCTTCTTAAATCACCTTTTCTCTGTGGTCCGTCAAGAGTCATCTGATCTCCTGTGTAAGCATGGATTGTACACATAATACCTGACTGGATTGCTGCATATTTGTTTAATGCATCAGCCATAGGTGCTAAACAGTTTGTTGTACAAGAAGCAGCTGAGATAACTGTATCTTCTGCTTTTAATGTATCATGGTTTACATTGTAAACGATTGTAGGAAGGTCGTTTCCTGCTGGTGCAGAGATAACAACTTTACGAGCACCTGCTGTGATATGTGCAGAAGCTTTATCCTTAGAGCAGTAGAAACCTGTACATTCAAGAACAACGTCTACGTTTAATTCTCCCCAAGGACATTTGCTAGCATCAGCTTCAGCGTAGATTTTGATTTCTTTTCCATCAACTGTGATAGAATCTTCTCCTGCTGTTACTGTATCAGCCTTTTCATATTTACCCTGTGATGAGTCATACTTTAATAAGTGAGCTAACATCTTAGGACTTGTTAAGTCGTTGATTGCTACTACTTCATATCCTTCTGCTCCGAACATCTGTCTGAATGCAAGACGTCCAATACGTCCAAAACCATTGATCGCTACTTTTACTGCCATCTTTCATTTCCTCCTAAAAGCTTATAAATTTTATTTTCACAACAGAAAACACATCTTATGTATCTTCTATTGCTTTCCCTGTCACTTTGACAGTGGATTACGCTAGAATTTGTTGATAAGATTGTTAAAATTTCATCAACCTATTACATTTTACCTAATTTGTTCCAAAAATTCAAGTCATATTTCGAATTATTTTTTGAAAACATGACACTTTCATAGTTTTTACACTTTCTGTGGGATTTTACTCGTATATTTCGTGATTTTGTACAAGTTCCTTTTTGGAATCTGTATGGTATACTTTGTGGGAAAAGTATTCTACATATAGGAGGTTTTACCATGATACATTCAGATTTTCATTTACATACATCGTTTTCCGGCGACAGCCAGACACCGATGAAAAATATGATTGAACAAGGTATTGCCCTTGGCTTAAAAACTATGTGTTTTACAGAACATATGGATTTGGACTACGATCCTCAGTGTCCGGAAAATTTTGAGCTGGATACGGAAAGTTACTTAAAATCCTACCTATGTTATCGGGAGGAATACAAAGACAAGATTGACTTACGCTTTGGCGTAGAATTGGGATTACAGCCTCATCTTGCAGAAACCCACACCAAGTATCTTGCTTCTTTTCCTTTTGATTTTGTGATTGGTTCCTCTCATTTAATTCACGGAATTGATCCTTATTATCCTAAATTTTTCCAATCTAATGATGAAAATTCCTGTTATTTGGAATATTTTGAATCCATTTTAGAAAACATGAATGCTTTTACAGGTTTTGATGTGTATGGGCATATTGATTATATTGTAAGATATTGTCCTAACCGGAAGGATAATTATTCTTTTTCTGAATATACGGACATTCTGGATGAAATTTTGAAGAAAATTATTTCTATTGGAAAAGGGATTGAAATAAATACCGGTGGCTTTAAATATGGTCTAGGGCATCCAAATCCCCACGAAGATATTTTAAAAAGATACCGGGAACTGGGCGGTGAAATAATTACTACCGGCTCCGATGCCCATGTAACAGAATTTCTTGGCTACGAGTTTGCCCGAGCTTCTGAGATACTGAAAAACGCTGGTTTTTCCTATTATACCGTGTTTAAAAACAGACAACCGGAATTTCTCCCACTCTAAATGCATTTTTGCCAAATAGAACATGAAATAAACACCCAAATCTGGCATGGTCATTTCGATTAAATCTGGCATTTTACATCTTGCCATTTTCTCAGTACACTATCTCTAAGATTTTAGTACTAAGGAGATTTTATTATGAAAAACAATGCAAGTAAATTCACTACAACCCAGATTTGCTCTATTGCACTTTTTATGGCATTAGTGTGTATATCCACTTTATTCTTTAAAGTACCAATTCCTTTAGGATATGCTCATTTAGGAAACGGATTTATCTTTCTGGCTTCTGTATTTTTAGGGAATCCGGGCGGTATTATTTGTGCCGGCATCGGTTCTGCACTGGCAGATATGTTTGGCGGCTGGTATGCGTGGATTATTCCAACATTAATTACAAAATCCCTTATGGGTGGTGTGGTTTCATGGATTGCCTGCGGCAAAGACGGAAAAGCCAAAATACTTAGTTTCAAAACTGCCATTGCCCTTTTAACAGGAACAGTTGTTATGGTGTTAGGCTATTTTATCGGCGGAAGTATTTTAGAAGGTAGTATTGTTGCCGGAGCTGCGCAGATTCCGGGACTGGTTGGCGAAGATATAGCAGGAATTATTCTTTTCTATGTACTTGGAATTGGGCTGGAAAAAGCGGGAGCATATAAACTGTTGCATGGACGTCAATAACCTATAGGTTTTAGATAGAAACAGAGCCGGATTTTCTTTAATCCGGCTCTATTTCTATCTAATTCTGACTTATCCTAATTTTTCCGCAAAATTCTATGGATACTTTTTTCTGACAAATAATACTTTACCGCCAATTCTTTTACACACATACCATTTTTATGATCATTTGCAATCTTCGTGTTTCTTTCTTCCAGTTCTTTACGTATCATGGTCTGCTCTCCCCAGCTCCGTCTTTCTTCGGATTTTCTTGGAATATATAAACATTCACCATCTACATAATTTTGAATTAGCCGAATCAGTTCCAGCGGTAATACTTGTTCTGCTTTTCTATAGCCCATATTGCCCTCCTAAAACAAAATATTTCTGTTAGGATTCGCAATGGCTACGACAAATTATATTCTGCTATAGCCACTGCTACGCAAAAATAACATATCGTTTCATATATTTCTCCTCCTTCTTTTGTAACCTTATTTAACGTTTTTACTTACTATTAAGATTATTATACCCTCAGAAACCCAAAAGCTCAAGTCTTCTTTTGTGGTTCCATTCTCTTACCATATTAATTTAAAAACAGTTCATTGGTAAAAAAATCGAAAACAATAATTCTAGCAAAAGTCAAACAAACTCAACTGTTCTCCTGCCTGCTTATCCTCATACAAATGCATATATTCAAACAACCGGTTTGTATCACATACAATTCCCTGCTTTTTGCATTCCTGTCTTACAAGCTCTTTCAAATAGTTCCTGTTCGGAGAAGGTACTTCGTACGCACTCCCAAACTGCCTTATGTAGGTTTCTTTCAACCCCGGAAAAAACTCATCCAATTTCCGGTAGAAATATTGTCTGTCACCATCTCTTAATGTTACCCCAATATCAAAGAAAAGAATCCCATAAACTCTAGCTTCTATGCAGTAATCCAATATTCCCCTTATATTTTCTTCGGTATCATTAATATATGGTAGAATCGGCGTCATCCAACATATGGTAGGAATCCCTTCCTCTCTCATAATATTCAACACTTCTGCCCTTCGCTTTGTAGTGCACACATGAGGTTCTATCACCTTACACAACTCTTCATGATATGTTGTCATGGTCATTTGCACAACACATTTTGACTTCCTATGAATACTTTTTAGCAAATCTAAGTCTCGCAAAATTCTGTCAGATTTAGTTAGTATCGACAAGCCATATCCATAATAATCAATTAACTCCAGACATTTTCTTGTAAGCCCTAATTTTTCCTCTGCATGTAAATACGGATCACTCATGGCACCGGTTCCAATCATACATTTCTTCCGTTTGCCTTTCAATATTTTCTCTAATAACTCCGGTGCATTTATTTTCACTTCAATATCTTCAAACTCATGTTCCATTTGATAACAGGTACTTCTGGCATCACAATAAATACACCCATGGGTACATCCCCTGTAAATATTCATACCATTTCGGGCTGACAAAATGGATTTTGCTATTTTTTCATGCATAACATTTCACTCGCTTCACTGTCTGTAGTTATTATTTCATTTCCATAATAATCTCCCGTGCCACACTTTCCTCGATTGGAATCGCAAAGTTATTCTCTTGATACTCCACAATTTCCCCAATTCCCTGTTGCACTACAAATCTAAGCTGACCGTTTTTCACTTTTTTATCTGTATACAGTTTTTTCACTAATTTTTCTCTGTCTATGTACTCAGGAATAACTACTGGCAGCTTTGCCTGTTCCAACAAAGCAATTACCCTGTTCTTTTCTTCTTCTGTTACGTAACCAAGTTTCTTTGCCAAAGATACTTCTGCAACCATTCCGATGGACAAGGCTTCCCCATGGAGTAATTGATAATCGCTAACCGTTTCAATGGCACGCCCTACTGTATGACCGAGATTTAAGATTTCTCTTAATCCACTTTCTTTCTCATCCTGCATTACTACTTTATACTTAATTCTGCAGTTTTCCTCTGCAATATGTTCACAAGCCTCTTTATCAATAGCTAAAATCTTATCTATATTTTCTTCCAAAAATTCAAAAAAATCCTTGTTGGCAATGCAGGCGTGTTTTATGGTTTCTGCCAGTCCACTGGATATTTGTCGTTTCGGTAATGTTTTCCATGTTGCAATATCTAAATACACCTTTTCCGGCTGGTTAAAAATTCCAATCAGGTTAGTAGCCAGCGGCGTATCTACTGCAGTCTTTCCCCCCACCGAAGCGTCCGCTGCCGCAAGCAGGGTCGTTGCATAATTAATAAATGGTACACCTCTTCCGAAAGTTCCTGCAACAAATCCAGCCAAGTCAGTAACTACACCGCCGCCTACTGCTATAATACAGCAATCCCTGCGATATCCCTTTTCCAACATGGCATCTTCTATGGCATCTTCTATGTTCTCTTTGGTTTTTCGTGTTTTTGATTTTTCTCCTGCTTCAAATACAAACAAATCTGCCGTATAGCCCTGTTCTAGTAATGACTGATATATTTTTTCTGCATATAAATCTTTTACAACACTGTCTGTGATAACTGCAAACTTTTTAATTTCTCCTACCAGTCCATTTTTTATATCCTTAATAAACTGCTGCTGCAAGCCAAAACCAATTTCAATTTCATAACTGTCATCTACCCACTTTTTTAATTCTACCTGAAACGAACCCATTCCTCTTGTTCCTCCCTTATCTTGTTAAAACTTAAGCTTCCGATATCTATTAATGCACGCAAAAATTTCCTGTCTTCTTGGCATTGCCAGATTACACGGCAGACAACTGCCTCCACAGATTTTTCCCAGTTCTTGTCTTTCTATCATCTGTACCAATAACTCAACCACTTCCTGCAAGGTTCTTTTTCCATCGAAAACCTGAGTTTGTGCATATTTTAACAAATGTCCCAACATTACCAACTGTTCTGAATCCATAAGCTGTTCCACATACCTTACATCGACCACCTCATGATTCAGACAAATGGAATCCCGTCCCATAGTCTTTAGTTTAATACGCTGCTCCCCTTTTAACTTCCCGTCCGGTTTTACCATACGTTTGAATTTAAGCTCCGGTATTGATGCTGTTCCTTTTGTGGACAAAGGAAAAACTCTTGCCTGTTCCTTGGCAAATTCTGTAATGTCCATTGGCTCATATCGGTTCATTTGTATCACGCAGTCTGCTTTATGAAAGTATGAACCGGAACTGCCTGCTACTAATATAGTAGAAATTCCAAATGTCTGATACAAAGCTTCTACCCTGTCGATAAATGGTACGATTGGCTCTGCTTCCTTTTGTACCACCCGCTGCATTAACTCATCACGAATCATAAAATTGGTGGCACTGGTATCTTCATCAATCAAAAATACTTTCGTTCCTGCCTCCATACTTTCTACCATATTAGCCGCCTGTGAAGTACTTCCACTGGCATCCTCCGTTTCAAATGCCACGGTATCCTTTCCGTTTGGAAGGTCACGGATAAACATGGAAATATCAACATTTTTAATACTTCTGCCATCTTCTGCACGAATCTTCATAGCAGTGTCATCTGTAATCACATATTCTCTGCCATCCCCTGCAATATGATTATACACTCCGGCTTCCAACGCCTTTAACAGTGTGGATTTTCCATGATATCCTCCACCTACAATTAAATTAATTCCCTTTTTGATTCCCATTCCTTTTAAGGCACCATAATGGGGAAGATTCATGGTAACTTCCATGCTTTCCGGTGATACAAACCTTACTGCATCTTTCATAGGACGCCCGGAAACACCAGATTCTCTAGGCAATATTGCTCCATTTCCCACGAACGCCACCAATCCCATTTTGTTTAACTGCTCTCTGATATACTTCTGCTCTTCTGCCAAGTTTGCCACAGCTTCCAGTTCTTCTTTTGGAAGCACCTGATAGTACAAGGTTGTCTTCACACATTCCGGCAGAAATTGAAATAATATTTTTTCCAATTCTCTGGAATTTACCGTCCGTCCATTAGCAGGAAAACCAATTTCCATACGAAGTATCAGATTGCCGGTAACTTCTTCTATGGTACAACCACTACGCTCCAATATTTCCTGCCCCGGACGACTTACTGTCATCAATCCACTTTTTCCAGAACCTTTTGCTTTGAAAGATACTTTTTCCACACCTTTGCCAAATTTTCGAAGAAGATAATCCTGCAATGCAATTCGTTTTTCTTTTTCCTGCCATAAGTGTTTTGGAAAACCTGCCTGTTGCCCTGAAATATGTATACTGACTTTAGATGGAGAAGCAAACGGATCCCCCTGCACATGGTCAATAGAAAGTACATAACCCGAAAACTCATATTTTCCCTTCGTGTCCTTATATGCCGGATAGCCTTTATGGTCAATTCTATCTAAAATACTCTTTAATTCTGTGGATTTCATTTTACACTCCATTCTGCTTTCTAATCAGACTGCTTATTTTCCACAGGAAAAAACCTATTGCATATGCTATTCCCAAAATCAGAACTACATAAAAAACAGACATTCCTATGGATTGTTCATATACATGTAAAAACGCGTATGGTCCATACATGATTTTTGCTATATTTAAACTTGTTGAAATAACTGCATATAACACAGTAGGTGTCAAAGATAGCAGTATCTTATTTTTCTTTAAATCATTTTGATAGGCATCTACCACAAAAAAGGAAAATACTGCAAGAATAGGGCATAAAGTATGCTGATACTTTAAAGGTCCTTCAAAAAACATTCTAATATATTCTGGAATTCCTCCTGCCGGTGCTAATATAAAAAGCACCACCATAAACGTAATTGTCATACAACAAGTGGCAAGATACTTCATATCTTTTATCCATGGTGAACGTTCTTTTTGTTTTAACACACTTATCTGATACACCAAATCAAGCATACACGCCAAGGAGATAAAGAGATTACTCTCAACCGTATAGTATGACAGCATTACCATTCCATTTTCATATATTTCAACATAGCTGCCCCAAATACCAAAAATAATAATTACAGTATCAATTATGATACCTAATATGCTTCGTTTCTTCTGTGCTTCTAATTTCACGTTTTTTGCTCCTTTAGTTCTTTTCGTTTAGTTCTTTTCTGAGTTTTCTCCATTCCGGCAAAAACAAATCCATATAACCATAAAATCTTTCATTATGATTCCGTTCCAAAAGATGTGTCATTTCATGAACCACCACATATTCCAGACATTCTGGTTTACTTTTTGCCAACTGTAGATTTAACCAGATGCGATGTGCTGCAATGTTACAGGTTCCCCATCTGGTTTTCATATTTTTCACATTCCATTCCTTCACCTGAACCTTCATGACAGGTTCCCATTTTTCTATCAGTTCCGGAATTCTTAATTTTAACTGTTTTCGATACCACTCGTTTAGGTATTGTTTCCGCTGCTCTCTGGTACAACCTTCTTTTATATACATCTGTATCTTATCTTCTGCCAATGCAATTTTCTTACACCCGCCATACTCCTGCACTTCCAATGAATATTCCCTTCCAAAAAACATGATTTTTTCACCGGTTTCATATTGTAAAGCTTCCTGTATTGGCTGGTTTTCATATCTCTTTCTTTTATCCAAAATCCAGTCTTGCTTTGATATTACAAATTCTTCAATGGCTTTCAGGCTCATTCTTTTAGGAGCAGAAATCACTACTTTTCCATTGGGTGAAAGCACTTTTAAATATATATTTTTTATCTTCTTTTTTTCAATGGTAAGAGGAATTCCTCCTATTTCTGTTTCCATTTGATTGTTCTTCCTTTCAAGATTAAAGCAGTTTAAATCCTACACCAATCACAATTATTATCTGAAGAATCAGAATCACCGGCATTCCTATCACAAAATACCAGTGTTTTGTTTTATGCCTGCAAATCGTCATTCCAAGATTAGAGCCAATGCTTCCACCTAAGAGAGCAATGATAAACAATGTTTTTTCAGGAATTCTCCACTGATGTTTTATGGCTTTTCTCTTATCTATGTACATGGATAAAAAGCCGATTATGGTCATTACCAGCACATATCCTGCAAATATCTTAGATTGTATTGTCATTTTTCCCTCCAGTCCCATGATATAAAGTATTCTACTATTTTTTACAATTTATTCTTTTATTTCTGTGTCTTCATTTTTTCGATTGTTTCAAGAGCAGCCTGCAATTCCCGATTTTGCTTTTCTAATCTATCCTGCATTTCATCTATCTTATCCTGCTGCTTATCTATTTTCCCTTGCTGTTCGTCTATCTTTCCCTGCTGTTCGTCTATCTTTCCCTGCTGTTCGTCTATCTTATCCTGCATTTCATCTATCATATATTGTACTGTGTTTTCATCCAACATTTGTAATTCTTTTGAAAACATACCAATCACCCTCTCTCTGTTTCGGCACAGCTCATAGATATCCTCATACATTGGTTTAAACTCCGGATAAGCAGTTATTAACCGCACAATTTCTTCCGGTTCATCCATACTGAGAAATGTAAGCCATGCATCTACTTTATTGGTTATGGCTTCATTGTGCCTTTTTTTCCGAAAGATGTCAAGTGGCACCATCACGTATCGTTGTAACATATTTAGCTTAAGCCCCGTGTCAGCTTCCGGCGATATATAATGAATATAATCCTCTGGAAAAAGATGAAATTCTCTTGGGCTGTGCTCATATAACACAATGGTATAAACCGGTTTAATATCTTTGTACGTAAACTGTTTCCCCCTCTTATCCCGTACACGTTTATACTGTCTTAAGAGCAAATCGGCGGAATAGCATGCCGCACGTTCCCCTGGGAACATGTATCCAATCTTCTGTATCTCAATATTGGCAATGCTTCCATCTTCCAACTCTACCACTAAATCTGTAATCAGCAATGAATTTTCCAACGCTATTCGTACAGAATCGTTGGGCAACACATGTAAAATTTTCACCTTTTGTTTTAGCATTACGGATAAAAAATCATTTAAACGTTCCGGTGAATACTCAGGATTTGCCACTTCTTTAAAGAAGGAATCATAAAGCATCTTCACTCCCCTGGCACCAGTACAGAAATCGAGAAATTCCTCCTGCTGTTTTTCGGTCCACTGGTTAAATTGTTCTTGAAGTTCTTTTTTACTGGCAATATCAGCCAGTACCTCGCTTCTTTCCCGTATCAACGGAAAATATTTCTTTAAGTTATTTGTCATATACTTCCCCTCCTGTATGAAATAATAAATAATGAATATCCTCGGCTGAAACACCGACAAGAACCGTTTCCGGTCAAGATTTTGGCAGTCTGATAACTGCCTTTATATGATTTATTTATTATACCACACCTGAGTTCCAAATAACAAGTACATTTTTTTATCATCGTTACAATGTTACACCGCTTTTCATTGTCTTAATTCCCTCCTTTATTCATAATATGGTATATGATAACCGCTTGTTGAACTTCCAGCAAATACTTCTTAAATTCATAACCCACAAAATAATCACTGTCTACTGCATCTGAAGAAATTTCTTCACCTCTAAAAAATGGAGGACATGGATTTAAACAGGCTCCCGGATTAGCTTTTTTCATTCGATGTAAAGTAACCTGATAGTTTTGAAAATCTTCCAATTTTTCACTATTTAAAGAATCTGTACACACAATATCTTTTCCGAGTATTGCCTCATCCAGATTATGATTTACTTTAATTCCTTCTATTTCATATCCTTTTGGACAGCACTGTTCCAGCGAAAAACCCATTAATTCTGCTGCTTCTTTCCACGCATATCCAATGTTTCCCTTTGGTCCCACAAACAGAAATTTATCTTTTTTAACATCTTTCCGCATTTTAGATAATGCATACAAATCCGCAAGCATTTCACAAGGATGATTGTTGTCTGTCATGGCATTTATCACCGGCATTTTTGCATACACCCCCATCTCATCAATCTTCGAAATTTCTTCATGCCTTACAATCACCCCATCTACCCATTGATTTAAATACCCCATTACGTCTTCAATTTCTTCTTTTTTATCCAATGCAGACGGAGTAAACAAAATGGACTGTCCTCCAAGCAGATAGATACCTTTTTCAAAGGTAACCCTTGTACGAATACTGGATTCAGGAAAAAACAACATCATTGTTTTTCCTTTTAAAAAATCCTTATATTTTCCTGTTGGTATTTCATCTGCTATTTGAAATATTGCCTTTACATCCTTTATGGAATAATCGCTTAAACGAATTAAGTCTTTCATATTTTTTTGCCTCCTTTATAATGGTTGGGAAATAAATCCCTCTATCATCTTTTATCAGTAATTTTTCTATCATGTCTTCTCATAACTCATATCCTCTTGCAAGTTCCGTAGGCAGATTGTCCCAAAGTTCGGTTCTTGTTCTATTTTCTCTTAATTTCTCCAATATTTTTATATCCGGTTCTGGATACACCACAAAACCATCTTCCTCTCCCATTTCCGGGCGTATCGGGAATGCAAGATGTTCCTCCTCGATTGAAAACTGTGCATTTACACCATTTTTATTGCCTCTTGCGTCAAGTCGTATCCACTTTTTATATTCTTTCATATATACTCCATTAAGCCCGTGATATACTAAAACTGGCACTGTTTCATCAGCTATATTCACTTTTTGATAACAAAATCCCGCCGGTATAGATTTACAACGCAATAAAGCTGCTAATAAATGAGATTTGGCAAAACAGATTCCGTGACCTTCTTTCAGCACTTCCGAAGCAGAACAGGTAATCTTGTCCTCATTTATGTCCGCTGAATGAGAAATATTATCTCGCACAAATTCATACGCTGCTTTGATAAATTCTAACTCACTGTTGGCTTTTTGAAATAATGTGTCAGCTAATTGCACAATGGCTTCATTTTTATAATCAATTACATCATCCACTACCAGATATTCGTTTCGTTCATCTGAATAGGGTGTCACATTCTTTTTTTCGTAATTAATCAACGTCATTTTACTATTAATCACTTTTTCTCCTCCTGTTCTTTGAAATCCCATTTTCTCATACAAATGGCAATTTCCCTTTTCCTGCAAAATGGTTTCCAGCTTCCAACAAAACACTTCCCCATATTTTTCAAACAAATGTTTCATCATCACCATATTTTTCATATAACGGGATAAATGCCTCGTACTTTATCCTATGAATTTCCATAGCATCCTCTACTGTAGCTAATATTAATTTTACATTTTTTAATTTTTTCTCATTCATATTTCCTCCTAAGTTCATACCTTTTCTCTCATTTCCTAGCAAAAAACCGCACCAGACATCCAATATGTCTGGTGCGGTTATAAGATTCGTCGATATATATCATAAAGTAATATGAAACCTCAACTTACCTTTCCTTTATGCACAGACATATCAGACCTATGTGCCTATAACTGTGCATCGCCGGAAAGCCTCCACAATTATAAGCAAATACGTCTGTAATACATGTACATATATCTCTGGAAATGTAAGCTCTGATTCATTTTTGTATTCTCCTTAAGTTTTTTATGATAATATCACTTTCTTTGTGGCGTTGTCAATCTTTTTTCACATTTTTATCTCAATTTCAAAATATTGTTCCTGAAATTCCACAAATTTTTCATTTCCATTCTCCAATCCATCTACCGATAGAAATTTTCTACATTCCTCTTAAACTTCTTCGCAGGACGATGTCCTGCTCCCTCTACAATTTCCTCAGTTTCTATCACATAATCTGCCATCTTTCTCCGGAAATTGGCTGTTAACAGAGAATAACCCAATATAATTTCAAAGGCTTTTTGAAGCTCTGTTAACGTAAATGATTCCGGCATCAGGTCAAAGACAATCTTGCCATCCTGTTCTGTCTGCTTTTGTAATGCTAAAAATGCATATACAATTAATTTTGCATGGTCAAAACCAATTCCCTGACATTCCGTAATTTCATAGCTTACCTGCTCATGATAATGCTCAAATTTCTTTTTTTCTACAACCACTGCTGATAATTCTATGGCTTCATATTGTAACTGTAAAGAATACTCATTCATAATAAGTGCAGAATCCTCTTGCAAATTTTTCTGAATTTCCTTTTTCTCAAGTTTTATATTAAACCAATGGGCTTCCCAAGCATCTGTTCCTGCCCGAAGTTTGTATTTTGTTCCGTCTATCAATGCCATAAATGTATGTGAAACAATCCAACCTCTTGGATCTCTGCCTGTTTCTCCGAAAATCCCTACCGGCTGTAAATAGGCATTTTTCACATTGGTTTCTTCATACAATTCACGCTTTGCGGTTTCATGTACATCCTCACCTTTTTTACAAAATCCCCCCGGCAGGGCAAAACAGTCTTTGTATGGATAATTCCCTCTCTGAATGAGTAAAATTTTCATCTTTTGCTCTGGAATTTTGCGGTAATTTTCAGCACTACGGTTTTTCCCCGGTTCTATTGCTTTTTCATCACCCATAATAGAAAATACTGCCATGTCAGTAGCAATGGATGGGCGGTCATATTTTGTCACATCATATTTTTCTAAATATTGCTTTTCTTCTTCGGTCATGCGGTATGTCTGAATCATGCTAATCTCCTTGAAATTAAAATTCACTTTCCTCTTCTTAAAATGTTCCTTGATTTAATCTGTTTCGAAGTTCCACCAAAGACTGCTCTTTTACCATTTTTCCATCCTTGTATACTACTTCCAATAGATTATTTTCTTCCGGAATATTGTCTTTGGTGTATCCATCTTGAAACGTAAGTTTCCCCTGCTCATTGCGATAAACGTAGCACAAGCCCTTCTGGCTCTTTTTAAATCCCCCATCCCTTGGGTTCTTAAAAATTGGAATTGGTTTTCCGTCTACTTCACAGTAGGTTGCTTTAATACAAGAGCTAAAGGTGTCTCTGGTAAATGGTTTTAACTGTCCGTTTTCTTCCACACACTGCATACTGAAACTTCCCACACCAAGAGAAACATTATTGCATGCGAAACCGTTTTCTATCAGAATTTTATAAACTTCCTCACATCTTTGTATGGTGATACTGTCCCCGTAAATTGCTTTTACATGAGGGTCTAACACTTTATATCCTTTGGAATTCACCGTACCACCAAAAATATCCCATAATTTAAACACAGTCTTTGTTACCACTTCCACGCAGTCACCACTGTCACCTCGCATTAACATACATCCATTGTGTTCTAAAATTTCTTTCTTTAGCTTTGGAAGCACTTCTTCAATGATATTCCAGTAGTCATAGGAATCCAACACTGCCGAGAAGCTGGTGTTTGGATAAATTTCCGTAAGAAGTCTTCTTAATAACGTAATTTCATCTCCGTCTACGGCATAATTACTGCACATTACCGAGTGTTCCGTGCTGACTGCACCAAATGCTACCGGTTCTTTTTCACAATCACAGTGATACATCTGCTCTAAATATGGAATGACCGGTACGGTTGCTGTATTTAAAAAGGATAAACACCACCCTGCACTGGATTTTACTGCTGATTGTAGACATTCCTGTCCTCTGAAAGAAAAGTCCCCTAAAGCTCTTGCCCTTTCCACGCTGTCTTCTACTGAAATGTCATAGTACTTGTTTACAATGCTTCGGTATGTATTCCCTACCGTGGCACTTAACATTGGATGCCACATTTCCGCACTGATTAAAGACTCTAACGCCTGTGGAAGCCATGCAAAATCCGGATGGGTATTGCTGATTTCAAACATTGGCACATGCATTGGTACTTTACTTCCTTCCGGCAATGCCTTTATTTCAATGGGAAGATACCCTAATTTATGTAGCCTTTCTATTTTTTCACTTTTGAATGCTCCTTTTCCAAGGGCTGCATTTAATACTCTGTTGTATTCCCCTAAAACTTCTTCTAAAGGCAGTCTGAAAAATTCTTCCTCAAAATAGTCTACCAAATATGTTTTGATAAATGCCTGTAATCCAAACATTACCACTTCCTGCCACATATCTACCCTGCTCATTCTTGGGGTAAAATAAGAAACTGATTTTTCTATATTTTCCGGTAACATATCAGAATGTACTGCCTTATAAAAATCGATTAATAACATTGGATTTGTGTTTTTCATATACTCCCATCCTTCCCTAGTTCAAAATTTCTATCTTTTCATGTTCTTTGTTAAAAATGCTGTCTGTGGTGTATATTTTCTGAATCAACTCACAGGAAATCAATTCTCCTTTTAAAACAGATTCCTCACAGTGACTGACAAACAAATAAATGTTTTTTGCCCCTAACTCATGAAGCTTTTTTGCAGAATGTAAAAAGGTTCCGCCAAAGGAACAAATATCGTCTGCAATCAGCACATCACTTCCCTGAATCAACTGTGCTTCTCCTGCCACATCCAGTCCTTTGATTTTCCCTGTCGCCCAGTCCCTTTTCTTAATTCCGAAGCAGTAGACCTTTGGAATCATACCCCCATATCGTTTTCCTGCCCCCTCATCCGGATAAAACATCAATGGCTCAGTGCCTCTTTCCGTTTTGATTTTTTCAATTACCTTTTCAATCAAGACTTTTGGCGTACTCTGTTTTACATGATCTAACAATGCCAGACTTACATTGGAATGTGCGTCCAAAACCCTTACTTCACTAAATTCTAAGCTGTTAATCAGTTCTGCAAAATATTTCAATGTAAATACGTCTTCTTCCTTTTGCACCCTGTCTTGTCTTGCATTTGGGATATAGGGCATATCCAGTACAAGATTCTGATATCCGGCTTCTTTACAATGTTTTGTTATGAAATATAAGCTTAACAATTCTTCGTTATTTTCATAATTCCACTTAATTACTAATTCTTCCTCTTTTCCTTTTCCAAGTTCATTTAACTTTTGCTTTAACAACAGCGTTCCATCCGGAAAATGATTTATTTTTACTTCTTTTCCCTCTATTCTAATCATGTTCTTACTCCCCTTTCCAATTATACAATTTCTATCTGGCACATTTTCATGGCTTCTAATGCATTGTTGTGACTTTCCGGTGTAACGCCTGCACAGCACTTTTCTTCTACCATAACTTTTACTTCCGGTAAAAAAGCTTTGATTACCATTGCATTGGAAATCACACAAATGTCTGTACAAAGACCAATTAAGGTAACACTTTCTAATTCTTTGTTTTCTTTCAGATATTCTGCCAATTCCACAGAACCAAAGGTTGGCTTATCGAATACTTTCATTTCCGATGTTCTTAATGTGTCTATGGTTTCTTCTATCTGCCATCCTTCACTTTCCTTGATACAGTGTGGCACCGGAAGCTTTTGCCCTTCCTGTGTGGCTCTGTAATTTTCAAAGTGAGTATCTCTTGTAAAAATAATTTCCCCCGTAAAACTCTTTATTTTTTCTTTTACTTTTGAAACAATTTCTACTGCTTCTTTCGTTCCTAATGCTCCGTCGATGAAGTCGTTCTGCATATCTACTACTACTAAAACCTGATTTTCCATAATTTTTCGCTCCCTTTAATATTAGTATATGTGTCTTAATTCGTTTTTGTTATTATCGTTTTGATAATAACATTATTACACTGAATTTTTCTTTTGTCAACTGTTTTTATAAAAAAACAAGCCAAAGAATCTCATCTCATTCTTTGGCTTGCCATTTTCATTCTATTTTATGTAGTTTTTACCAAGTTTTTTCAAAAGCTAAATTCCAGTCAACATTGTAAATGCTGTCTGCATCAGCTTTTAATTCTTCATAGATAGCACGTCTTTCTTCGCTGCTTTCTTCTGCCCAGTATTCATATCCATGTAAATAGCTGTTCATTGCTTCATCCCAGGAAGTGTATAATGGCTGTAAAAGCTGTGCAATTTCCATAGCTTTGTCCAACGCTTCCTGTTCTGTATAGTAGCCTGCATGGAAATAGAAACCTGTCAAAGATAACGCACGGCAGTAATCCCATGCATCAATGGCATTTTCACCATACTGTTCATAATAACCATACATATCTGCCATATGTTGTGCTTCTTCATCTGTAACTTCAAAGTTTTCTAAGATAAAATCTTTTCTTCCATCTGCTGCTGCATTCTGAATTCCTGCATCTACAAGGGTCTGCATAGTGCTCTTGAAGTCTGCTCTGTGTCCTTCGCTAAGAATCCAGTTCATAGTTTCATCTGCGGATGCTCTGTCTGTAACTCCCCATGAGCTTTCTAAAGATGTCTTATTGATTTCTGCATTTTCTTCATTTGCTGCCATACCACCGAAATATTCAAGATTGCAGTTGTTTGCTTTTGTTAAAATAGCATAAGTTGCGTTAAACCAACGAATGGTATCTGTCATTTCTGTAGTAAAGTTATTCTCTTCTTCTACAGGTGTTTCTTTTAATGTACTACAAGATGCATTAAAAGATGCTTTGATGTCATCTGTAATCGTACCTGCTGAATATGCCAACATATAAAATGCATAATCGCTTTCTCCGTAAATAATATATGCCTCTCCTGTTGCTGTTCCCGAACTTATGTTACAGATAATTGCAGAAATATTTGTTAACCCCGGAACCTCCGGTGCATCTGTATCTGTTGCATCTGTCATTTGGAAGGATTCTTCCATCATAACCTTCAAATCATCCAACGTTTCCACTGTACCGTTATACTGATTTTTTGGTAGCTGTGTTACTACAACTTCATGACTTCCTGTCTTACTCTGTACACCAAGCCATGTATCCAGTCCCAAATCCTGTGTCGTCCATCCATCCTCCAACTGAATGGATACTGTTCCGCTTTCTGCAGTATACTCTTTCATATCTGCAAGAATTTCTTCTGTTGTAAGTGCTGCTGCTCCCTTCTGTCCACATGCTGTCAATCCCACTGTCATGGAAACTGCCAACGCTGTCACACATACAGCTTTTCTCAATTTTGTTGCTTTCATAACCTCTTTCTCCTTTTTGTCATTTTAAACTATACAAGTATAATTGATTGTAAAAGAAAAAGCAAATATTTTATTTCCTAAAAAACATACTTTGGCAAATTTTGTTACGTCAATCTATTTCAATTTTGCACCATATGATGTAAAATGAAAGATAGAGATTTCCGTTTATCATTCAACGCATATCTTTTGTAGTGACCTACTTCTATAAGGAGCTAAAGGAGATGGTTGATACGAAAAAGAAAAATCAAATTTCAAGCAAAAAAACATATATAAAACCTATTGATGTGGCACTTCTTTCAATGGTTTTTGCCATGCTTATCATTTTGATTATCGGATTGTGGGTTGGTACGAATAACTATAAAAGTAAACAGCTTTTCACTACTCAGGATACCATGGATATTTTGGCAGATAATTTGCGGATACAATTTGAGAACTACATTAAGCAAAAAGCTGATACCTTATATGGATTTACCTCGTTTCCTGCTATCTATGAAATGGACAGGGACAAACAACGAGATTTTATTAAAGGGCGTTCCAAAGAGCTTGGTTTTCATCATTTGTTTATCATGAGTGCAGATGGCTATGGATTTTATATTGAAACAGGCGAACTAAAATATCAAAAAGACGAACCATTTTTTCGGGATGTTATGGAAAATGAAACTTTTGTGACAGAACCTTTTTATGGTGCGGATGCTACTACTTTGACCGTCTGTGTATCTATTTATAACAAGAGCAACAAAAAGGTAGGAGTCCTTTGCGGTGCTGTGGAATTAAAAGAACTACAGGATATGTTTGAAGAAAACAGAATGATTCAAAATGGAAAAAGTTATCTTGTAAATCGTCAAGGACGTTATATCGCTGTGGAAAATATGCAGGAAATTTATGAAAAAATGTCCATTTACAACAAGAAAGATTCCGATTTTTCCTTAGTTCGTGCCTGTTTTGACAAAAAGGAAGACCAACACGGAAAAATTATACAAGAGGGAATCGAATATCAGGCAAATGTGTCTTATTTGAAAAGCTATAACTGGGCTATTGTCCAATGTATTGAAACTGAAGTGATTTTTAAAGATTTAAGATATATTGATTTTTGGAAATATGCTTCTTTAGTCATTGTGGCCTGTATTCTTTTAGGTCTGGCTCGTATCACGGTATATTGGCATAACAGCGAACGCAGAAGCGAAATCGACGCTTTGACCGGCTGTCGCAGCCGTGCTTCCATAGAAAAGCTGTTAGCATGGCTAAACAAGGAACGTCAAGAGGATATCACTATTATCTATTTTGATTTGAATAATTTTAAACAGCTCAATGACACCTATGGACATGATAAAGGTGACCATATTCTTTGTATTTTCAGCAACGTATTGATGAGTATATTTGGGGAATCCAGCTACGTCGGACGTATTGGCGGAGATGAGTTTATCGTTGTGTTGCGAAATACTCCCGAAGCCGCTGTCAAAAAACTCTGCCATCAGGTAGCACTTCAATTAGAAGAAGAAAGCAAGGATTTAGAGTTTGGGCATATCATAAGCACAGCCTATGGATATGCTACCAGAAAGCAGGGAAGTAGCGAATCCTTGGATGACATTATTACCAAAGCTGATGAGGAAATGTATCGCCACAAACGTCATACAGCTTCCTAATGAAGAAGGTGTTCCCTCAAGTCATTTCATGACTTTTGGGACACCCTCTTTTTTCTTATCCGATTAATACTTTTTTCCTTCAAAAGCAAAACCATACTTGCGTATCTTTTCTTCTTCCAAATCCACTTTCACAACCATACTTGGCAAAATTCATCACTCTATTTTCTATTCCTTTTGATATTCTAAGATATCTCCCGGCTGACATTCCAACACTTCACAGATGGCATCCAGTGTGGAAAATCTCACTGCTTTCACTTTTCCTGTTTTTAAATTGGATAAATTGACCGTTGATATTCCCACTCTTTCTGACAATTCATTCAATGACATCTTCCTGTCTGCCATTACCCTGTCCAATCTCAATATAATAGCCATTCTGTCCTCCTAAAGCACCTCATCTAATTCTTTTTGCAATTTAAATCCTTCTTCAATCAACATGCTAAGTATATACAAAATTGCACCAAACATCAATACCGCACCGTCAATCAATACAAAATCAGCCGATGAAAAAATTCTAAGTCTGGATGGCTCGTATCCCGACAACCTCGGAAATAAAACTGCTCCTGCCAGATACAACACTGACACAATTCGCATACAATAGCTTAAAGTTTTGGAAAAAGGACTTTCATCTATCAGAATCTTTATCAATGAGATAAAAATGCAAATTATAGAAAGATAGTAAAACTCTGTCTGCACAAACCCGGCAACTCCCATCTCTTTTTTTCTTAACAGATTTTCGTGTGTCTAATTTAAATGTATGATTCTCCATATTAAGCACGCTCCTTCGTCAATCTCTATGTACTTTCATTTTACACTACTGATTGTACGCTACGACGAAACGTTTGTCAATACATTTTTAATGTTTATCATTATATTTTTTATGCTTTTTATATATTCCTTCAATAAAACAGGAGTCTGCACATCTAAGTACAGACTCCTGTTCACTAATTTTCCTATTCCGTATCAGAATGACAGCCACAACCACAGTCAGAATCTCCAGCACAATTTCCGGAGCAGCTTCCACCCGCCGGGCAGCCAATACATTTCACACCGCTTTTCTTCGCCTTTACTATGTATGCTACTGCAGCACCAATTATGATTAACACAATTCCTACTACCATGATATTTGCCATACCAATACTTCCTTTCTATAGAAAATTAATTTGCATTTAATTTATATTCTGTGCTAAATTTCTTATTTGTTCTATTGATTAACACAACTACAATAGCTATCATAGCGATTACTGCAATCAAGCCCGGTACAAAACCTGCACCAAGAGTTCCTGCTGTAAGCAATGTACCAATCTGGTATACGAAGAATGCTACTACATAACCTGTTCCTAACTGTAATGCAATACCACCCCAAAGCCATTTTTTATCCTGCATTTCAGAGTTCATAGCACCCATAGCTGCAAAACAAGGCGGAGTATACAGGTTAAACATCAGATATGCCAATGCTGCGACCTTTGTTAAGCCCATCGCTACAGCTACTTCATTAGCTCCACCTGTTAATGCCAATTCATCTACATCAATAAAGTTTGTAAGACCATATACTACTGCTAAAGTACCTACAACGTTTTCTTTTGCAATAAATCCAGTGATTGCTGCTGCTGCTAACTGCCATGCACCAAATCCTACCGGAATCAAAAGAACAGCAAATGGAGAAGCTATACTAGCAAGAATAGATGTACTTTCCATTCCTTCTTCCACAACCTGTAACTGCCAGTTAAATGTCTGCATAATCTGAACTACAGCATTACATACTAAAATAATTGTACCGGCTTTTACGATATACGCTTTACCACGAGATAACATAGAGAGAGTTGCTCTCTTTAAGCTTGGAATCTTGTATTCCGGAAGCTCAATGATAAAGAAAGACTTTCTGTATCTATGTCCTGTAAGCTTCTTAACAAGTAATGCTCCAAGTAAAATCAATACGATACCTACTAAGTACATCATTGGTCCTACCCATGATGCATCTGCAAAGAACGCACCTGCAAACAATGCGATAACCGGAAGCTTCGCTCCACATGGCATAAATGGTGTCAACATTGCTGTTGCTCTACGTTCTCTTTCGTTACGGATGGTACGACATGCCATAACACCCGGAATTGCACAACCGGTACCGATAACCATTGGAATTACGGATTTTCCGGAAAGACCAACTCTCTTGAAAATCGGGTCTAACACAACAGTTGCACGAGCCATGTAACCACAGTCTTCTAATAAGGCAATTAAGAAATACATTACCATTACCAATGGGAGAAATCCAACAACGGCACCTACACCACCAATAATACCATCAACTAACAAGGACTGTAAAAACGGATTTGCATTTTCTACCATACCTGCAACCCATTCCTGGAAGGTTTCAATCCAACCTACCAACCAATCTGCAATCCATGTTCCTACTGTTGACTGAGATATGTAAAATACTAAAAACATAACAAGTGCAAAGATTGGAATACCAACAATTTTATTGGTAAGCACTGCATCAATCTTATCCTGTACATTTTTATCCTTTGTCAGAACTTTACGTTTTTCTACGTCGCTTACAATTTTATTTACAAAAGCGAAACGTTTTCTGTCTGCTGCTTCAACTTCTGCTTTATCCTGTAAGTCAATATCATCCTGTACATATGGTGCTTTCTGTGTTGCACCATTTAATGATACTGCTTTTTCTACAACTTCCTTCAACCCATTGTTACCGGAAGAAGTGGAAACCGTGTTAATTACCGGACATCCTAATTTTTCAGCTAAAAGCTTTTCGTTAATCTGAGTATCTTTCTTTTCGTTGATATCGCTCTTATTCAAAGCTACTACTACCGGAATTCCCAATTCTAACAACTGTGTTGTGAAGAATAAACTACGGCTTAAATTTGTAGCATCCACAATGTTAATGATTACATCCGGATTTTCATTTCTCACATAAGCACTTGTGATACTTTCTTCTGATGTAAAAGGTGACATGGAATATGCACCCGGCAAATCCACTGCAACCAATTCTTCCGTTCCTTCATAGATATTCTTCTTAATCAAGCTTTCTTTCTTTTCTACGGTAACACCTGCCCAGTTACCAACACGTTCATTTCTTCCTGTCAGGGCATTGTACATCGTAGTTTTTCCGCTGTTGGGATTACCCGTCAACGCAATTCTCATATTGAATCCTCCTTTTTTCTCTGCTTTTACAGATTTAACTTTTGTTAGTGACAGCTAACTGTATGCTATAAAAAATAGTGATTAAACATCACTATCTTTATACTGAAATAGCTTGTGCTAAATCATTATCAATATTATATCTGGCATCCTTTACCGAAATAACGCAACTGTCTTTTCTGCGTGAAACCACGGTAATTGGCTCTCCGCTATAACAACCTAACGAAAACAAAAATGAATTTAGCTCTTCATCATCGGTTATAATATCTTTCACAATATATTCTTCTCCAAGATTCGCTTCACTTAAATTCATATACATATTTCCTCCTTTTGTACGAATGCCAATTTTTTCCAATTGTTTCCACCAACTATAGTTAGGTCTTTCTAACTCTCACTTGAAGTTTAATACAAAATATATTCTTTGTCAACTCATTTTTGAAAGAAAATGAAAATTATTTTCAATAAGGTTTTTGTTAACGAATTTCCACCACTTTATATCCTGCTTTTTCAATGGTAACTCGAATCTGCTCATCACTCACTTCTTTCTCCAAAGAAACTACAACCTCTTTCTTCTTTAAATTCACTGTTGCAGCAGCACCCTCAATCTCATTAACACATGCTTCCACACGGTTTTTACAACGTTCGCAGGACATTCCCTCCACCACAAAGGTTTTCTTTGCGATTACAGACTTTAATTTCTTACGCTTCTTTTTCACTGAAGAGCCTCCGCCACAGCAGCCACCTTCGCCCTTAAAATGCTTTATGCCGGAACGAATTCCGATTACAATAAAAATTGCAAGTAAACCAATAATAATTATATCTGTCATGTTTTCCTCCGTTCTTTAAAACTTCATCCATTTCTACGTTAGAATGTTTCTTTTTATCCATCCGGTTAGTCTTAACTAATTATAGCGTAGTCGTCTTAAATAGTCAACTTTCTCCCTCTCCTCTTACCCTCACAATTATCAAAAAGCTCCATATCCTAATACCAATTCACTTTTGTGTCATACGGAGCTATTTTAACATTTTGGAGTTGCAGACTTTGTCAAAAGGTTTTATAATGGCTTTCGATTTCCCAGAATCTTTTTGGAAATAAACTATATTAAAAAACAATATATTACCTGGAAACCCTCTGCTGCCACAAATTTTGCAGCATATTTTGCCCCTTTTAACTTGAATACAGAACACCTTCATATGAATACTACATCCTTTAATTCTTCCGAAAAGCAAACGCTCTCAATAATTCCTATTTTATTCATTCCATGATGCTCCAATCATTAACATACAAACCAATTAATTATAACTATCTACCTGTTATTCTAATACTTCTCTTTCATAAGTCATTTATACAGTTCTCTCTCACTTTGGTTAGCTGTTTCTAACCCCACAAAATATACCACCTTCCTACGCTAGTGTCAATTACCTGAATAATTCAGAATTTTTCAAACACAACCACGCTTAATCGTATAAGAGTGATAATAATATTAAAAAAATAGTGCCGGTTTGCACCCAATATCAATTTAGTTGAGGCATTGGGGTTTCACCTGACACTATTTTTTCTGCTGACTTTTCTACATATATTTTACACTTAAATCATTTAGTTCCATAACTAACTTATCGTTTTCCAACTTTCTCGCCAATGGCATATAAATTTCCACAGTTTCCTTAGCTTTGATTTTTTGCTGTTCCTTATCCATAAACTCAATGGTACGCATATTATGAAGCCGTTCTGCCAGCTTTATCATTATCACTTCCTCTGTGGATTGGATGACGAGTATATTGTCTGTCTTAGTTGCAGAACAAATAAGATTTACTACTTTTTCAGATAAATCTGCCTTTAATTCCTCTGGTGTAATGTTTGTCTTTTTCATAACATCACAAAACATGCCTGCCAAAATCACATCGCTATTACAATTCATCTCTGCAAGCAGAATTGCCACATTTAACGTATGGGTTACATACTCAGCTCCAGAATATCTTGTGATGTCTGCATAGGCTTTACATGCACATTGATATGCACCTTGTAATTGCCTTTCATCCACTTCAATTCCATTTTCCTGTATTCTGCTTTTTAGAATTTCTAATAATTGTTCTTTTGTTGCGTGTTCCTTTGTCTGATATAAAAATACATGATTCATAATACTACCTCCATAACTTCCTAACTCAGCCATCATTGCTCTAAGAAGTGCCGGATAGAACCCAAATTGTTTTTTAAAATCTTTAGTAAATCCACTGTGAGATTGCCAGCCATATTTCATGGCTACCTCTATAATTTTTTTACCTTGCAGTATTTCCCAAGATGCTTTTATCATTTTTCGCATATTCACATACTCCATCACTGTCATTCCCTGACTTTCCTTATAAATACGCGAAAAATGAAATTCAGAATATCCTGCCTGCAACGCTATTTCTTCCAACGTCACCAGTTCCTCTATATGTTCTTCAATATACTTCTTCACCAACCAACAAAAGGAGTGAGATTTCAAAAACCTCACTCCTTCCCTTTTCAACTAATTCCTTTTCTCAGAAATTAATTTGCCTGTTCATACACAATAAGATAAGTGCGTTCTGCTCCATTGGCGGCACGAACCACAACTTCGCTTTCACAGATATACCCTAACATATTGGTTGCCTGATATTTCCATTCTTCTTGTGTTTTGTCAATTCTGCTTACTTCAGTCGCACCTTCCGGCAATTCCAGCACATAGCTGTTTCCTAAGCTTTCGTTTGCACCTCTTGTTACTATCAGATACACTTCCTTACTTTCTGTGATTTCAGCACCTGTTTCGTCCAGTGCTGTCACATCCATTTCTGACGGCTCTGAATAACAGGTCACGATAGACAAACCTTCGTTATTTTCATCACTGATGTTGGTTGGAAGCGTTCCACTGGCATCCTGAAAATAAGCAATCAAATAAGTTCTTTCCGCACCGTTTGCCGCACGAACCAACACTTCATCCGTATATATTGCCTCGCCATTTGCATAATTTCCAAACGCATCAGTATAGGTTACATAAGTTGATGTAACTGCATATTTCCACGCCTCATCTCCTACATGAGTAGTGCTGACGATTTCCGCACCTTCCGGCAATGCCAACTGATATGTGTTACCTAATTCTTCATTTGCTCCCACTACCGCAATAACATAAACTTCCTGATACGCATTTCCCGTATTCCCTGTTTCAATTCTAACCTCAGTTGAATAGGTAGGCATTTCCACTTCCTGACTAAGTATATTACTTTCATCAGTAAATCCGCTTACCACTGTTCCAGTTTCATCCTGTGCGTAGGCAATCACATAAATCTTCTTTGCACCGTATGTTGACTGTACCACTACACGGTCTGTAAATATGTAGTCTATGGAAATGATATCTCCATTTTCATCCTCATAGGATTCAGACATGGTAACTGTCTGATAATTCCAACCTTCCTCACCTACACTGACTTTTTCAACAATGCTGCCGCCTTCCGGTATGGTTAATTGATAGGAACTTCCTAATTCCTTATTGCTTCCACACACATATATCATATATACATCTTCTTCTGAAACTCCATCCACTTCCTCCGAAAATTGCAGGTTCGTGGTACTGTCTGAAATAGTAGGTTCTGATACATAAGCATTTTCTGTATCCTCTATCTTGGTAACAGTTGCTTTGCTGCTGTCATGAGCATATGCAATTATATATATTCGCTCCACACCGTTCGCTGCTTTTATTACGACTCTGTCTGTTAATGTATAATATCTACCCACATATTCATTATTTTCATCCCAGTAGGTTTGATATACTTGTTTTAATGCATAATTCCAATCCTCATCTCCTACATGAGTCACAGCAGACACTTCACTTCCTTCCGGTAGCTCAAGCTCATAAGTATTTCCTAATTCCGGACTTTCTCCATATACATAAATTAAATATGCCTCTTCACAACCGGACTCATCAACTGCGTCCTTCAATGCTATGTTGTTCTTCTCTGTGGCAATAATCGGTTGTTCTGAATATGAATTGTTTGCATCTGTGATACCCTTTACGATCACACCGCTTTCATCGGCTGCATAAGCAATCACATACACTCTTTCTGCTCCATTGGAAGCCTTTACCACTACACGCTCACTAGCGAAATAATCCCTTGTTACATAACCGTTTTCCTCTGTATAGTATGTGTAGGAAATAGGGTTGCTGTTATAATTCCATTCTGCATCACCTTCACTGGCAGTGCTCTCTATCCCACTTCCTTCCGGTATCTCTAACTGATAGGTAGTTCCAAGTGTCGCATTTTTTCCATATACATAAATCATGTATACTTCTTCCCATGAAACTTCATCTACCGGTTCTTTCAAGTCTAATGAGATACAGCTGCTTTCAATTCGTGGTTCTTCCAGATAGGTATTTTCTGTATCTGTCACTTTGCTTATCACAGTACCACTTGTATCTTGTACATATGCAATGACATATACCCTTTCTGCTCCATTAGACGCTTGAATTACAACTCTGTCTGCAATCGTGTAGGTTTCCGTTATATATACATCATTTTCATAATAATATCGATTCAGCTCTGTCTGCTCATAATTCCATGCTTCCTCTCCCACATGAGTGGTTTCCACAATTTTTGCCGTTTCGTTAATACTTAACTGGTATGTGTCACCTAACTCTGCGTTATTTCCCTTTACATATATCACATAAACCTCTTCACTGGAAGCATCATTTACCTGTTCTTTCAAGTTAAGCTGAGTTGTGTATTCCATTATCTGTGGTTCTTTTGTATATGCATTTTGAGAATCACTAATTCCGCTTACCACCGCACCACTTTCGTCCTGTCCATAGTAAATCGCATATGTCTTTTGTGCTCCATTCGCAGCTTCCACCACAATTTTTTCTACACATGACATATTCACACTAACTTCCTGTCCGGTAACCTCATCTGTATAATCAATGTTTGTGTTCAGGTTTCCATAATTCCAGCCTTCTTCACCAGCCTTTATTTTGCCGGCTATCTTAGTACCGTTAGGTAATTCCAACTCATAAGTATCACCCAGTGTTTCATTTGTTCCAATCACCTGAATGATGTAAGCTTTGTCAACTGTTCCATCTTCACAGCTTATGTTGTTTGTATATCTCCTTATATAAGAATATACATAGGCGTTGTTTTCATCAGAGATTCCTTTGATAACCGCCTGACTGTCATCCTGCTTATAGGTTGCAAGATAGGTCTTGGAAAAACCTGTGTCATCCTTCACGAAAATCTTCACTGCATATTCTTCCGGATATATCCAGTTCTCTGCAGAAGATGCATAAGTGATTTCCACTTCATTTCCATATTCTACCGATGCCACTAAATCCGTCGGACATTCCTTCGTTTGTCCTACCAAATTTACCGGATAATATTGTTCCTCTGTACCTTCTGTGGTCGTTACTGTGGAAAGATAATGATCAATATCACAAATCAGACTGGTTTGTGATTTACTGAATATCTTTTTCAAGTTAACACAACTGGTATCCTGTGTGTAATACACATTGTATTCTACCTGTTCTCCTGTCGCCGTTTCTTTTACGATAATTTCATTGGTATCACCATTATAAGAAGCTTCATAACCTTCATTTGTTTTGAAAGTTAAATCACTTCCTAAGGTTTCATTTGTTCCTATAATGTACATGGAACTATAGGACAAGTATACCTTTTTCAATTCATTCGTGGCACTGTCAAATCCTCGCAAATTCACTTCATCATTTGTCTTTTTATAAATGACATAGTAAATTCGCTGTACACCATTTCCTGCCGTTACGGTAATTTTCGCATCGGAACTGTTTCCTTCAAAGCTTTCGGAAGCCGTTGCATATTCAATTTCTGCGTTTGCACCATTTCTTGTATATACCTTCAAATCAGTTCCCAGTTTTGAATTCGTACCGGACAAATAAATATTAAAGTATTCTCTGCCCTCGGACATATAATTGGTATATATCTCGTATTCCGTATACATATTGTCTGCATCACGGACACCAATAATTTCCGCTACGGAAGTATCCTGATAATAGTAAATATCATAGGTAACCTCTGCTCCATTTACATAATTTACAATTACTCTTGCCTGTGCATTAAAGTATTCATCTTCTATCTCATCCGGATATTGTATGGTATAAGTAGCACCTTCTCTTACCATTGGCTGCCATGTAGTACCCAACTCCTTATTTTCTCCAAATACCTCTACCTTGTAGGTACTATTTCCATAACTCCAACGCCATGAGTAATTATTTTCTATTTCTAAAATAATATTATTCGGGTCAGCAATGCCATTTAACTCTGCCCCTAAAGGAATATAGCGGATAAGAAAATCCTTCGTTGCACCTGTGGCGGTTTTTTCTAAATGAAGTACCGCATCATATCCTTCATCATAGCTCCATTCTTCTTTCAGGTCTTCCTTATACTCTATACCTTTCAGAACAATGCCGTCCATAAGCTTAATTTCCAAGTCGCGTCCCAAACTTGCATTCAATCCACCTACTCGTGCATCACTATTGTCAATGCTTGTTTTCCATTCCTCATTATCTGCATCGTTTATTTCCTGTACCCAATATTCTGTGTTCTGGTAATAGTGGAAATAATACATTGTGGCTACACCCAAGGTATGATTCTTCAGTGTTAATCTGTGATAGTAGCTGTTTTCTTCCTTAGGCTCCACAAAATAGGATGTAACGCTCTCTGTATCCTTAAATGTCACGTTTAATTCCGGCAATGTTGTTTCCGTTCCGCTGACAGAATACAATTCATGGTAAGTTCTATATTCATTAAATGTATATTTATCCACACCATTTCCTGTAATTTCCGTCATTGTCAAACCAGCTTTCAGTTTTTCCAACAATTCTTCCAGCTGCTTTAAATATGTGGTTAACACAGTTTCATCCTGCTGCTTTAAATAGTTTTCTTTAATACTGTCAATCAGCGTCTGATCCTTGGCAAATGCTGCTACGTCAATCACCTCAAACTGCTCTAACTGATTTAATGCTTTACCGATTTTGGCTTTGGTGGTTTCATTTGGTTTTCCGGAATATACATCATTTACCACAGTAAGCTTTCCGGTTCTTCCATCATAGTTACATGCATACCATACACCTCCGGTTTTTTCCGGCATTTTTAAAGTATCCAGCAATGTGTTACCCATATACACTTTAATTTCCGGCTTAGAAGCTGCCAAAGAGTTTCCCACACCTCCGTTGGTATAATCCTGCACAAATACCTTGTATTGTCCATCGTACACATGTTTCACGGTAATCGTTTCCGGACCTGCGTATTCCTTGTCATCTACGTCCAAGATTGACATATCCTTGTAGTTATAATCCATATCATATCCTTGGTGATACATGCTTCCATCACCAAAATGAACCGCATATTCACCATCCTGAAACGGATTTGGTGCATATAAATGGATATCTAAATCTTCACTTACATTTTCTCCCTGTTCATACCAAGTCAATACGAAACGCAATTCCTGTGAATTCAAACGCTTAGACAATGTAATGTTTTTCGTTATCACTGCTCCCGATAACACGGAAACATTATAATAATCTGAAACATAAACTGCTTCTGCTCTTTCATCTCTTATCTGAATAGTATATTGTCCGGGTACAATATCTTTAAATTCATAATTTCCGTTTTCATTTGTGATAACCTTCTGCACTTCGGTAGAGGTAATATTATTCATCCCTTTTCTAAGGAATACGGTTAACCCTTCTGTGATTACATTTCCAGTTTCTGCATTGTACACAATACCGGTAATTTCTCCCGGCTGTCCTGCCTCAGACATGAGAATAATATCTTCCACTTCATATGTGTTATCTGCATAAGTAGTCGGAATATAAATATTTTGTGTGAGCAGTTCATATCCCTCTGCTTCCACTACAATAATGTAATTTCCAACCGCCACATCTTCAAAGGTATACCCACCTTCCTCATCTGTGATTGTTTCTTTGGTTGATGCACCGTTTAAGTATACGGAAATATTTTCTCCATCCACCTTCTTAGAATAGGACACCAGATATACCTTGGCATCTTTCGCTACTGCTTCTTCCGTAACTACATGTCCCGTTAACTGTGCTGTTGGAAGGTCAACAATACTTCCATCATTTTCCGCAATTATCGTTTTGTTTTCCCCTGTACTGTCTATGGTAACAGAAAGTGTACCGATACCGCTAATCTGTGGTATATTTCCTTCCTCATCCACCTTAATGGCAGTCTGTTCCCCTCCCGGACCAACTGCTAACTGGTATGTGGTTGTAGAATAAATATCCAGTGGCACATACGTTGTCAGATAACTTTGATCGTTGAGCACATGACATCCCACGCGACTTGCAATAGAATCTCCCTTTACCAATACCTTGGCGGCAGAAGCAATGAGTAATTCCTGTAAATCGCCATCATTAGTCACTGTAATCTGTTCGGAGTCCTCCAACAAATACACATTTGGATTACCGCCTTCATCTACACGGATATGTCCATCCGGACTATTCATATAGATTTTATTTCCATAACGTTCCACCCATGTATTTTCAGAAATCCCCTTGATTAACACATTTTTGAATGTTCCTTCGTTTACAATATGTGCATTTGGAGCATTTACTACTAATATTATATTACTGTAATCTCCGGATGGAATGTTGATTTCTGCCGCTTCTGTATCCAGAGTAACCACCGTAGCTTCTCTGGAGGCAAGTGCTTCTTCCAAAGCTTCTTGTGTTGTTACTGTCTTTTTTGTTTCCTCTCCTACCTTTACCTTGTAAGAAACTGAAAGCCATGCACTTTCCTTAGATACGGCTGTAATTACACATTCGCCCGGTGTCAATGCCTGAATCGTTCCATCTGTTCCGATTACCGCTGCCACATTACTGTCAGAGCTTGTCCAGCTAACCTTTGCATCCTTTGGATTATCGGATACAACCTTCAATTCCGGTGTAAAACTTTCTCCTGCCTTTATAGAAACTTCCTTCTGCGTTACCGTCATTTCTCCTTTTGGAGTCGGCGTTGCTGTTGGAGCTTTTGTTACGGTTGGTGTAGGCTTCTTAGCTTCTTCCTTTGCCGTAACCTTTACGGTAATTGTCTTCTTTACCTTACCACAATCCTTTGCAGTAATCACAATTTTAGCTTTTCCCGGCTTTTTCCCCGTCACTTTACCGGATTTGCTTACAGTTGCAATTGATTTGTTTTTACTTTCGTACGATAACGTTTTCACCTTTGCATTTTTCGGCGAAATCGTTGCCTTAATTTTTTTACTTTCCCCAACCTTAATATTCAAGCTAGAAGCGGTAATCTTCTTTACCGGTGTTCCAATCGTAATTTTACAGGTGGCTTTTTTCTTTCCACATTTGGCTGTAATCGTAACCTTTCCCTTGGACGCTACCGCCTTTACCACACCCTTGCTGGATACGGTTGCCACCTTCTTATTACTGCTTTTCCATGTAACCTTTGCATTTTTCGGCGAAACCGTTGCTTTAAGCTTTACTGTTTTCCCCTTTTTTAACACATATTGTGTCTTGTTGAGCTTCAACGATTTTACGCTGTTTTTACTTGCTGCCTCCGCCTGCACTGTACTCATCGGCATATACCCCATAATAACCGCAAATGCAAGCATAAGTGCAACTATTCTTTTTAGCTGTTTCTTCATGTTCCTTTCTCCTTTCTTTCCCTCAGTATAATATTCTTCCGGAAATCCGTTTTTTAATTATCAGAATATTCTGACAACTTCTTTGGTACTAATTTCCTTCTCTAAGTATAACATGATTTCGGGCTTAATAACAAGCAATACCGCCCTTGAGTTTCCGCGGCATTGACAATATTCTGCGTTTGCCATATAATAAAAAATATTGTACGACAAACATATCGTAAAGGAGAGGAGAGTTTTCAATGAAGAAGACAAACAAATTAATAACCTTACTGTTAAGCATGGTTTTTATGCTTTCTCTTTGTGCCTGCGGAAAAGAGGCTCCGGAAGATGACCCTTTTACAGATAGTAAAGGGAACAGCTTTTTAGGTATTTTCGCAGCTTGTGACGAAGAAGGAAATGTAGCTTTTCGAAGTGATGGCACAACCTATGATTACAGTATTACCATCAACGAAGATTATACTTTTGTATTCGATTATTCCACGGAAAGAACATTTCAGGGTACTTGGACAAAAGGCGATGATTGTATAAATCTCTCAGGGAATACCGACAGTGCTTACAGCAAATATGATTTGTATTGTCATTTTGATGATGATGGAAATTTATTAATTGATGCTACCCAAAAAACTGACAATTGGATAACCGATGTACTGGTTCGTCAGGAGCAGTAATAACTAATACAAAATAACAGGGCTGAAATTACAGATATTCTATAATTTCAGCCCTGTTGCTTTACATCTTCATTGAATGATTTTCTTGATTTACTTTTGTATATTCTTTCTATCTATAATCCTCCACCAGAAACATGGGCTTAATCGCCATGACTTCATCATATTCTTCCTGCTCCACCTGTACATCTGCATTCAAAGCTTTTAAATCTTTTTTGACTACTTCCAAAGCTTCCTTGGAATTCTCTGCAAAACCATCCGTTATCACACGAATCATACGAGTCACCACAATGGGGTGAGCATAATATTCCGGCAACGGAAAATCAGGATACCTTTTTATATATTTTCCAACTTCCTCACAGGCTTCTCTCCATTTCCGGTCAATATACGCTTTATTGTTGCGTTTGGTTGGAAGCACATTGGCACCTGCAAATAAAAATACAATTGCCATACCAAACAACAAAAAATACACTCCGGAATCTATTTTTGTTACCACTGCATAAATACCATAAACAAAGGTTACCAATCCCATCAATACTATAGCCAATGCTACCCAGCGATAGCTTGGATTGGAACGCTCGTTCACGCGTTTTGCCTTTGCAGTTCTGCTCAAAGCATCCGTAAGGTCAGAACGTTTTTCCAAATATGCTCTTGCTTTCTCAAGCTCCTTTATCTGTGCTTTTGCTTTCTTTGAAATGACCGGTTGTTGCTTTGCTGCTTTTTGGGCTTCTCGCTCTGCACGTTTCTTTTCTCCCTCCACACTTAAAAGTGGAATGTCCGGGTGCTTCTTTCCAATATAGGCAAGCAGCTCATCCACATGTTCTTCCTGCTTAAACAGACACTGTTTCTCAGTTCCGTCATCATACACCACCACCAGATATGGCATAGTTGCAAACATTCCCTTACCGGTATATCCGCCCTTGCTCATAGCCACACGCTTGAACACACGTTTTACGGCTGAAAACGGAACATAATAAACCCTGTCCAAATAAAAACTATTGAGATACAACGCTTTTTCTCCAACACCGCATGGTCCAAATCGTTTACATTTCTTTTTATCATTTTGCAATACACTTTTTTCTAATATTTCCCCACTTAGTGCTTTTGTAAAACTTAACATAACACTACACCTCTTTACCTAAAACCGCCGCAAAGAAAACTCTGCGGCGGTTTATTTTTTCTAACTACTGTGAATTATTGCTTTTTCATACTGCTATAATCCGGCTGTGGATTGCGTGTCTTAATTACAAAAAGGAAAATTCCAAGGAACGCAATCGCTGCGATAATACCTACCGGATAAGCAATGGCTGTGCCAAGATTCAAACATTCACCTGCTGCCACAAAATAAGTAATGGAAACGGCACTCATAAACGTTGCCGGAACAACGGTAATCCAATAATTCTTCTTTTCCATATATAGGAACATACTGGCTGTCCAAAGTACAATCATAGCCAAGGTCTGATTTGTCCAGCTAAAGTAACGCCATACGATAGAGTAATCAAGCTGACTGACAATGGCACCAACTCCAAGAACCGGTACACAAAGCATAAGTCGATTCTTCCACTTATTCTGACTGAGACCAAACCAATCTGCAATGGTCAAACGAGCGGAACGGAATGCAGTATCACCAGATGTAATTGGACAAACAATAACGCCTACCATTGCAAGTGCAACTCCTACACCACCCATTGTCTTTGAACATACATCATAAATCGCTGCTGACTGACCAGCAGAAAGTGCCTCTGCAAGCCCTGTGTTTAAACCACCTGTCACTTCATAAACAGAACATCCTGCTGCTGCCCAGATAAGAGCGATTACACCTTCAACCGTCATAGCTCCATAAAATACGAAATGACCTTGTTTTTCACTCTTCATACAACGTGCCATCAAAGGACTCTGTGTGGAATGGAAACCGGAAATAGCACCACACGCCACTGTAATAAACATAAATGGCCAGACAGAAGTTGCCTTTGGATGCATATTAGTAAAGTTTGTCCATATTTCCGGAATCACATATTCCGAATTGGTAAAGATACCAAAGGCTACACCCACTGCCATAAGAATAAGACATATTCCAAATAATGGGTAAATCTTACCAATAATCTTGTCAATGGATACGAATGTGGCAACGAAATAATATGCAAGTATGATAAATGTCCATACTTTTACATTGGTAAGCATTCCAACTCCACCGGAATTTCCAATCAAAGTAGTAATCAAACCTGCAGGTCCAACTGCGAATACCGTACCTACCATAATCAGAAGAACTACACTGAATACACGCATCACGTTCTTCATAATCTTGCCCATGTAAATACCAGTTAGTTCCGCAATAGATGCTCCGTCATTACGTTCACTGAGCATTCCCGAAAAATAATCATGTACACCGCCGGCAAAAATTGTACCAAAAGTAATCCAAAGGAATACTACCGGTCCCCAAAGGGCACCCTGCATCGCTCCGAAAATCGGACCAAGACCTGCGATGTTTAGCAATTGTACAAGGAACAATTTCCACTGTGGCATAACAACGTAATCGACGCCATCGTTAATGCGCACTGCCGGTGTTTCACGATCATCCGGCGCAAATGTGTTGTCTACAATCTTTCCGTAAACAAAATAACCGCCAAGTAACAATAAGAGACAAATTATAAAACTAATCATAACGCATACCTCCTTTTGTATCACCGTACACCTATGGCTTATTCTATTACTATTAGTATACCACTTTTTTGTGTATATTCAACTATTTTTCCATATCTTTTTTTATATTTTTGTCCTTTTTGAACAACATTTTCTTATAGTCGCCCTATTTTATGTTATATATTCCAAATATGGGCAAACTAAAATTTCTTATAAAACAAAAAAAGTGCATTTTAAATGCACTTTTAAAGTAGCGAGAAAGGGATTTGAACCCCCGACACCACGGGTATGAACCGTGTGCTCTAGCCAACTGAGCTATCTCGCCATATTTTATTAGGTTTACATGGGACCTACAGGGCTCGAACCTGTGACCCTCTGCTTGTAAGGCAGATGCTCTCCCAGCTGAGCTAAGATCCCATGTTTACTGCTGTCGTTCGACTGCTTAGTTATTATATAACATGGTACAGCCAATTGTCAACACCTTTTTTGAATTTTTTTTAGAAATTTCTAAAAAACTCCAAAAATTTATATTTTTGCAACAACTACAACAACTTACTGCCAACCCAGAATTGTAACCTGCTTCTTCCGGTTTCCTCGAAATTCGTTGATGGATGGATAATACGTAATTGCAATGCGAATATGATTAGGTTCACCCCGATAAATTTTTTCCACTTCCGCTTCTCCGTATTTTTCCTGAAGGAACAGTTCAAAATCCTCACAATTCCGAAACATCATGGCTTCCATTTTTGCACCCTGTTCGTTTTGCAGATTTAACCGCAGCATATTCTTTTGTTTTCCTATTTTGCAAGCACTGATAATGGCTATGTTTTTATCTGCGAATACCGGCTTTTCATTGCCTTTGCCGAAAGGTTCTAAGATATTCAGCTGTTCTATTAACGGCTCTGTAATATAACTCAAAGGCATGGGTACATCGATGACTATTTTCTCTGTGAGAGTTTCTTCATCTAAGGTACAGTTTTCATTGATTTCTTTCCGGAATACCTCTACATTTTCTTCCTCCAGAGAGAGTCCGGCTGCCATTGGATGCCCACCGAATTTTGTAAAAATGTGTTTGACCTTTGTCATTTCTTCATACATAGAATAGCCTTCGATGGAACGCCCGGAACCCTTGACTCCTTCTTCTGACTTTGTAAGCACAAACACTGGCTTATAATATTTTTCACGGATTCTTCCTGCTATAATCCCTGCAATACTTTCATGGCAATCCGGAAGATAAATCACCAACACTCGGTCTTCTGACAGTGAAGTGTGTTCCACCTGTTCAATAGCCTTTGTGACACCTTCATCGGTCATTTCTTTACGACTTTCATTTAGCATTTTTAATTCATTGGCAATCATTGCCGCTTGTGCAAAATCTTTTGTAGTCAGTAATTTTAACGCTTTTTTTGCTGTGTCCAACCGTCCGCTGGCATTCAGACATGGCCCCAGTACAAAGCCGATATGGTAAGCGGCAATCTGTGCTTTTTCCAACCCACATACCTTTATCAGACTGAGCATGCCTATATTGGAAATCTGGTGCAGTTCCTTTAAGCCCTCTTTCACCAAAATCCTGTTTTCCCCCTGTAGCTCCATTACATCCCCCACCGTCGCAAAACCTGCAAAGGCTAGCAATAGATTTAATTCACTGCTGTCAATGTGAAACTGCTCATACATAGCTGTAATTACCTTATAGGCCACAGCTGCCCCACATAACTCTTTAAACGGATATGGACAGTCCTGCTGTTTGTGATTCACTATAGCATCTACCTGTGGCAAAATATATCTTTTTTCACCTGTTTCTTCTATATAATAAGGTACTTCATGATGGTCTGTTACAATTACAGTCATTCCCAAATCTTTTGCTATTTTCAGCTCTGCTGACGCCGCAATCCCATTATCACAGGTAATTATGGTATCAATTCCTTCATCAAAAGCCGCCCGAACCAAAGCTTCATTTACTCCGTATCCATCTTTGATTCTATCGGGAATTTCAATATCTACTTTTGCCCCGCAGGTACTTAAACCTTCATATAATATGTAAGTAGCACAGACACCATCAATGTCATAATCACCAATCACACGAATCGGCTTTTGACCGTTGATTTTTTCTGTAAGAATTTCTACTGTCTTATTCATATCTTTTAAGAGATATGGAGAATGGAAATCTTGTCTGTTTCCCCTTAAATACTGTTCAATTTCTTTCTCCTCCACCACATCTCTGTTTCGGATAATTCTTGCCACTACCTGGTCAATACCGTACTTTTCTCCAATTCCTTTAAAATCTGCTCTTTTTGCAGATACAACCCATTTCTTTTTCATATATTTTTCCATTTCTTTTCATATAGAGAATCGCCAGACATCACTGCCTGACGATTCCCTTTTTTCTTTTTATATTATGCTTTTTTTACAATTTTCTTCTTCATTACCCACCATAATGCACCAGTGATACATACAGATGAATATGCACCGCAAACAATACCAACCATCAATGGTAATGCAAATTCACGGATTGAGCTTACACCAAGAATGTATAATACTGCTACCATGATAAATGTAGTAAAGGATGTATAAATACTTCTTGTCAATGTCTGTGTAATACTTGTATTTACAATTTCTTCTAAATCTGCTTTTCTCATTTCTGTCATGTTTTCACGGATTCTATCGAAAATAACAATGGTTGCGTTGATAGAATAACCTACAATAGTTAACATACATGCAATAAATGTATTGCCAACAGAAATTTTTGCTACTGCATAGAAAGCTAATACTATTAATACGTCATGTAACAATGCGAGAACTGCACTTCCTGCAAATCTAATATCCTTGAAACGGAACCAAATATAAATCAACATGCAAATAGTTGCAATGATTACAGAAATAATTGCATCGCGCTGCATTTCAGAACTGATGGTTGAACTGATTGTTTCAGCAGTAATTAAAGATGTATCTACGCCAAAGTTTTCTTCTAATGCTGCATTTAATGCTTCTCTTTCATCTAACGAAAGTGTTCTTGTCTTAATAATTACCTGATTAGTATCTGTAACTTTCTGTGTCTGAATTGCCGCATCATTTGTAATGCTTTCGATGACAGGTTTTACTTTTTCGTCAATTTCCTGAATAGTTAAATCTTCGTTAAATGTTACATTTGTGGAAGTACCACCCATAAATTCAAGGCTAAAGTTTAATACATTTCCTGTATTTGCTTTGTTTACTCCAAGGAATACAAACCCACCAACAATTAATACAATAGAAAGTATGAAGCAAAGATTCTTTTTTCCTAAGAAGTTAATTGTCTTATGTTCTTTGTTTCTTCCGTATAGTTTTTCACTCTGGAATCCCATTGCATAAAATGCATTTACCAAGTATTTTGTGATAACCAATGCTGTAAACATAGATACAACAATACCTAATGCAAGTGTGTGTGCAAATCCTTTTACGCTACCAGTACCCATGATAGAAAGTACTGCAGCCGCAATCAATGTAGTTATGTTACCATCCACAATTGCGGATAGAGCCTTTTCAAAACCAACTTTAATTGCAGAACGAACTGTTTTTCCTGCTGTAATTTCTTCACGAATACGTGAGAATATAATAACGTTAGCATCCACCGCCATACCAATGGAAAGAATAATACCTGCAATACCAGGTAATGTTAATGTAATCTGGAATGCATTTAATAATCCAAGAATAACACCTACATAAAGGCATAATGCAATACTGGATGCAAATCCAGGAAGTCTGTATACAAAACACATAAAGATACAAACGATTGCAAAACCAATTGCTGCTGCAAGTAAGCTTGTCTGAATTGCTTCTTCACCTAACTGAGCACCTACTACGTTAGAACGGATTTCCTGTAATTCCAGCTTCAAACCACCGATACGGATAATAGAAGCCAATTCCTGTGCTTCTTCGTAGCTTGACATACCTGTAATCGTTGCTTCTCCACCTGTAATTGCACTCTGCACGGTTGGATTGCTGATTACATTTCCGTCATAGATAATAGGAAGATTATCTCCAATATGTGATGCTGTATATTCTGCAAAACTGTCCTTTGCTTCCTCTGTCAGTGTTAACACTACAACTGTTTCATTGTTTCCCATTTCATCCTGCTGTGTTGCTGGCTGAGCATCTTTAATATCAGTTCCCTGTAAAACCACTTCACCATCTTCTGATTCAATAGTTAGGGAACCCGGTTTACCTAAATCTTCTAAGATTTCATTAGCATCTGTAACACCAGGAATTTCAATGTTAATTCTGTTTGTACCTTCCTGATATACCTGCGCTTCTGTACTATAAGCTTCTACACGCTTCTGTAATTTAAATACGGTATCGCTCATATCCTCTGCACTTGGATTTGCTTCTGTAGTTTCGTAAGTGATACTTACACCACCTGCCAAATCAAGTCCCAATTTAATGTCTCTTGCAGAACCCCACTGGTCACTGCCAATCCCAAATGCTGACAGGTATCCTAAAAAGCCTGTTGCCAGCAAAATTACCAGAAGAATTGCAATTCCTCTGCTCTTTTTCATCTGCATTTTTTTAACTCCTTTCATCTGCGGTTTTTCCGCACATTTCATTCTAATTATATTATAAATTTAATTATTTACGCTTCTTCCTCTGCCAATGCTGCCTTAATCATAATGGCACATTCCACTCTTTTTCTCTGTAATTCACATCCAACTTCATATACATCATTGATAGAACCGTGGAAATTATATGAGTTTGCAGCACAACCACCGCTGCAATAGAATTTTGAGAAACAATTTTTACATTTATCCTTGGCATATACATTACAGCCTTTAAATGTTTCTACAATATCTGTATTTACAATTCCTGTATCCACATTTCCTAACAGAAATTTTTCTTCTCCAACAAACTGGTGACATGGATAAAAATCGCCCCATGGTGTTACTGCCAGATACTCTGTACCTGAACCACATCCTGAAATACGTTTTGCCACACATGGACCACCCTGTAAATCAATCATAAAGTGGAAGAAGTTAAAGCATTTTCCTTCCTTGCTTCTCTTCACCATTTCTTTTGCCAGTTTATCGTACTGTTCACAAATAACCGGGATATCTTCTTCTCTAAGAGCATAATCTTCTGTTTCTGCCGCAACTACCGGTTCCACTGAGATCTGCTCAAATCCCAAATCTGCCAAATGTAATACATCTTCACTGAAATCTAAATTATTTCTAGTAAAAGTACCACGAACGTAATAATTTGTCTGTTTTCTGCTTTCTGCAACCTTCTGGAATTTCGGAACAATCAATTCATAACTGCCTTTTCCATTGCGAAATGGACGCATTTTATTATTGACTTCTTCCCTTCCGTCAATACTTAAAACCACATTTGCCATTTCTTTGTTTAAAAATTCTAAGATATCATCATTTAATAAAACACCGTTGGTTGTCAATGTAAAGCGGAAATTTTTGTTATGTATCTTTTCCTGCTCCCGGCCATAAGCCACCAACTGCTTCACTACCTCAAAATTCATCAAAGGTTCACCACCAAAGAAATCCACTTCCAGATTTCTTCTGCTTCCGGAATTAGCAATCAAGAAATCCAATGCTTTCTTTCCCACTTCAAAGGACATCAATGCACGTCTTCCGTGATATTCTCCTTCTTCTGCAAAGCAGTATTTACAAGCCAGGTTACAATCATGGGCAATATGTAAGCAGAGAGCTTTTACTACAGTTTCTCTCTTTTTAAACTCTTTTACATATGGCTCATAGACATCTTCTGTAAATAACTGTCCGGCTTCAATCAATCCATTTAATTCCTCTAAAGCCTCACGCACATCACTTTCTGCATAAGTGCCCTGAAAATGACTTACTGCTTTTGTAATTGTTTCTTCATCTATTTTACTGTCATTCTGCTTTTCTTCTTTTAAAAACGCAATCAGCTCATACACCATTTCGTCTACCACATGAACAGAACCGCTGTTCACATCTAACACTATATGGTAGCCATTGTTTATATACTGATGAACCATGTTTTCTCCTTTCGCTCTGCAAGCCTTCTAGCTTATTATTCTTCATTGTTCGCACAAATAAGCAGCGACGTAAGCCGCTGCTTATGAATCATCTAAACCCTATTTCTGGCTTTCACAGCTCTGATTTCCTACAGTACAGGATGTTTTACATGCTGACTGACAAGATGTCTGGCATTCTCCGCATCCACCTTTTTTCATAGACTGTTTTAAATCACGTGTAGTTAAAGTCTTAATATGCTTCATCATATTCCCTCCTTACGTTTTAGCAACCTGAGGCTGACTATTTATTTATGGCTACATATATAGCCACATTATTTAAAGTATTATAGCATAGGTGCATATCATACGTCAAATCTAATTTCGATATTTCGGCGGCGCAAATTTACTGTAGGAATTTAATAGGCAGAATACACCTAACGATGTGTCCTAGAATTAGTTCTGCCATTTTTCCCATTCCCACTATACTCCAACTCAGCGGTCTTGAACTCATTCTGCTTGAAAGTACATGGCTTACATGTCCTTCCATACTGCAACCGATAACATCTTCCCTTCGACTGAGGTGCAGTCTTGCTGCTGTCCAGTTGGATAAAATATACTCCTTGCTTTTCTCTATACGTCTTACTCCTGTTTCTGAATCCAAACAGTCCCTTAACCTTTCTACGATTGCTTTAAAATCACTTTTTTTCTCATATTTTATCGCATGACATAATTCCTTTTTGGCATCTTCTCTGGAATCTTTCATATGACTGGTAAGTTTCGTCAGATATTTCTCTAAATGAAATTCATCCAGCACATATGTAATTCCTTCAATTTTGTTTTCTCCTGCTTTATTCTTAAACAGTGTTTTTTGATATGTTATACTGCCAAGACAGGTTAGTAGTATCTTTTCTTACAATGTACCAGCCGGGGCGAGCATTTTTGCAGGTATTCATCATAGGTTTCCAATTCTTCCACAATCATATCCCGTCCAAGCTGAATGACACTGTTTTTCACACCTTATACCACCTCTGCAATCTTTGCCATATCTGCTGAGTAACCCATGAAAACTTTTTTCTAAAATAAGCGCCTTTCTATTATGCGCTTACGTTCTTTTCGAAACGAAGTTTTTCTATAAAATAAAAACGCAAATACATTGACCAAATGTTATAACCAAACCACGACAAATGACTCTAGCAGAATGCTTTGGTACAGCGGAGTTTGAGTGATAGTTGATTAGATATGGGAAAAATCAAATTACAGAAATTGCGACTAGCTCCGAAAACAGGATTTCTTTTTAACCAAACATAACTTTCTCTTTATCAAACAATTTTGCAAGTACCCATACGAATATTAATGTATAAGCAAAATTACTAATAAGCATCACAGCAAAATTCACATAGTTTACTTTATACACAAGAATGCTATATATGAACTGAACACTATTATATAACGGAACAAAGTACATTCCTATTTTTTCTGCTGGTTCACTTTGTATCAAACAGGATATACCTATAAGCATTGCTCCTGCCGCAAATGGTGATAAACTCGTTGTAGCCTCTTTCACAGAATTGGCTATCGCAGATACAATTAACATTAAGCTGATAATAACCAATATTATAGATGTTAATGTAAGCAACAACAGGACATAATCTTTCAAACCATAAATAGAAAGTATATCAGATGCCGCTATATTCATTATACTTGGCAAAGATAATATCACACCTATATAACTTGATATCCCACTCAATAATGCAATTATTGTCAAACTACATACTTTCCCTAACGCTATACTATTTCTTTTTACCGGTGTAGTTAATAATATGGCAATGGTTCCACGTTCCTTTTCGCCTGCAATAGATTCTGCTGCAATAGATAAACAACAGGAAAATATTAGCCCCATCAACAACATTGGTAAAATTGCTGATAAATTTTTTCCAGTACTATCTTTCTTTAATGCCATGTCATATACGTTGTTTCCATTATTAATAACGAACAGATCGAATATTGTGTTTTCATATTCTTCTAACAGCGTAGTCATAAAAGTATATGCATAAACAGATTCACTGATTGAAGAATTGTAATATATTTCTACTTCTACCCCGACTTTTGCGTCCGAGGACATACATATTTCATCGAACTTTTCCGGTAGCACAACCAATATCGAAGGTTCTCTGTCTTCTATCCCCTGTTTTATTTGCTCTTTCATCATATAACTTACTTCTTGATAAGTTATTTCAGAACTTTCGAATACATTTTTTATATTTTCTGATAAATTTATAACATAGATATTCACATCGCTAAACTGTCCTTCTTGGCTCTGTTTATTTAAAGTGCTTCCCATAACAGTATACAATACAAACACAACTATCCCAGGCATTATTGCCGTAGTAAAAAGCATACGTTTATTTCCAAAAAATTTTGCAAGCTCTTTTTTCATTATAATAAAAATCTCATATTTATTCATGACTACTACCTCAAAATCCTATTTTTCTCTTCTTCAAACACTTCAAAAAATATATCTTCAATCAAACGATTTTCTCGAACTATTTCCCTATAATTTTCACAATAAACCAACTTTCCATTGACCATTATCCCAACTCTGTCAGCCAGTTTATCTACTACATCAAAAATATGAGTGGAAATCAGAATCGTTTTCCCCTCCTCTTTTAGAGTTTTTAAAAAAACAACTATTTCCCTTGTGGTAACAATATCCAAGCCATTTGTAGGCTCATCAAATATTATAATTTCAGGATTATGCACCAGTGATATTGCTATAGAAACTTTTTGCCGCATACCTGTAGAAAGTTTTTTTATCTTAACTTCTGCAAATCTATCTATTCCTAATATATTAAATAATTTTTCTTTCCTCTTGGAAATCTCTTCTTTATTCATATGATACATTTTCCCAAAAAAATCAAACAAATAATTTGGTGTAAAGAAATCATCCAATTTTAACTCAGTGGTGAGAAATCCAATCTTCTCTTTTACTAAATTCTTATTTTCTTCAATCAAATTCCCATTCATTTTTATCGTTCCACTTCGTGGTTCAATCAAAGTAGAAATCATACGCAATGTTGTAGTTTTTCCCGCACCGTTATTACCTAATAAACAAAAAATCTCCCCTTTATACAACTTAAACGAAAGATTTTCAACTGCCTTTATCTCTCGTTTTGTTGTATTCATAACTTTTTGTTGTTTTTTTGTTACTTTATATGTTTTTGATAAATCCTCTATCTCTAATACTATTTCTTCCATCTTACTTAACTCCTTACAAGTATAATGTAGTATATATTTCCTCCAGATTCTCTTTCCCCTTCACTATATGTTCAATTTGACCATTTTTTAAAAATATACTTCTATCTGCAATGGAACCGATAAAGTCCAAAATATGACTTGAAACAATTACACTACACCCTCTATTTTTCGCCTCTGTAATATCACGTTTCATGCAAATTATTCCAGCCGTGTCCACTCCATTGGTTGGCTCATCTAAAATAATCAACTCCGGATTTCCCATAAATGCAATAATTGAGCCGACTTTCTTTTTGCTACCCATAGACAATTTACAAAAAGGCTTGTTGCATTGGTTTTCCAAAGCATAATTTTTTATTGATTCATCAATTTTTTCTTTATATTTTCCTTTGTATTTATAATCCGAAATCAAATACAACAATTCTTTTGCACTTATTTTTTTCCCAACATTAAGATGTTCCGGCATATATCCTATATTTTGTCTTGTACCAAACCAAGCTGTATCCTTACCATTTAACAAAACCGTACCTTCATCCGCCTTTAATATTCCTGATACAATTTTTAATATGGTGCTTTTTCCTACCCCATTCGGACCTATAAATGCAACTGTTTCTCCTTCTTTGCATAAAAGAGAAATTTCTTTTACACCCGTGGTCGATGTATATAATTTTTTTACATTTTGTATTTCTAACATTCCATCTCTCCCTGCCAACATGATCCAATTTTTTTCAACACATAAACCAAAAGAAATATATTCATAATGGGAATTAAACCTATTATCATCCAAAATATGTATAACACCATCACTAGAATCTCACTGTCATCCGGTAGCCTCAAATTAGTATACAAATATATTACATTCCAATACAATTGCATAAAAATTCCAATGCACACAAAGACAATACCTACAGCTATATTTTTCGAAAACACAGAAAACAATAGAGCTAACAGCAATAAATTAAAAATAATTCCGCTAATCAAATTAACTACTATATATTTCTTATGTGAAATCCCAATTCCACAAAACAATTTAATCTTTTCTTTTTCATTTTTCCAATATGCATCATTAGCTAAAATTAACACCAAAGCCAAAAAACAATAAATTGTAAGAATGATATTTCTTGATATGCCCCCTTTTCCTACAATTACACCTATAAACACAACTGCTATTTTGCAAAAAAATATTTCAAAAAAAGCATAACGTTCTTTTATTCCAAGCAAAATCAATTCTATATATGCATTTTCTTTTACAACTTTCGTGCGATTCACTTTATCTCTTGTTCTTTTTTCCCTGAAACAAATGTCTTTTCCAAAATATATTTGTTTACAAGCTACGAAATATGTAATATATGTTACAGCCAAATACAATATCGTATATAGAACCACAGCTAACACCTTTTCGTAACCAAACGCTCCTGTCATAGCCGTAATTACTATCATATACATATAGTACCAACTGCTTTTTTGAAATAGAACATATAAATAATATTCTGTTTTTCTCAATGACAATATATATTCAAGTTCTTTGTTTTCTAATATTGTTTTATACATTCCATGAATCAACGCTGCAACAAATGCAACCAAAAAAGCAATTGTCACAAAAACTCTCAAATGATTCGATGAAATCATTTTCACACCAGCTATTTTTTCTTCAAACACCGGAACAACAAATATCTGAGCAACGATTATTAGCGCTATAGCTAAGACAAATTGTATCACTTTATAAAACACATTTGAAATTGCAATCCATAATCTAAAACTCTTTTTCAATGATTTTCTCCAACTTATTATATCAACGATTGAATGTATTCTTCAAAAAAGTTTCTCAAGCAAGACTTTACAGTCTTACTTGAGATATTTCTTTTTATGCTAGGATGCTGAAATTGAACTGCACCACCAAACTACTGCTACACCTGCGATAATAGCAATAATCCACATATTATCCCCTCACTTTCTTATCATTAATCGCATTTCAATACAATGCTTTTTTATATTATCTCATTTCTTCCAAAAATTCAACTCATATTTTGCTGACACTCACATTTTATTGCCCATAACGTCAAAAATATAGCCTTCTATACTCTTTCATATTAACCTCTTTTTACAGATGATGTTCAAATATACAGTTTCCTATAGAAATTACTGTACAATGTGCCCATCTTCTATTCGAACTACCTTACTACAATATTCAGCCACCATTTTATCGTGTGTAACAATAATAATCGTTTTTCCTAATTGATTTAGTTCTACAAATAACTCCATAATTTCTTTTGTTGTCTTAGAATCCAACGCTCCCGTTGGTTCATCACACAATAAAATATCTGCATTATTGATCAACGCTCTAGAAATTGCAACTCGTTGCCTTTGTCCACCAGATAATTGACATGGATATGACTTTTTCTTATTTTCCAATCCTACCCTTTTTAAAACATCATCTGACCTCTTCTTTTTCTCACTTTGTTTTATTGCAATATATTCTAATGGAAGTTGTACATTCTTTTCCACGTTATAATGTGATATCAACCCAAAATCTTGCATCACAAATCCAATTTTTTTGTTTCTTAATTCTGCTTTTTCTTTTTCTGAATAATTTTTTATTCTTTTTTCTTCTAAAAAATATTCCCCACTTGACACTCCATCAATTGTTCCTAAAATATTTAAGAGTGTGCTTTTACCAGAACCAGATGTTCCCATAATCGCTATCATTTCTCCTCTCTCAATTTTCAGAGATACATTTGTTAAAGCTTGAACTTTCCTTTCATCACTACCATATATCTTACTCACATTCACTAATTCAAGAATTACCATATATTACCATTCTTCCTTTCTAATTCTCGTAATAATTGTCTTACTCTTAATTTGATAAAATGCAAAAACTGCTGTTAATAAAAAAACAACAACAGCAATAAACAGAATAAACCATGTACCAAATACACCCCCCCAAACTATAATACATACCGCAACACCACTCATCATCAAACACATAACTGGAAACAGAATTCGTATAAAAATGTCTGTTAATGTTGCACCACACAGCATATTAATTGCATATTCATATTGTTTTCTGTTAATATTTTCAATCAGCATACAAAAAATACCTATTACAGAAAAAACAAATATAATACCTCCGAAACACCCAAACAATACCATGGCCTCATATGTGTCGTTTTTCACAATATCAATCTGATAATCATAACATTCAAAATAAGTATCTAATAATTTTAATTCTCTATTTTTTTGCTCTATCATATCTAATTCTTGTCTTTTTTCCACCAAAAATTGGCATGAAAATATATAATCCAGCATATTTCCTTGGTCTGATTTATCTATGCAAGTTGGACAAATTATCACATTTCTTAATTCTATCAATTCTTTTCCTTGCATAGGTAAAACAATAGATGAGTTTTTTTCTAATAAACCAATGACTTTATATTTCCCCCCAAAATCATCTCTTATTACTTCTCCCTTTTCATAATATTTTGAATAATCGCTTCCCAAAATCACTGGAATTTCTTCTATGCCATTTCCAAATACAGAACTATCATACATAACAAAATTATTTTCAATCTCTTCTTGAGTAAAATTACCTTGTAATTTATATTTTTCAAAGAAATTAGAGCTTACCTCCATAATGTCGGCTTCTATTTTTCCATTTTGCAAATTCGTACAATAATTATTGTTCACTATAAGTAATTCTACCTCTGCCCTATCGATCACATCAATCAGTTGTTGAAACTTATGTATATAAGCATTATCATTCACCAATTCTTCAAATCGTTTTTCCGTTATTTCATCCTTCAAAACATATATTTCCTTATTATTTGAAATATATTCTATCTTTTTTAAAGCCGTTTTATAGCTTACAAAAGTTTGCAACATATAACAAATTAACAAACACGAAAATACAATTTGTATCATATAGACAAAAAATTGTTTTTTTTGTATTTTAATATCTATCCATCCAAATTTCAGTATTCTAAACATTGCTTTTTTGTTCTCTCCTATTAAAACTCATAAATTGAATATTCGTAATAAAAATCGTCATAAAAAAAACCACAACAAATGATATAACTATAGTTTCTATATAAATTTTTGTCCCCAATAATTCCCTTGTAGCACATAACCATGGTACTCTATTCAATATCATAATTTCTAATTCTGATAACAGAATTCCTACAACTCCGCTTATAAAGTATACTATAACTATTCTATTACAAAGTAGCTTCCTGTTTTTCTTTGTTGTCGCTCCTATCTTAATTCTAATATTTAACTCTTTATGTTGCTTTTCAACCCATGTTCTTACAAAAATAATACAATTTAAAAACACAACCCCTCCACATAATATAATAACACCTGACATATATCCTCTCACATTATACTCCTGAAACCTATGTCCAGACCATTTTGATATCTTTATGTTTTCAAACTCTTCTTCTAATCTATCAATTACTTCCCTATCTGACTTTGCCTTCAAGTCTAAAAATATACAATCATATTCTTTACATTGCATCATTTTTAGGGAATTTAAATTCACATAACATTTAGTTATCTTATTCAAATCATCATTTTTATCTTCAAAGTACTCCACAACCTTATACTCATTTCCCAGTATCATTATATATTTTTCATTACTTGTTTCAATACATATTTTTCCATAATCTTTATTTACAACAGCTATCTCTTCACTTTCCCAATTTTTAGTTTTCCACTTTATTCCGATATCTTCCATTTGCTTTGTTGAAAATTCAATTGCCTTACATTGCGACCATGCAAAATTTACTACAAAATATTTGTAATACTCCTTTACTACCTTCCTTACTTCTTCTACAGAAGGATTATTTCCTAAAAATGTTATAATATAATATTCATCTGATAAAAAAATTGCATCCTTTTCTTTCTCATACTTTGGCAACAACATCGCCGAAAATGCCACTATAAACACATTAATACTTAAACTCAAAATACATATCAGCATTTTCGATTTTTTTAATACTTCTCTCATCCATCTTTTTCCTTTCAAAAAAGGTGACAATCTAATATTGCCACCTTGTATTTTTCAATCTTATTCTTTATTTGTAATACCATGTCCATGAAGCACTTGAAGTCTTTAATGGATTATTCGTTTTTGTCAGCGAAATCAAATTCCCACCTTTAGTAGTTGATTTGCTTTTGTTATAACTACCTTCCTTTAATCTTATTGTAACTTTCTTTACGTACTTATTTTTTTTCAGTCCATAATCAGTAGTATTCGTTTTCATATTAGCCGTAAACATTGCTTCTACATAAACCTTTGTATTTCTTCTTCCTTTGCTAGCATAAAAAAGTGTCATTGCATCTGACGGAATATACGCTGTTCCGACTATTGTTACAACTGTCATCAACGCAGCCATTGTTTTTAAAATTTTTTTCTTCATTCTTTTCCTCCCTAATTTTAATCTTATTTATCACGCCTCGTGTAACTCAGTTATTATACATATACTTCCTTTTTTTGTCAATACTTTTTTCCTTTATTTCTCAACTTATAAAAACCCCCTAAAGCGGGGTGGCTTTAGGGGGCAATAGGGGAGGATAAGTATTTTCCTTATCATTAGCAAATCTGTTTATTAGAAGGGGGGAATTTCCAATAAACTTATGAAAGAGTCATAAGCAACTCTTTCATGGTAATAGTATTGACATGAATTTTCTTTTTATACATTACACTTTATTTTCTTTCACATTTTCTTTTGCTACTTCATATACTTATATGAAGCAATATAAAACTTATGGAGATTTCATATGAAAATTGTTGTAGATGCCGGTCACGGCGGTTTTGACTACGGCGCCCGTTTCGAGGGAAGAAAAGAAAAAGACGATGCTCTGGCATTGGCATTGGCAGTCGGCGATATATTAAAAAAGAATGGTGTAGATGTTGTTTTCACACGTACCGATGATGTTTATCAGACACCTTATGAAAAAGCAATGATTGCTAATAATGCCGGTGCTGATTTTTTTGTTTCTATCCACAGAAATGCCATGCCTGTTCCCGGTACTGGAACCGGAGTGGAAACTCTCGTTTACGAAGACACCGGAATCCGCCGTATTATGGCTGAAAACATCAATAACGAGCTGGAGAAACTAGGATTTACCAATCAGGGCGTCTATGCAAGACCTAATCTTGTAGTGCTTCGCCGTACAGAAATGCCGGCTGTTTTAGTAGAAGCAGGATTTATCGATAATCCCGAAGATAATGCAATGTTCGATGAAAAATTTAATGAAATTGCAGAAGCGATTGCCAATGGTATTTTGGAGTCCGTTATCGCTTCCGAGGAAGAAACTTTGTATCGTGTTAATGTGGGAGTATTCGAAAATAAAAACTATGCCCAGGATCTGGTAGATCAGCTACGTGCCAAAGGCTTTCCGGCTTATATCAATTATAATCAGGGATATTATTTTGTTCAGGTTGGTGCTTATCAGGACTTAAACAACGCCATTTCCATGGAACAGCGTCTGAGAAATGCCGGTTATTCTACTTACATTGCAACTGAATAACATTCTATATTATCCATATATCAAAATAAGCAGGGATGAATTTCATCCCTGCTGTATTCATTACGCTGTTTCCACTTCTTCCTTATCCGGAATCGTCAAACGAACCGTATCTATTCTGTTTTTATCTATATTTTCTACTTTCAAACGAATTCCATCTTCTGTGGTTACTGCTTCATGCTGTTCCGGCAGACGGTCTAATAATTCAATAATCAGACCACCTATTGAATCATAATCTTCCGATTCAAAAGAGAGACCTAACGCATCGTTTACATCATCTAACTTCATAGAACCTTCGATTAAATACTCATGTTCTGAAATCTTCTGAATCAGATTTTCTTCATCTTCATCATACTCATCTCTGATTTCCCCTACGATTTCTTCCAGTAAGTCTTCTAAAGTAATCAGACCTGCCGTTGCACCATATTCGTCTAATACAATCGCAAGATTATTAGAATCCTGCTTCATATCAATCATCAATTCTGAAGTCTTTTTATATTCATATGTAAAGTACGCTGAACGAAGAATATCTCTTACATGAAATTCCATATCATTATCATATAAAAGTAAATCTTTAATATTCAAAATACCAATTACATCATCAGTAGTTTCTTCATATACCGGAAGTCTGGTGAATTTTTCTTTCTTAAATAATTCAATCAGTTCTTCTCTTGTGGCATCCACATGGGCAAAAATCATATCTACCCTTGGAACCATAATATCTTTTGCCAAAGAATCACCAAAATCGAATACATTACAAATCATCTGGCGTTCTTCACTTTCAATGACACCTTCTTCATGACTTACATCCACAATAGTACGAAGCTCATTTTCTGTCATAGTGCCATTTTTGTCACCAGGATTCACATGAAGAAGCTTTAGAAATCCTGTTGATAATTTATTTATAATAAAGATAATTGGTGTAAATACAGTCATAAAATAATAAATAATCGGTGCATATAACAGCCCCATTTTATCTGCATGACTTGTTGCCAGTGTCTTTGGAGTAATCTCCCCAAAAACAAGTATCAACACGGTCAATACACCCGTGGCAATTCCCACACCTTTACTTCCAAATAAACGCGTTGCCAACACTGTTGCCATGGAAGATGCTAAAATGTTTACTATATTGTTACCAATCAATATGGCACTTAACATCTTTCCTGAATCGTTTACTACTTTTAACAACATTACAGCTCTCTTGTTGCCTTCCTCTGCTAAATTCATAATACGGATTCTGTTTGCTGTTGTAAGCGATGTTTCCGCTGAGGAAAAAAATGCTGATAAACATAATAGAATCACTAAGATTAACAATTGTATGGCGTCTCCTGAATCCAAAAATATCTCCCCTTTTCTCATAATATATAAGTCTATTGTTTAAAAATATACAATTTTTTGTGCAATTTGTCAAGGGATTTTATATATCTTTAAGATTCACGGGGTGGCGATTTGAACTTTGGGCTGTGCCTGGCAGTGCCACAATGTTAAATTACTGCCCGTTCATTGGACTGATGGCTTCCATGAACAACTCGCTAAATCCAAATGCTAATTTGCTGCAATTCTTAGTCGTAGTTGACAGTTAGTTTGTCTTCGCGTTGCCTCTGTCCTCATAGGAAGAAGTTGTCCCGTTTATGAGCGTCCCCGCAACCCTCCCCCCAAGATTTGCAACAATTTAACATAAATATGATACTTGTCAAATATAATACAATAAAGCTACCCCTCATTCTAACAATTTTCCACAGGAGGTCCACATGAATATTAAAATTTCCAGTCTTATAAAGAGCCTTATTGTTTCCTATGTTATCACGTTACTTATATTGGTTTTACTATCCTTTCTTTTGTTAAAATTTCAACTTAGTGAATCCATTATCAGTATAGGTATCACTTTGAGTTATGTTATCAGTTGCTTTACAGGAGGCTATATTGCCGGGAAAATGTCTTCTTCAAGACGCTTTTTATATGGCTTATTGCTAGGGGGTGTCTACTTTATTTTCCTTACCCTTATTTCTCTTGTCTTAAATAAGGGGATTCAAAGTGATGCCACACATTTTATTACAGTTATGCTTATGTGCTCTTTAAGCGGCATGCTGGGAGGTATGTTAACCAACGGAAGATAATTCTTTTCTCCTAATAAAATCTATGCTATACTATTCCATATATTTTGTTAGGAGGTCTGATTTTGAAAAACAAGAAAAAAATAATTGCAATTCTCGGAATTATAGTACTTGTAGGACTGTATGCTTCCACTCTTATTTTCGCCTTTCTGGACAGTGAGTTGAGCTTCCAGCTATTACAGGTTTCTATTTTCTGTAGCGTTGCTATTCCAATACTTCTTTATGTATGCAATATGCTGTATAAGCTGTTGAACAAAGATTAAAGCTATGAAAAAAATAGAAAGCCCGCATTGCGAACTTTCTATTTTCTAATAGCTTTTCTTTTATTTCTTTTCTTCTGTTGCAGATGGTTTATCGTTTGTTTTTATTTTGGCTTCTTCATCCTCATCCTTCTTATTTAATTCCTTGACAATTACAATCGTAATTACCATAATCGCAAAAGCAATTACTGCAATGGCAGCCAGAATAAATGGAAGTGTTGAATTTCCCTTTGTCTTTGTTGACACTGTATCCGCATCGCCTGTACCGGATGTGTTTTCCGGCGTGTCTGCTGTAATGGTTTCACCTTCTTCTATGACAAGTTCTTCTGCCTGTGTATTTCCATAAGCCAGACCATAGATAGAGAAACAATTACTTTCAAAGCTAATGGTTTCTTCTGAACTGTCATAATCTGAAATTGCAACTACCTGTTCTTCATGTTCACGAATTACGCAGTAATATGGTTCACCCTGATTTTCCACAGGTATTGGTAATGTTAAATGTACCGGTAACAGAGTTTCATAAATCGGCTGTTTATCTTCATCTCTTGTGGTATTTGCCTTTTCTATATACTTGTACAATCTGATATCAAGATATTTGAAAATGTTCTTATCCTGTATAATCGCATACTGTTCTAACAGATTTCTTATACCAGAGGTCATAGCTGCTTCTGAAATATCAAGTATTACCTCAACCTTATTTCCACTTAAAATATCGCTGGATGTAAGTATAAGTCCCAAGCCCCATACATCTTTTTCCGTCACAGGATAATTTTCAATATGATTTTCAATCACCACACTCACATTGCTTAGATTCAAAATCATAGTATCCAGTGTTCTTAACACATCTTCATCAATTTCACTCAATTCTCTTGGTGTCATTTCATGAAGCATGTTTACTACTTCTGCAATATCTTCAATACTTGCATCACTGTTTCCATTTTTAATCTTGTTGAAAATGGAATTTACCTTATCCTGAAAATCTTTTGGTGTTGCTGATGAAGATGAACTATCATCTGTGCTTGTGCTACTTGTCTTTGCACTACCTGTCGGTGTTATCTTTGCACCAGCTCCACTAGTAGCTGTCGGTGCTGCTGTAGCAGCTGCCTGAGTAGGTGCCGGTGTTACCTCTACACCATTAATGGTTATGGTTGCCGATTTCTCTTTATATTTTACCACTACTACATTTTTTCCCACCGTTTTAATTGTTTCCGGATCTAATGTAAACTTCTTTACTGTTGCTGTAGTTCCGTCAGAGTAAGTAGCTGTTACTAAAATATTTTCTTTTGCAATGGTACTTCCTACCGCCAAATCATTTCCAAGATATTCTGCTGTAATAGATTCAACCGTCTTTTTACTGCTTTCAGAACCACTTCCTGTTGGTGTGGCTGCTCCTGATGACGGGGTCGCTGCCGGTGTTACTGACTGTGTTACCTGTGGTGTTATATTGGCGGCTGCTGTTGGTGTCACTTTCCCATCTGCCACAGCGGTTGGTGTAACACTTCCCTGTGCCTCCTCATTCCACTTAGCATACAAAGTCATATCTCTGGTTACAAAATCCTTTTCTGTAAATTCTGTTGTGTATTCCTTGGAAGTATACCAGCCTTCAAATTCTGCTCCGGATTTTACAGCCTTTGGTAAGGTTACCGTATCACCCCAGATAATATTTTTTATGCTTTCTACTTCGTTTCCACCACAGCTATCAAAAGTAATGGTATATGTTTTCGCCGGAGTACCGGTTTCAATTACCACCGCTGCGTTCAAATCTTCATAGTTGACTGTGATTACATTTACACCTTCCTGAAGAATTGTATTTGGTGTATATGTAAAATCATCTACTAATCTTGCAACATTGTCATTATACATTGCAATAACACGGATACTTTCTTTCGGAATACCATCATTTACATACAAAGCATCACCAATGTAAGCCGCTTCCAATGAATATGCTACCAGCTGAAATTCTTCCCACTTTGCATACAATGTTATATCCTTAGTTACCTTCGAAGTTTCTGTAAATGGCACTTTACAAGAAGTATCTCTATACCACCCGCCAAACACAAATCCTTCTTTAGTCGGTGGATTTGGCAGAGTAATCGTTTCTCCTTCTGCCACTCCGGTAATACTTTCCACTACAGAACCACCCATACTGTCAAAGCTGACACGATAAGTTTCTTCGTTTGGAATGTAACCCTCTACTGTAAATGTTTTTGTAAAGGAAATAATTTCATCTGCATCATATGGATTGGTTTCCTGATATTTTACAGTAAATACGTTGGTTCCTTCATTCTCAATCAAAGTAGAAGAGATTTCATAGGAATCCAAAATAGTTTTTACGGAATAGTCATCATAAAATGCTTTTACTAAAACATTATTTAAATCAATATCACTCCAGATTGGCATATCTGTTCCGGTATATTCCACCATCATGGATTTTAATGTTTTTTTCACCCATTTTGCATAAATCTTTGTATCTTCCGTAATTCTTGTATAATCCGTTACACGATTCACATAATCTGTTTCTGTATACCATCCACCAAAAGTTTCTGTCGCTCTGGATGGTTCTTCAATTCCTGATTCAGAAAATCTGGAATATCTTGAAACTTCCACTACCGTCGGTGTACCAGGTACACCATCTTCAGAAACATCTTCATACACTTCAATCTTTACTGTTCCACTGGTTACGTTTTCATCTTCGCCCCAGTACTCTGCCAGATATACCTCAAATGTATCTGTTTTTCCGTCCTTTTCTACTTCCATTACAATACTCTGGCCATAAGCCGGGAATGTAGTTCCGTTTTTATTAAATAAGAGAAGTGGTTCCTCGTAAGCACAGTCAAAATTATTTTTGCCTTCTTTTAACCGTATATTATAATCACTAATCAGACCTTCTGTTCCATCTGTGTTATATGCCATAACCTCCAAATCAGCTCTATTTAGTGCCGCTTCCCAACGCAGAATACTTGGCTTTCCATTATCAGCAATAATGGTATCCCCATTGGCATCTACTTCATAAACCGTATCCACATTGAGCGGTTTTCCTTTATAAGTCACTTTTAAAGCAGATACCCCTGTCTTTTCCCACTTTGCATACAGGGTAATACTCTGCGTAATAGTAAATTTGGTTGGACATTTTGTCTGGAGAGTACTATCTAAATACCAGCCTCCAAACTGATAACCTTCTCTTGTTGGTGTGATGGAGGATAAGCTGATAGTCTGGTTTTTGGAAATATCAGTAATAGAATCCACTGCACTTCCACCATTTGCCACAAAATCAATCTTTAATTTTCCATCCGTTGCCGGAGTATTGGAACCCACTACATTGATTTTACAGGTTTTACCCATGTAGGTAACTGTAACAGTATTGTCGCCCTGACGTTCCACACGCATCGGAGCAATGTCAAATACACGAACAGATGCACTATTTTGCTTTAAGTCATAATCATCTTTAGAATAGTATGCATATACTAAAATCTGTCCTTTGGATATAAAGCTTCCGATTTCCTGTTCCTGTCCTACAAACTGCGCGGTAATTCCATAAAGGGATTTTTTGCCATCCTCTGTAAAAATCGGGTCATCGTCTGCAAAATAATCTTCCTCGGACACATCATAATACGCTGTATAACCTGAATAAAGGCTTCCTACCGGAAGTTTCTTTCTCTGGGTATTCGTTCCCAACAGGAAATAAGTATAATCATATGTGGCATTATCCAGTCCATCATTGGCTGAATCTTTGTCATCTTCATAAATGCTCATATGATACCACATTCCGTCCAATTTGACTAAATTCCACACTTTTGTATTTGTTCCTTGTTCTGTTCCACGGATAATGGCACTCTGTATTCCCATTTTAGAAAGAAGCTTATATGCCAGACCTGCATAACCTGCACTGGATGCCTGTCCATACTTAAATGCCGTGTACGGTGTTAATGTGGCAATCTCTGTTTTTCCATCCACTTCGGAAATTACAGATTTTCCTTTTTTTACATTACCGCAAATCCAGTCATGTACTGCTTTTACTTTGTCATAATCTGTTGCACCTTCAGACAATGCCATATCAGAAATAATGGTGGATAAATTGTCGTCCACATATTCTGTTTCTTCTTTGCTTTCCCAGTACTCTACATCAAAAGTAAAATGTATATACTTATTGGTAGGATTTACCACATAATCCACATCTATGGACTTATAGATATGAAACAGGTAATCTGCATCACTGGTGTTTGCCGTATCCACAGAAAAAGCTTTCGGCAGCAAATCGTTTTTAATCTTACCTCTGTCCCCATAGATATCATAATCACTTCCGGTATAAATCACACTAAAATGACTTTCTCTGTTGGTCATATTCTTTGACACATAAGCCGCCACCGCACTTATGGTGCTGTATGACCTTTCTGTGGAGGTAGTTTCTTCGGAACCCTCTGTTAAATCTCCGTCCGTTTTCAAGGTAACTCCACTGGAAATTGCATTTTTCACCTGCACAGTTCCCTTATTTGCTGCCTGCGCCTGTAAAGACGTCGGTGCAACGGATGTGAACATTATTCCTGCCAGAAAAGCTGCTGTTACTTGTTTCCATTTCCCCAATTTTTTTCTTCTCATCATACCACCCGTCCTCTATATTATTTATGTATATTTGAAAAATTGGCATAAAAATGCTATTACTTGTTTATCGGCAGAATTCACTAGTTATTTAAGGGATTTACTGTATTTTTTTCAGAACTTCGACAATTTCTCCTCCAATTCTTTCTTTGCCTGTTCATAAGTAATAAACTGTATTCCATGGAACCCACACTCCCTTGCTGCCTCTATATTTTCCATTGTATCATCTAAAAATACACATTGCTTAGGAATTAAAGAATACTTTTCCACAAGTGCTTTGTATATGGCATAATCCGGCTTGATTTTCTGGATTTCATAGGAAAAAATTCCACCATGACAGTTTTCGGTAAAATTCAATGCTTCTTTTGATTTTTCTCTCAAGGTTTTTCCATAATTTGATAAATAGTATACCTTATAACCTCTCTCCTTTAATTCTTCTATCCATTCGTCTGTATATTCACATTTCCAAATGCATTTCCCCATGTCATCCCAGACAGCACGTACATCCTCTTCATATTCCGGCACTACTTTGATAAAACTTTGCAAGATTTCTTCATCACTCCAGACTCCCCTGTCTGTCTCTTTCCAATATTCACTCTGGAAAATTGCTTTTGCCAGTTTTTCTGTCTTTTCACCAGAGAATCCAAATCCCTGCAAATATCCCTGCCAGTCCCACTCTACCAGCACACGTCCAATATCAAATATAATTGTATTTATCATTTTTCTGTTTCCTTTCTCGTTTTGATTTATCATTTTTACATCCATTAAATAACTCGTTTCCCTCTCCCTTTTTACACAAAGAGCTGCCCATACAGGCAGCTCTCTTTATCTTATCATACTTCTTATTTATTTCTGTAGATGATATCATCTCTACCCGGTCCGTTAGAAACCATAGTGATTGGATATCCGATTTTTTCTTCTACAAATTCAATGTATTTTCTGCAATTTTCCGGTAAATCTTCGTATTTCTTGATACCGCGGATATCGCATTTCCAGCCCGGTAATTTTTCAATAACCGGTTTTGCTTTTTCAAGCAATGCTGTAGTTGGGAATTCTGTAGTCTGCTTACCATCGATTTCATAAGCAGTACATACCGGAATTTCATCCAGATAGCCTAATACGTCAAGTACGGTAAATGCTACATCTGTTGTTCCCTGCAGGCGACATCCGTATTTGGACGCTACACAGTCAAACCATCCCATACGTCTTGGACGTCCTGTGGTTGCACCAAATTCACCGCCATCACCACCGCGTCTTCTTAATTCATCTGCTTCTTCACCGAAGATTTCGCTGACAAATGCACCTGCTCCTACTGCGGATGAATATGCTTTACATACAGTAATCACCTGCTTGATTTCGTATGGTGCCACACCTGCTCCAATCGCTCCATATGCTGCTAAAGTAGAGGAAGAAGTAACCATTGGATAGATTCCGTGATCAGGATCCTTTAAAGTTCCAAGCTGTCCTTCCAATAAGATTTCTTTTCCTTCTTTTAAAGCATTGTACAGATATAAAGAAACGTCACATACAAATGGTGCTACCATATCTCTGTATTCATGAAGTGTTTCTAATAATTCTGCAGGTTTGATTGCAGGTTTGTGATATAAGTGTTCTAATAATACGTTCTTTGTTTCACAGATACGTTCTACTTTTTCTTTTAATAATTCTTCGTCAAATAACTCGCTTACCTGGAATCCAATTTTTGCATATTTGTCTGAATAAAATGGTGCAATACCGGATTTTGTGGAACCGAAAGAATTTTTTCCAAGTCTTTCTTCCTCATACTGGTCAAACAGAATATGATATGGCATAACAATCTGGGCTCTGTCAGAAACCAAAATTTTAGGTTCTGGTACACCTTTACTTACGATTTCCTGAACTTCTTTGAACAGGAGAGGTATATTTAAAGCAACTCCGTTTCCGATAATGCTTGTTGTGTGATTGTAAAAAACGCCGGATGGAAGTGTGTGTAATGCAAATTTACCATAATCGTTTACGATTGTATGACCTGCATTGGCACCACCTTGGAATCTTACGATAATGTCAGTTTCTTTTGCCAACATATCTGTAATCTTTCCTTTTCCTTCATCTCCCCAGTTCGCTCCAACGACTGCTTTTACCATGTTTGTTCCTCCTAAGTTTTGTTATTTTTACCGGTTACATTAAACGTTAATTTCAGCCTTCATACCAAGAATTTCTTTGTTTTCTGCTAAGATAGGTTTTACCACTTTGTTCAAAAATGCATCTACCTGCTCCTTGGCACGTCCTGTGTATTTTGCAGGATCCATTGTCTTCTGTAAATCTTCTAATGTCATATTAAATTCCGGATCTGCTGCAATTAATTCTAATAAATTATTTTCTAATCCTTTTTCTTTTACATTTTTTCCAGCTTCCATGGAAAGTGTACGGATTTTTTCATGTAATTCCTGTCTGTCACCGCCAGCCTTTACAGCATCCATCATGATGTTTTCGGTTGCCATAAACGGAAGTTCAGAACGAAGACGTTTTTCAATTACCTTTGGATATACCACAAGTCCGTCTACCACATTTAAGCATAAGTCTAAAATACCATCGATAGCTAAAAAACCTTCCGGTACGCTAAGACGCTTGTTTGCAGAGTCATCTAAAGTACGTTCAAACCACTGTGTTGCGGATGTCATCATTGGATTAATCACATCTGCCATTACAAATCTGGAAAGAGATGCAATACGTTCACTTCTCATTGGATTACGCTTGTAAGCCATAGCAGAGGAACCAATCTGTGACTTTTCAAATGGTTCTTCCACTTCTTTTAAGTGCTGTAACAAACGAATATCGTTAGAGAATTTATGTGCGCTGGCTGCAATTCCTGCCAGTACGTTGATTACTCTTGTGTCTACTTTACGTGAATATGTCTGACCGGAAACAGGATAACAGCTTTCAAATCCCATTTTCTTTGCAATCATAGGATCGATTTTGTCAATAGTTTCATGATCACCATCAAACAATTCAAGGAAGCTTGCCTGTGTTCCTGTAGTTCCTTTGGAACCTAAAAGCTTCATATTGGCCAACACATGGTCAAGGTCTTCTAAATCCAGCAAAAATTCCTGAATCCAAAGTGTCGCTCTCTTACCAACAGTTGTTGGCTGCGCAGGCTGGAAATGTGTAAATGCCAAAGTTGGAAGTGCTTTGTATTCATCTGCAAATTTAGCAAGTTCATCAATTACATTGATTAATTTCTTTTTCACTAATTTTAAGGCTTCTGTCATAACGATAATATCTGTATTATCACCAACATAACAGGAAGTTGCTCCTAAGTGGATAATTCCTTTTGCCTTTGGACACTGTACGCCGTACGCGTACACATGTGACATTACGTCGTGACGTACCTGTTTTTCTCTTTCTTTTGCCACGTCGTAATTGATATCGTCCTGATGAGCTTTTAATTCTGCAATCTGTTCATCTGTTATATCAAGTCCTAATTCTTTTTCTGTTTCTGCCAATGCAATCCATAATTTTCTCCATGTTCTGAATTTCATATCCGGTGAAAATATGTACTGCATTTCCTTACTTGCATAACGTTCTGATAATGGACTCTGGTATCTGTCTGTCATTCTTTTTCCTCCTACTTCTGGTATTCACCACGAATATCTTCTTTTGGCGGTTCCATTGGATAGTTTCCGTTGAAGCATCCTTTACAGATTGCTTTTCCTTCTGCCAACTCTTCCAAACGGTTTATATCTAAGTAGCCTAACGTATCGGCACCAATAATATCTCTAATTTCCTCAATTGTGCGATTGTATGCAATCAACTGTTCTCTTGCCGGTACGTCAGTTCCAAAATAGCACGGCCATAAAAATGGTGGAGAACTAATACGAACATGTACTTCTTTCGCACCTGCTTCCTTTAACATACCAACAATTCTGTCACTGGTGGTTCCACGTACAATGGAATCATCAATCATAACAACGCGTTTTCCTTTGACTACATCTTTCAACACGTTTAATTTTACTTTTACACTGGATTCTCTGCTGCTCTGTTTTGGTTTAATGAAAGTTCTTCCCACATAACCATTTTTTACAAATGCAGTTCCGTAAGGAATTCCGGATTCCATGGAATAACCTAATGCCGCTGCATTACCGGATTCCGGTACACCAACTACAATATCTGCCTCTACCGGTGAATCCATAGCAAGAAAACGTCCCGCCTTAATTCTGGACTCATACACGCTGATTCCGTCAATATAACTGTCCGGACGTGCGAAATAGATGTATTCAAAAATACATCTTGCTTCATCAGAAGGTGCCGGACACATGCTTGTATCAGATACGATACCATCCTGCGGAGTAATGGTAACAATTTCTCCCGGAAGGACATCTCTTACATATTCTGCGCCAATCGTATCCAACGCACAGGTTTCAGATGCCAAAATATAAGCGTTATCTCTTTTTCCGATACAAAGAGGCTTAAATCCCTGTGGATCTCTTGCACCAATCAGTTTTCTAGGACTCATTACAACCAGTGAATAAGCACCTTTAATCTTTTTCATCGCAAGCTTTACAGCTTCTTCTACTGTTCCACAGTTCAAACGTTCTCTTGCAATATGATATGCAATTACTTCGGAATCAATGGTAGTCTGGAAAATCGCTCCGGTATATTCCAATTCTTTTCTAAGCTCCGGTGCATTAATCAGATTACCGTTATGAGCAAGCCCAAGGGTTCCCTTCACGTAATTTAATACCAAAGGCTGTGCATTTTCTCTTGTACTTTCTCCTGCAGTGGAATATCTTACATGTCCAACACCAATATCTCCTTTTAACTTTTCTAAGTCTTCCGGACTGAACACTTCATTTACGAGACCCATTCCTTTATAGGAGTTTACTTTTCCTTTTGGTCCATTGGTATCACTAACCGCAATACCGCAGCTTTCCTGTCCTCTATGCTGTAATGCAAATAATCCATAATAAATAGAGGAAGCTACGTCATTTCCATCAAAATCATATATTCCAAACACACCACATTCTTCATGTAATTCTCTATCTTTTTGCATTTTGCTGTTATTCATTCTTTACTCCTATAAACCCAAGCGACTAAATACTTCATTGTATGCTTCTTCTACATTTCCCATATCACGTCTGAAACGGTCTTTGTCTAATTTTTCATTTGTTTCAACATCCCATAATCTGCATGTATCAGGTGAAATTTCGTCTGCAAGGATGATGTTTCCTTCAGAATCTCTACCAAATTCAATCTTAAAGTCGATTAATTTGATACCTGCATTTAAGAAATATTCTTTTAATACTTCGTTTACTTTAAATGTATATTCAGCGATTTTATCAATTTCTTCCTGTGTTGCAAGACCTAATGCAAGTGCATAGTATCCGTTGATAAATGGATCGCCTAAATCATCATTTTTATAGCTGAACTCTAAAGTAGGGCATAATAATTCACGGCCTTCTTCGATACCAAGCTTCTTAGAGAAGCTTCCGGCAGCAACGTTTCTTACGATTACTTCCAATGGTACAATTTCTACTTTCTTTACAACTGTTTCTCTATCACTTAATTCTTCTACCAGATGGGTTGGAACTCCTGCTTTTTCTAAAAGCTTGAATACATGATTTGTCATACGGTTATTGATAGCACCTTTACCAACAATAGTACCTTTCTTTTCACCGTTAAAAGCAGTAGCATCATCTTTGTAATCTACGATAACAAGATTTGCATCATCTGTTGTGTAAACTTTCTTTGCTTTTCCTTCATACATGAGTTCTCTTTTTTCCATTGTTTTCCACCTGTCCTTTTCTTATATCTGATTTTCGCATCTGCCGCATGTTCCACTTTCACCCCTACAAGAACCTGCCTCAGGCAGCTCCTATAGTTACATGGCAACACACAGACTGGGAGTTTGTACACAAACTCCCAGTCCAAATTATATAACATAAAATTTAGAAAAGCAACACCCATTTCAAGAATATTAGATTGCCTCTACGGAATTGACAATATCCAGTATTTCCGGAGCATATTCTTTGTGTTTTTCTACCAGTTCTGAAATTTCCTGTTTTGCTTCCTCCATAATCTGTTTATTATACTCCAGCTGTCTTCTGATTTTTTGTCTTCTCACAATCAATCTGTGACGAATTTCCACCATCTCTTTATTGTCGATAATGGCATTGACCTGAGACGGCCACACACTGGCATCCTGAATCCCGTATTCGGTAAGTTGTTTCACCAACTGCTCATTATAAAATTCCAAATCATCGCTGGCACGTTGGTAGCGGTCGCGTTCATCACGCTCCTTCATATAATTTTCCCAGATAAAATTTAACTCGTATGCATTTTTTACATTGTATTTCTCATAACTGTACTCTAACGCATTTGTTATATTTACATATTTAATTTTCGTGTGATTTAAAAGTCCAATAGCTTTATTCAAACAAAGTTCTGTATATTTCAATTCATAATCGGCATTTTTCAATTTCATAAAGAGCCCTGCGGTTATCAGTACCGCTGCAAACATGGATACAAAATAAGCAATCTGTACTTCTGCTTCAAATATCATCTGAAATGCCCCGATTAACACGATAGCCGCTATCAGTGTGGCAAAAGCAATCACAGACATTCCTTTTAGATTCTGCTGTTCCTGCACAATATCTCTCTTGCGGATATTCTGTGCTGCCTTTTCATTTTCCAAATGACGCATATCTGATTTTAGAATTTCCCGGTACTTTTCATTTTCAACCATCCGTTTTAACACATCCGGAATTTCTTCTTCGTGATTTTCCGCAAACCAGTATTGCATATCTGTAATCTTGCTGACGGTTTTCTGAAGACCTTTCCGCTCATCATTCAGACTAAGTATTTTTCGCACGGTGGAATTCACAGCTACTTTTGTATCCTCCGGCATTTCTTCAATCATCTGCATATCATTCAGGTATGCCGTTACAAGATTGTATTCTAACTTTGCATTCTCCGTTTCGTTGGAGGCTTCCACCATCTGCTCGCAACAATTTCTTACATACTGATTACGTTCCTCCGAATTATCCATATCAACCTTCTGTTTTTTAAAGGTAACTGTTTCTTGCGGAACTACACTTTCTTCCTCCTGCAAAACGGTTTCTTCCATCTGTACTTCTTGTTCTTCCTGCTCTATTTCCTTTTTTCTGATTTTTTTCAAAAACCATTCTGTTATTTTCATAGCTTTTACCCCTCTGACATGCTTCTTCTATATTCCTGCTTATACTCATCAAAAACTTTTTCCAAGGCCCAATAGTACTCTTGTACATATCCTAACTGCCGGTATTTCGTAACTTCATTCATCCGGTTACGTTTTGATGACTCTTTCTCATCAAGCAATGCCTGTCCCAACCGCTGTTCTAAGGCAAGTGCTGTTTCTTCCGGAACCATTTCCTCCGTTACTGCCTTCACATAATCTTCCTTGGGCAAATACATATGCAACGCTAGAAGATAACAGGCATAACTTTCTTCATCCTTATTTTTTTCATAAGCCATATTATAATATTTTGCAGCTTTATCAAAAAAGAACATTCTGCTGTAGGTGGTGCCAAGATTATGATAGATATCGCCCGTTATTTTATCATCCTCAAGAATTTCCTCCCGCAAAATATTATTATATTCCACGGCAGCTTTTGCATACTTTTTATGCTCTAGCAAAAAATCCGCTTTGGCTTTCCTTCTCACCACATTGCTCTTTCCTTCCACTTCCTTAAGTTCCGCTTCCAAATAAAGCAGTTCTTCCTCCGACAGATAGCCCACAGATTTCATAATGCATCGCACGAAGGCAGATAAACCTTCCTGCTTTTCAATCACTGCTCTAAGTTGTTTTGCCAGTGTTTCCATGCCTAGCTGTTGTTCTATAAAACTGCAAATCTGCTCTTTCATTATGCTTTTATCCAGCATATGAAGATTCTTCTTTAAACAATAACATATTTCTTCGATGGTGGACACAGATATTTGAAACTCCTTCATATAAAGGGGCGTTTCTGCTTTTTTGCCGCAACAAATTAACATTCTTCCCATTCTATCTCTCCTTTATATGTCTTATATTACCATTTAATTTCTGTTCCAGTAACTGCAAATCAAATTCTTCTTTCCAAACTTTATGAGTTGCCTCATAAAATTGTCCAAATCCCAAATCTTCCACTTCTATAACGCCTTTATGTTTTTCTGTAAAATACAGTCTAAGCTGTAACCGGGATGCCTTTTCCTCTCGGTCCGGAAAATCCTTTAACGCAACTCTAATTACTTCCTCACATTTTCCATCCAGACTTCTGGCAAAAACCGCCACTTCCCTTTCACCGTCAGGAACAAATTCAATACTGCTTTCTGCTTCATACCAGTGAAGTTCTGCCGATATCAGTTCATAGTCCATTTCTTCCCCATGGTATACTGCTTTTAAAAAGAAATTAACATGAAGCTGGTCATCTCCCAGATATAAATACTCCTGCTGCTTTACTCCTAATTGAAGCCCTGAAAACTGTAATGCACCAAGACCATATAAATTCTGCCCCCGGAACACACGTCTTCCCTGACATAGCAGTTTCAACGTTTCCGGATACCAGCCTTCACTAAGCCCCTCACCGATAAGATACACTACCGCTGCCCTGTGCTGTAAAAACAGCTGTTTTGCATAATTAAAAAACAGAGTATCTTCTTTTCCGACAATATCGGATTCCTTTTCTTCCACAAATAAAAGCTTGGGAACAGTTCCTTTATCTACGGTAAGCATTTTGGCTTTTACCTTTTCCTGACTATATTCCAATAATATGGTGCCGTGTTCCCAAGGCAGTTCCTCTTGAAATGCTGTGTAATAGGCAAAGCCTTCTTTATAAGAAATAAGGCGCAGGGCGGCTTTCGTAATCGGCAACCCTTCTGTTATGGTTTTCCACATCTGAATGGTTTCTTTGTCTATGTTTTCCACAGCAAAGGTACACATTTCAATTCTATCCAAAGGCACATAGGATAACACCAGCGCAAATGTTTTTCTTACATACATCTGCAACAGCAGTACCATCTGATACCGTTTTCCCTCTAACTCTATCGTTTCCTGTTTTTTACTGCCTTCAAAAAGATTGGTTACCGGAAGGGCTTCTTCCTGTTCAATTTGTTTTATCGCTTCTTCACCATAATACCACTGCTCAATTTTCTTCTTTTTCGCCAATACCATGGGAATTCTAATCTTCTCTCCCCCAAGTAGTGTGGGTACCGAAATAGGCTCCGGACCGTTTTCCGGCGAAAACAGGCTAATCTGACAGTACTCTTCTCCTAAATCATATCCTGCGTAAACTTTCCTTATTTCTTCTTTTTCCACACAAATCACCACCTTATTTTATGGAAAATACATGTTCTGCAATGTAGTCTTCCTTTAAATATTTATCAATTAGTACCTGTAATGTTTTTTCATCCCGCATGGCATAACTGATTAACATGTCATTCAACAACTCATACCGGCTTTCTCCCCTTCTGACCGGAACTTCTGAACGCATCAGCCTGCCACTTTCCACTACATTTTCTCCCTTTTCTCCATTTTCTGAAAGATAATATTGTAAGGCTTCTCCAAAAAACAAAATACATTCTTTGGTTTCCACCCCCGGATATACCTGTTTTAAGTCTTCCACCTGATATTCGTTATTCTGATTTTCTTCTTCTATATAATGAATTTTAGTCGTTCCCATTGGATTTTCTCTGTATTCTAACAAGGTTTTATCCAAAAGGAATACTTCCTCCGGCAAATCATAAGGAAACTTTTTCAAAAACTCAAAATATTTTCGTTTCTGCAGCATTTCTGCCACCAAAGGCTTTAACACTGTCTCGCATTCTCTCATTTTGTCTTCCTGCTCTGAAAAGCCTTGTAACACTGCCAGTTTACAGATGTCCGGAAGTTCTTCCCCCTCTGCAAACATACGATACAAGCGATTCATTATCGACTCTTCTGTAATTTTCTGCTTTACAAAATATTCATAGGACTGATTAATAATGAAGGCTTTTTCAATGCTTGGTCTTGCCCCCTGCCTGATATAATCTTCAAAAATCAGTATCAGTTCTTCCACATGGGAATGGGCAAACAAAGACTGTACTAACAGTCGTTCTTCCAATTCATAATTGTCTAACTCTAATTCTTTAGAGGACTTCCATACTTCCCGCATCTGTCCTAAATTCCCCTGATAATATTTTATCAGATAGGATAACAATGCTGTGTCATATTTTCCTTTGTCATAAAGATAATGACAAAGACGGCAGAAATTTTCGTCTTCCTTATATTCTTCCGGATATTCTCTCAAGAATAAGCTACATACTCTTAAGAGTAATTTATTATTCACGCCTTCTGCACCATAGGTAATCACATAATTATAAGACTTTTCATACATCTTCCTCATAATCATATATTCTATGATACGCACCCGGTCTTTCTGCGGAAGTTCTTCCAAAGCAATTTCCAACAGATAGTTGTCCAGTTCTTCCATCTGGTCACTTTCGTAATAATAATCTGCGATTTTTCCGTAGAATTCTCTCTTTTCTTCCTGCTTTACAATCAGACTCTGAGAGATTCTTCGTAACTGCTGTACATTTTCACTATCTACTTTTAAATAGGAGCCGCGATCAAGCAATTTATGTATATAAATTCCAATTTCACTTTTTGCCAGCCGGAAGCTTGTCATTTCCACTTCCTGATTCTGATACAATCTTATCGGTTCTGCCATAGTCTGTATCGGAAATCTTCTGCCATGTCCGTCTTCACCTAACAGTACATAGGAATTGTTATATATATTTACATAAGCTTCGCCCCTGGTACATGTAAAACTTTCTTCATAATATAAAGCTCCATGACGCACAATAATCCGTTGTAAATTTTCAGCATCTACTTTGATTTTATGAACAAACATCACCGATGCCAATGCGTCTGCCATAGACTCATCCACATGCTCTTTTCTTAATAAATGCTGATACAAATATGCCAAATCTTCATTTATGTGACGTTCCATCACTTCTTTAATGGCAAACTTCTCTATTTGTTCCTTATGCTTCTCCAATAAATCACCGTACGCCTCCTTATTTTTCATAAGGTTTGCGTACAGATATGCTTTTTTCTTATAATCCAGGTCGCACTGGTACAGAAAATACATCATTACATTTCTTGGCAATACCGGATAAAAATCCGTATTGATGGACATCAGGTAATATTCATACAATCTTGTTATTTTTAATTCATTTCGTATTCCCAGTTCATACCAGTAGAAAAATTTGTTTTCCCTCTTGTCGTTTCGTATTAAAATACTGCAAACTGCCTGTACTGTTTCCACCGTAGGATATTTCACATAACATTCTGTCAATATTCTATGAAGAATAGATGAAAACTCCGTTATTTTAGATGCCAGATATACAATTCTTTCCGCCATCTCCTGTGTAATCTGGTTATTTTTTACCGCCCACAGTACCACTTCCATTTCAAAAGAATCCAACCGATTCAACACGCTGATATCTTTTCGCATAAGATTTACAGCCTCCATGTAAATCACAGGATTGTGACATCCCTGATTACAAAAAGCCTTAATATCATCATATTTTTTTTGTCGGTCTAACTCATAATCTTCCCTGATATACAGCCGTATCCAGAATAATTTCCAACTTTCCGGATATTTTTTCTCCGTTTCTTCTACCATCTGTAAGGCTTTATCTCTGGTGCTTTCCCTTCCATCTGCCAATGCCAGCAGATACAGGTAATAACAGTAATTTTCTACATCATTCTTTTTTAAACTTTTTACATCGATGTAGTTTTTTAACACATCCCATGCTTCTTCCGTTCTTTTTTCCGCCAACAGCAACTGCACTTTATACAGTTCCAGAAACGCCTTCACATCGGAATTTTCCTGCTCTCCGCCAATAATTTCCATGGATGTTTTTACCCAGGTATTACTGTTCATTTTTCTGGTACGAAAAGCAATATAGGCTTCCGCCAACTTCGCCAGAATATATTTTTCTGCATTTTTCTTTCCAGCGGACTCCCCTTTTTTTCCGACAATAACCGTAAATTCCAACCGCTGCCTTGGGGTAGAAAAACTCAAACGCCCCATATTTTTGCCCTCATGGAGCATATCGTATTTGATATAATATTGAAACGGACAAAGGCTTCCCACAAAATCTTCCTCATGAAGATAATTTTTATATGGAACCAAAAATGGTACGTCCGACTCCACCACAACCTCAAAATAACCCTGATTTTTCTTTGTGAGTGGAACAGTTTCCCGCACATCACCAGATATTTCGCACAAAGTTTCCTGTTGTTTTCCCACCTCGAAAAAGACAGGTGCTTTCTTTCGAATAGCAATAAGGAATTCTTCCATAGCATAATTTTTATCTGAGTTTTCTAAAAGCCCTTCATATAATGGAAGAAACTGTTTATCATGTTTGGAAAAAATTTTAGGAAACTGACTGCTTTCAAATATTTTCAGCGCTTCGCCCCAGGAATTCTGTGCCAAATTAGCAAAATGAAATAGATTTTTGATACTTCCCATAGAAGAATCCATATGACATTTCTCAACTGTTGCCACAAAAGGAAGACTGTACTCTCCTGCATTACAGATGATTTCAAATCTTCCTTTGATGACCTCGCCTTCGCTCATGCCAAGACTGTTAAATTCAAATTCAATTACATTATGAGTTCCGGAAAAGGAATTAGACATACAGCGCATTCTTGGTGAGGAAACAGTAAGAAACCCTTGAATTTCACGGTTTCCATTAATTTCAAAAGTCCCCTTGTAATTTTCTCCCTGATACATGTTACATTCCACTCTCGATGTAGACAATGTCAATTCAGGCAGCTCGTATTCAAACTGTTCCCTGCTGTATTTTTCCAAAGATATGTACACTGTTACTTAATTCCTCCACTGTTAAAAATATACTTCGTTTCGAATTCTTCCAAAGAAATCGCTCTGTCGAAGTAGAACCCCTGTATATATTCAATGCCCATATGTCGGACAATTTCAAGTTGTTCTTTTTGCTCAATTCCTTCCACACATACCTGAAGTCCTAAAGCTACCGCCAGTTCACTTATCATTTTGATAAATGCTTTGGCATAATCATCCTGTTCCAATTCTGTCACAAAGGTTTGATCAATCTTAATCATATCCAAAGGTATTTCTTTAATATGATTCAAAGAAGAATACCCTGTTCCAAAATCATCCAGCGCAATCCTGATACCCAGCTTGCGAATTTCCGAAAGTACACGTTTCATTCGATTCATATCATTAATTGCCAGACTTTCTGTCACCTCTAAAGTAAGGTTTTTCGGATTAATTCCTGTTTCTTCCACAGTTGTCTTGATAATGTCTACAATATCATTTTGCAATAACTGTACTACGGACAGATTTACATTTACCTTGTAATCCGGATGTCCCAGTTCATTCCAGTTTCTACAGGCTTTACATGCCTGACGCAATACGTAGGTACCGATTGGGTTAATCAGTCCAAGATACTCTGCAAGCGGAATAAATTCGCCCGGTGAAACAAATCCCATTGTGGCATGTTTCCAACGAATCAATGCTTCTGCACCGGTGCAATGCACCTGCTTATCCTCTCCCACACGGATAATTGGCTGATAGTAAACAATAAAATCACGGTATCCGTCATTACTGGAATCACGCATATTTTTTTCCATATCGAAACGTTTTAAAGAAGTTGATACTGATTCTTCTGTGTAGTGATGAATTCTGTTCTTCCCGGCTTTCTTTGCCTCATACATGGCAATATCTGCCTTCTTAATCAAATCACCGGCTTCCTCTCCATCTCTTGGAAAATCCACCACACCAAGACTCATGGTACAATAATAATCTGCTCCATTCAGATACCATGGCTTGTTAAAATTCTTCATCAGACGATTCAATATATCATCTTTTTTGAAATAATATTCTTCCGGAATGATAATAATAAATTCATCGCCGCCCATGCGGTAACATGTCCGGGCAATCTCCGGTACATTTCTCAAACGGGAGGATATTTCCTGCAGCAAGATATCACCATACTGATGTCCCAATCCATCGTTGATATTCTTAAAATTATCCATATCCATATAAAACAGGGAACCTTGGGTTCCACGTTTTTTCACGTCTGCCAGATATTTTTTCAAATCATGTTCGCAGCGCATGCGGTTGTATAATCCCGTCAGGAAATCATTGTTTGCCTGCTGTTCCATTTTTTTCTGATAATTACGCTTGTCCGTCACATCAAAACCGGTACAGAGAATGGCTTCTCTGCCATCCACCCAGGTAAGCTCTGTATAATATAAGTCATACCAGCGTTTGGTATTTTCCTCATAATACTCCGTATATTTGGAATGATAATTATTCTTTTTCCCTTTAAGGAGCACTTCACAAAGAGTTCCATTTTCCAGTTCTTTTGCAAAATTTTCACTGATAATTTTATTTAAAAACAAGATTTCATCTGTATTCTTGTCTGTAACTAAAATTCCACTTCCCACATTTTCTAAAATTTTAGACAGAGAAGCATAAGAACCCGCCAAAGAATCCTTAGCAATCCGCTTTGCAAGGATACTTTGAATAATCTTTGCCACATCTCCTAAAAACTGTATGTCTGCCAATTCCCACACACGTTCTTTGGATGTTTCCATAAAATTCACATACATAGCTACTTCATCATTCACATAAACCGGAAGAGCAGCTATCGCCTGAATTCCATATTCCGAAAATTTCTGGCGGCTGAAAGCCGGAAGCTGCATTCCTGAGGAAATAAACACCGGGCGCTCATTGTTCAATGCCCATTCGCTGTTTAAAATCTTTTTCCCATCCTGAAAACAATTTTTTTCTTCCTGTTCTGCCCAATGACAAATAATTTCCAGACATTCTTCTGCTTTATGTACTCTAAATACATTAGCAACGTCTGTACCCAAATATCCACCTGCAAGTGTAATAATATTTTGCACCAGAACTTCAAATTCATCTGATAATTCCAGATTACGCACAATCGCAGTCATTGTTTCATTTTTGCGAAGTTCTTCTTTCATTTTCTGCTCTGCCATTCTGCTCTTCTGAGCTTCTTCCTTGGCATTCATCACAAGAAAAGCTTCCGCAAATAACTTACGCACCAAAACTCTGGACAACTCCATTCGGATGCTCATTTCATCTCTCGTTACCCGCGTTGTTACCTTTGCCCACTGCCCGGCTTCTTCCTCCGGTATCTCTACATCTTTTAACACCGCATAACTGCACCACAAAATAATCGGTTTGCTGCCAACGGCAATGGCGGTTCCGATTAATTTCACCCATGGAAGATCCGTATCCACCACAATCTGTTCTTCATAGGGATTGTTTCTCAATTGTTCTACCAACATATCATAATAGCTTGGCTTTACATTCTCTAAAATAAAATCAAGCTCATCCTGCTCCCCCGAATATTCTGTAATACGACTCCCCTCTGCATCTGAACAAACAACAAAAAGCTGTGCAACTTGTGCATAGCTATCTTGTATATACTGTAATTCCTCTCCTTGTATCAGGGAGGAAAATTTTTGAAGTTTTAAATTTCCACCACTGTTGTCTATACCCATATCTCCACACCTGTCCCACAATAATTTCAAATCATACCATTATTCATTCTACATGAAAAAGCCCATGATTGCAACCATTGTTTGTGCCGTATCCCCTCAATTTACTTCTGAAAATCAGGAAAATTTATATCCCACTCCTCTTACAGTCTTAATATATTTTGGTTTATTGTCATCCCGCTCTATTTTTTTTCTGAGATTACGTATATGTACATCCACAGTTCTGGTTTCTCCGGCGTATTCATAACCCCAGATTTTATCCAGTAAAGCTTCTCTCGAAAAAACTCTGGTACGATGTTTTGCCAGCACATAAAGCAACTCAAATTCCTTCAATGCCAGTTCCACTTCTTTTCCATCCACAGTCACCTCGTGAGTCGTATTGTTGATGATAATATCATCAATCGCAATAATCTCATCCCGTTCTTCCGGCGTTGCAACCGCCACTCTGTTTCTCTCACTTCTTCTCAGAACAGCTTTCACTCGCGCTACTAATTCATAGATTCCAAAAGGCTTACTGATATAATCATCTGCCCCCACTTCCAGTCCTAACACTTTGTTAATTTCTTCACTTTTCGCTGTGAGCATTATAACCGGAAGGTCTGTCGTATCCGGATTTTTCCGTATTCTTTTCAGCATTTCCATTCCGTCTATTCCAGGAAGCATAATATCTAAAAGTACCAAATCAACTGCTTCCCTTTCCAACAGTTCCAGTCCATCTTCACCACTATCTGCTGTAAGTACCCGAAAACCATTGCTTTCCAGATTGTATGACAATAACTCTAAAATGTGTTCTTCATCGTCTATCGCAAGAATTACTTTTCCCATCGGCTAACTCCTTATGATACCGTCTGATACGGCAGTTTCACTAAAAATTTGGTTCCAACGAAAACTTCGCTTTCCACTTCAATATCACCATTATACATCTCTACAATGTGTTTTACAATGGATAAGCCCAGTCCGGTTCCTCCCGTTTTGCTGGAACGGCTTTTATCTACACGGTAAAATCTTTCAAAGATTCTCTCAAGAGATTCCTTTTCAATTCCTTTTCCTGTATCCTGAACGCTTAAATATAGGAAGTTTCCATCACTGGAACACTTTACGGTAATGTTTCCGCCTTCTGTGTATTTGATGGCATTATCCACCAGATTTATCATCAATTGTTTCATGCGGTCCGCATTGCAGGTGTAAGGGCGGATATATGCATCCGGTTCATAGATCAATTCTACATTTTTCTTAACCTTAGAATTCAATAGGGTAATAACATCGCCCACAATTTCCTTCACATCATTTTCTTTCACATTGTAATCATTATTGTTCTCGATTTCCGACAACAGCAAAATATCCTGAATCAAATTATACAAACGCTCCGTTTCAATATCAATGATATCCAGAAACTTCAATGCAAACTTTTCATCATGAATGGCACCGTTTTTCAGGGTGTCTACAAATCCCCGAATGGAGGTGAGCGGTGTTTTAAACTCATGAGATACATTCGATACAAACTCACTTCGCATATGCTCTAATTTTCTAATTTGAGTAACATCTTCAAAGATTAGCAGCACTCCTACTGTTTTGTTTACTTTTTCTTCATATAAAGGAGTGCCGCTGACCTTCATAATGCATTCTTCTTCCCGGTAGATGTTTCCCTCTTTTGATACAAAATTTTCTGTTTCCTTCACTTTATCAATCACATCATAAAGCATCTGATTCCGCATGATATGGTAAATAGGAAGGCCTGTAATATCATCTTCGTCCCGTTCCACCAGTGTTTTAAATTCCTGATTGCAGAAAATAATTTTGTTGTCCTCGTCAATAGCTGCCACACCGTTGTTCATGCTGTAAAGAATTGCTTCCAGCTCGTTATTTCTGGCGTATAGCACCGCCATATTATATTTCAGTTTTTCTGCCATAGAATTAAAGGCATCCGCAAGTAAGCCAATCTGATCCCCTTGTCTTGTATATATTTTTACCTGCAAGTTTCCTTTAGCAATCTTTCTTGCAGCTTCAGTCAATTCATCCAACGGTCTTGTAAGATAATTACTAAAATACACTGCAACTAAAATTATGGCAATTGATACAACGATCACTGTAAGTAATGTGGATTTCAAAAAACCGAATTCCATGCTTTTTAATTCTTTCAAAGGAACTCCAATACGAATTACTCCATTAAAACCTTCTGTTTCCACCGGAACAGCACAATACATACATTCCATTCCCAAGGTTTTGGAATATCTTTTTACACTATACTTCTCACCTGCTAAAGCTTTCTTGACTTCAATACGGCTGGCATGATTTTCCATCTCATTGTAGCCTGCACTGCTCTCTGCCACCACATCTCCATTTTCTGTCACTACGGTGATTCGCACATTATATTCTGTGGCATATTTTTTGACAAATTCTTCCAAATTTTCCTCGCCCGGAAAATCTCCTTCCAAAATCGTTCCCAGCAACTGTGCCTGTGCCATATATCCTTCTTCACTTTGTTTTACTAGGGAGGAATAGCCTCTTCCGAAAAAGGTTCCTCCTATAACAATCATCGTTGCAAATGCAATAATAAAGTATGTAATAAAAAGTTTTCTCTTCATAGTTTATAAATCCCCTGTAATAATAAACGCATTCCATTCTGCCATATTAGTGGCATGATCAGCCATTCGCTCAATGTATTTGATAATCATAATCATATAAGCATACTGTTTAATTGCCTCCGGATTATTTTTCATGTCAACACACAATTCCTGCAGAATGCTGTCAAAATAGTCATCTACCACATCATCTTCTTTTTTTACCCAACATGCCTTTTCTAAATCTTCGTTGACGAAGCTGTCAATAACAGCCACTACCATTTCTTTCATTTTTAACAGCATTTGTTCTACGGATTTGGGCATAGGAATGCTGTCTTCTTTTGAAAGCATAATAATATATTCTGAAATATCTGCACAGTGGTCCGCGATACGTTCAATATCCGAAATCATTCGCATAATGGATGTAACACGTCGCAAATCCTTTGCCACCGGTTGTTCTTTCGCTATAATTGTGATACATTCTGCTTCTATTTTTCGTTCCATTTCATCAATGGCATCATCATCTTTGATGATTTTTTTTGCCACTTCTGAATCTTTATTTTTCAAAGCATATATTACTTTACCAATGGATTCCTCCAGCAATGTGCTCATCTGAATCACATTCCGATTCATCTCCTCTAATTCTGCCATATATCTTTGTCTTACCACCAAAGTTCGTTCCTCCTAACCAAATCTTCCTGTAATATAATCTTCTGTTCTCCTGTCCTGAGGATTGTTAAAGATATCCATGGTATTTCCATATTCTACCACATCCCCGGTTAAGAAAAAAGCTGTTTTATCGGAAATACGACTTGCCTGTTGCATATTGTGAGTTACAATTACAATCGTATACTTTTCCTTTAACTGTTCCGCCAAATCTTCTATTTTCAATGTAGAAATAGGGTCTAACGCTGAAGTAGGCTCGTCCATCAAAATGACTTCCGGTTCTACTGCCAAGGCTCTCGCAATACAGATACGCTGCTGCTGCCCACCAGATAAGCCTAAAGCATGCTTTTTTAATCTGTCTTTTACCTCGTCCCAAATAGCTGCCTGCTGTAAGCTTCTTTCAACAATTTCGTCCAATTCACTTTTTTTCTTAATTCCATGAATTCTTGGACCATATGCTACATTATCGTAGATACTCATAGGAAAGGGATTTGGCTGCTGAAATACCATTCCTACTCTTTGGCGCAGTTTGATTACGTCAATATCACTATAAATATCCACTCCATCCATCAGAATTTTTCCATCAATTTTTACGTTTTCCACCAAGTCATTCATACGGTTTATTGTTTTCAAAAAAGTGGATTTTCCACAACCGGAAGGTCCTATAAATGCTGTGATTTGATGTTTAGGTATCTCCATATTAATATTTTTCAACGCGTGAAAGTCACCATAATAAAGATTCAAATCCTTTACTTCAAACTTTATATTTTCTTTTCCTGTTTCCTTCTTTATCATGCTTTTTCTCCTTTACTGTTTAAAAAATATTTTGTAACAAGCTTTGAGGATACATTAATTACAATAACGATAGTTAACAAAATCACTCCAATCGCACATGCTGTTGTCAAATCATTTTCTTCTTTCATAAGCATATATGCCTTAATGGTTAATGTAGCTCCACTGGCTGAATTTCCGTATAGTCTGGATGGTATCTGTGATACGGTTCCCGCCGTCAGCAATAACGCTGCGGATTCTCCTACGATTCTACCGATACTTAACAATACTGCCACAAGAATTCCGGAAATGGCATTGGGAAGCACTACTTTTGTTATAGTCTGAAGCTTCGTGGCACCCAGGCCTAAAGAGGATTCTCTATAAGTCTTTGGAATGGTTTTTAAGGTTTCCTCTGTGGTTGTAATAATAGTAGGAAGCAAGATAATGCTAATCGTCAAAGCTCCTGCTAAAATGGAATACTGCAATTTCATCATCTGGACAAACACAAGAGAACCAAACAATCCATAGATAATGGATGGTATTCCCGCCAGATTTTCAATGGCGAAGTGAATTATCGTCATCATTTTTCCTTTTTTTGCGTATTCGTTCAAATAAATGGCTGCCAGAATTCCAATTGGTCCTGCAATCACTAAAGATAAACCCACCATATAAATTGTGGTAACAATCATTGGGAAAATTCCGCCACCTCTGCGAACTACTTTCACTTTCATCTTCCCTGTATTTTCCTGAATAGCTTTCGTACTTTCCTCTAAAACTTCTTCCGCTGATGTACCATTTTTCAGTTCACGTTCCACCTGACAGCTTCCAAGTTTTGTTATAACATCGCCTTTTTTAATTTCATACACCGCCCCGGTACCGTCCACTCCGGCTTTTAACAGGGAAGCTTTCTCTATTTTTTCCACTACCAGACCTTCTTCGCCTACCGAAAGAGTCGCTCCTAAAGCTTCGCTAACACATTGATTGTCCTGTATTTTTGTGTGACCATCTGCGGTCGCACCGATTGTAACATAAGTGGTCTTATCTTCATAAGAATTTGTCAAAAAGTCCATATTGATTCTTGGCAATCCCTTAATCAAAATAAAACCGATAATTACAGCTAAAATCACAACGGTAAATGCAGAGGATGCATAAATCAATCCTTTTATTATATTATCTTTGACCTGTCTGCTCATCTTACTTAGAATCCTCCGTCTTTTTGGTAATATATGTCATAATCAGGTTTACACACATAATGAATACAAATAAAACAACGCCTGTAGCAAACAACATTTCTGCCTGTCTGCCGGAAGCATAGCTCATTTCCATGGCAATGTTGGTAGTTAATGGTCTTACCATAGACCAGATACTGTCCGGAAGGCCTGCAGTTGGGTTCCCTGCAATCATCATAACTGCCATTGTTTCTCCAATGGCACGTCCCACACCAAGTACTGCCGCAGATAAAATTCCTGATTTTGCCGCAGGAATTATGGCTTTAAAAATTGTCTGAATTTTAGATGCTCCAAGTCCTAAAGATGCTTCTGTATAGGAGCGAGGTACTGCTTTGATGGCGCTTTCCGATAAAGATACAATGGTTGGAAGTATCATAATAGTAAGTACAATAATAACCGCAAATAAGGACTGTCCGTGTACTTTTGGGGAAATGGCTTTCATCATTGGCACAATGACTCCCAGACCAAATGCTCCATACAAAACAGATGGAATTCCCGCCAAAAGTTCCACTGCCGGTTTCAATATTTTTACAGCCCATTCTGGCGCTATTTCTGCTATAAATACCGCTGTCAACACTCCGATTGGCACTCCAACCAACACTGCTCCGAACGTTGCCAGTACCGAAGCAACAATCATATAGAAAATGCCATACACATTTTCAGAAGGTGCCCATCTGGTTCCTGTGATAAATTTCACAAAACTATAAGCATCTTCCCCTATAAATGGACGAAGACCTTTATAGAATACAAAACCAATAATAGCTATTACAGAAACCACACTTATGAATGCACAAAGGAAAAATATAGTTTCTACTGTTTTTTCTAAGATTTCACGTTTGTAATTACGTTTCATAATTTTCTTTGTTTCTGTGTTTTGAATTATCTCTGTTTCACTTTTTACTGCCATAGTATTGTTCATAAAGGTCCCTCCATTGACCGGATTAATCTACACGAATTCCGTTGTTATCTTCTACACAAATCTGTCCATCTTCAGATAATGCAAAATCAAGGAAAGCTTTTCCTGCTTCTCCTGCTTTATCTTCATAGTAACAGAATAAAAACGGACGCGATAATGGATATTCTCCTGATTTTGCAAGTTCAGCAGTTGGTTCCACACCACCTACTGTTAATGCCTTTACACTATCATCAATAAAGGCAAAAGATACATATCCAATGGCATTTTCATTTTCTGCTACTGCCGCCTGTACCGGACCGTTTCCTTCTGAAACTGCCGCTGTACTGGCAAGTCCGCCTGCATCTTCCAAAGCGATTAATTCTTCAAAGGCACTTCTTGTTCCTGAGGATTCTTCTCTGGAAACCACAAAAATTTCTCCGTCTTCGCCGCCAACTTCAGACCAGTTTGTAATTTTCCCCGAGTAAATATCGCAAAGCTGTTCTACAGTAATATCACTTGCCGCTTCGTTTGCAGGATTTACAATTACCGCAATTCCGTCATAAGCAAATACTTCTGTCTTTAATGCATCTTCTTTTTCTTCCTCTTTCAATTCTCTGGAAGAAGCTCCGATGTTATTAGTTCCTGCCTTGGTATCTTTGATTCCCGCGGAAGAACCGCTTCCTGTATACTCAATCGTTACGTTTGGATACATTGCACAAAATTCATCCTTCATTTCTGCAAGGATTTTTTCTACGGAAGTAGAACCTGTAATCACTACTGTGCCGCTGATGTCACCTGTTGTTTCATTTCCAGCCTCCTCTGCTTTTTCCTCAGCTGCTGTTTCTGTTTCTTCTGTTACAGCGTTTTCTTCTGCGTTCTGGCTTTCACCAGAGCCACAAGCTATTAAGGCCATTGCCATCATACCTGCTAACAATCCCGCTGTTACTTTCTTTAATTTCATACTTTTTTCCTCCACTTAACGTTTTCTTTACATTTGTTTTTGGTTACGTAATATTTCTGCTGATTTCATCCTCAGCAAAATTATTGTATCAGCCATTTATCAAATCAAAATAATGGTTGTGTTAAGTTTAAGTAAAGTCGCCCGACAAAAAAAATCCTGTAAAGCCTTGATTCTACAAGACTTTACAGGATTTTAACATTTTTTTATTTACTTAAACTTAACAGAATTAACGTTGTTCGTCTTTTACATAGCCTGCAATGTTAAGACAATGGTCGGAAATTCGTTCCAGATTTGTAAGCATATCCAGAAAAATAACTCCGGCATTTGCATTACACAGCTGCTTTCCAAGACGTTTGATATGCTGTTTTCTTAATTCAACTTCCATATCATCAATAAATGCTTCATTGCGTTCTACAATATCAATGGCTTCCGCACTTTCTGTAGCACGAGCTTCCACAGCTTTTCTTACCGCTTCTTCTGTTTTATCAAAGACTCTGGTGATTCCTTTCATTGCCTTATCAGAGAAAGTGAGGTCTGATTTTATCAGGTTATCCACCAATTCTGTGATATTATCACAATGATCACCAATACGTTCAAAATTACTAACTGTATAGAACAAATCACTGACCACAAGATTCTGCTGTTCTGTCAACGGCAGTTTATTTATTTTTAGCAAGTAATTGGAAATCAGTTCTGCATACTGATCCATACTTTCTTCTATTTTATATGCCTTTTTAATCTTTTTCGGATTACGCTCCAACACAGCTTCTTTTACCGTGGTAATATGTTTGATTGCCATTTCACCCATATGTTCAATTTCCAGCAAACTGTTTTCAATGGCAAAGGATGGAGTTTCCAAAATTCTGTCATCCAAATGTCTGATAATAACTTCCACATTATCTTCTGACCGTGCTTCTTCTCCTCGAAGAATGGATTCTGATGCTTTTACCAGTAAATTAGCAAATGGGAATAATACAATCGTGTTGGTAACATTAAATATTGTATGGAAAATAGATATTTGCACACTGGAAATTGTAGAGTTTGCCAATTCCTTATTAACCATAAAGTATATAAACATAATAATCCCAAAAAAGACTGTTCCAGCCACATTAAATAACAAATGTATTACTGCCGCTCTTTTAGCATTCTTCTGAGCACCTGCACTGGAAATCAATGCTGTTACACAAGTACCAATATTCTGTCCAAGTGTAATAAATATTGCTGAATTCCAATTTACCATACCATTCATGGCAAGCGTCTGCAAAATACCTACAGAAGCAGAGGAACTTTGAATCACCGCTGTCACAACTGCACCAACTAAAATTCCAAGAAACGGATTCTGGCCCACTACCTGAAATGCGTTTTGGAAAATAGGTGCATCTCTGTACGGTGTAATGGAACCGGACATGAAGCTAAGTCCAATAAACAGTACTCCAAATCCTACTGCAATCTGGCTGATTTCATTCTTCTTTTCATCCTTTGAAAACAAAATTCCAAAAGCACCAATTCCAATAAACAATGGAGCTAAAAATTCAGGTTTTAAAAATGCGCCCCATTCACTCATGGATACCAGCCAGCCGGTAACCGTTGTACCAATATTGGCACCCATAATTACGCCTACTGCCTGTGTCAAATTCAGCAATCCAGCATTTACAAACCCTACTACCATAACAGTGGTGGCTGAACTACTCTGAATAATTGCAGTTACACCTGCACCAACCAATACCGCCAAAAGCCGGTTATTTGTCAGTATACCTAAAAGTTTTTTCATTTTGCCGCCGGCAGTTTTTTGCAGGCCTTCTGCCATTACATGCATACCATATAGAAACATTCCAAGTCCACCAATGAACTTAAATAACATTTCCACATCTGTCATCGACATATTTTGTCCTCCTTGTGTTTACACGAAATTAACTCAAACATAACCATTGTATCGAATGTTTTTTACATTGTAAAGGCTATGTAGACAAAAAACTACTTTTTACAGCATTTTGTATGCTCCAGGCGGACAGCCCGCTTTCTTTTGCGGACATCATGTAAATACTGGATGGATTCATAAACTTATGCTATACTATAAGACAAAACGAACAGAAATCAGGAGGATTCCATGAGAAACATAAAACTTACATTAGAGTATGACGGAAGCCGCTACAATGGATGGCAGCGTCTTGGAAAAGATGACAATTCCGGTACCATCGAAACAAAACTTTTAGAAGTTATAAAAAAAATGTCCGGAGAAGATGCTGAATTAAATTGTGCTGCACGTACAGAAACCGGGGTTCACGCCCATGGTCAGATAGTCAATTTTAAAACCACTTCGCCAATGAAGCTGTATGAAATCAAAAATTATTTTAACCGCTATCTCCCTATGGATATCGCTGTAATTGATATTGAAGAAATGCCGGAAAAATTCCACGCTTCATTAAACGTAAAATCCGTCACCTATCTTTACCGCATTGCCATTGGAGATGTTCCAAGCGTATTTGAGCGTAAATATATGTACTACTGCTTCAAAAAACCGGATGTAGATAAAATGACCATTGCATCCAAAACTTTGCTGGGCAGACATGATTTCAAAAACTTTTCTACCGTAAAAAAAGCAAAATCTACAGAAAAGGAAATCAAATCCATCGAAATTTACGGAGATGAAAATGAAATTCAAATTACCATTACCGCCAACCAGTTCCTCCACAATATGGCAAGAATGATAGTAGGCACCTTATTGGATGTTGGACTTTCTAACCGTCCAATTGGAGATATAGAACAGATTTTAAAGGGTTCGGCCACAGCTTCTGCACCGGCAAAACCACATGGCTTATTTATGGAAGAAGCAGCCTATTAAAGGCTGCTTCTTCTTTATTCTGATTATTCTTCCATAAGATTTGTTGCTTCCGGAGCAGATGTCACTGTTTCGGATTCTCCGTAGTATGCATCACGCTCTTCTTTTGTCATCTCCACTGCATTGGCACTGATATAATCTGCCACATCCTGAATAAACTTATCCCATTCCCCCTGATTATCTACAAAGTACTTAGGACAAGCCTTTCCGGTAACATCGTAGTGACGTATCACATCTTCTGCCTGTAAATTAAATTTGCAACAGAGCCATGCACATAATTCCACCACGGAATTGTATGTACTGTCATTAAATTTTCCTGTTTCATCCATATGACAACATTCAATAGAAACTGTATTAAAATTTCTCTGATTGGATGCATAGGCACGTTCTGCCGTTGGAATACATTGAATAATTTCGCCTTCCAAACCAACCACAAAGTGACTGCTGACACTGGTAGCATGTGTATCTTTCAGACTTTCAAAGAAATCTCTGTTCTGTTTTGCTGTTGTTCCCGGATTTGCAGTATAATGTACCACGATATTTTCTATGGTTTCTGTGGTAATTCCCGGTCTGGAATAGTCATTTGGCGTTAATAACTGAACGTCAATATTAGGCTTTTTCTCAATCACCATATATTTTTCTTCTTTTTTCAACAAATCATTGTCAGGCTTTGCAATGGTCTCCTTACCTTTTAATCCCGATACCAAAGCATTAATTAACAGTACAAGCACCAAAATAATCAACGCCGCTCCGCCAAACACACAGGTTCTGGCTATCATAACCTGCTTTCTTCTCCTTTTCCTGCGAAGTTCCTTTAGTCTTTTATATTCTTCCGACTCACGATAGGCCGCTAAGTCTTTATTTTCTCTCTGCATAATTACCCCCATACATAAAACATTTATACTCGGGCGGATTTTCCGCCGCACGTATCAGTTTATCACACTTCTTCCTCAAAGTCCTTAAAATTCTTTAAATTTTTCATTAAATATTACATATTTCTACATTTTTCACTGATTTTTTTACACAAAAAACTCTCCGAACAAATTGCCCAGAGAGTTTTTGACTTATCTATTAGTTTTCTACACTGTAGTTTGGTGCTTCTTTTGTAATATGAATGTCATGTGGATGACTTTCTTTCAAGGATGCTGCGGAAATCTTAACAAATCTTCCTTTTTCCTTTAATTCTTCAATGTTTGGAGTACCACAGTAACCCATACCTGCACGAAGACCACCCATTAACTGGAATACTGTGTCTTCTACAGTTCCTTTATATGCAACTCGTCCTTCTACACCTTCCGGAACAAGTTTCTTTGCATCTGCCTGGAAATAACGGTCTTTACTTCCGTTTTCCATTGCTGCGATACTTCCCATACCACGGTATACTTTGTACTTTCTTCCCTGATATAGTTCAAATGTACCCGGAGCTTCATCACATCCTGCGAAGATGCTTCCCATCATACATACGTTAGCACCTGCCGCAATTGCTTTTGTCATATCACCGGAGTATTTAATACCACCATCGGCGATAATTGGAACTCCGTATTCTTTTGCTACTTCATAGCAATCCATAACTGCGGATACCTGAGGTACACCAATACCTGCAACCACACGGGTTGTACAGATAGAACCTGGTCCGATACCAACTTTAACTGCGTCTACGCCGGCTTCAATCAGAGCCTTTGCTGCTTCACCTGTTGCAACGTTTCCTGCAATCACCTGTAAATCCGGATATTTTTCCTTAATCATTTTTACACAATTGATAACATTTAAGGAATGTCCATGAGCAGAGTCTAATACGATTACGTCTACTCTTGCTTCTACCAAAGCTGCTACTCTTTCCAATACATTTGCGGTAATTCCCACTGCAGCACCACAAAGCAGTCTTCCCTGCGCATCTTTTGCTGCCAAAGGATATTTAATCTGTTTTTCGATATCCTTAATGGTAATTAAGCCCTTAAGATTGAAATCCTTGTCTACAATTGGAAGTTTTTCTTTTCTGGAAGCTGCAAGAATTTTCTTTGCATCTTCTAATGTAATTCCTTCCTGTGCTGTAACAAGACCTTCGGAAGTCATGGATTCTTTAATCTTCTTGGAGAAATCTGTTTCAAATTTCAAATCACGGTTTGTAATGATACCAACTAACTTCTTGCCTTCTGTAATAGGTACACCGGAAATTCTGAATTTTGCCATTAAGTTATTGGCATCTTCCAAAGTATGATCCGGAGATAAGTAAAACGGATCTGTAATAACACCATTCTCTGAACGTTTTACTTTATCGACTTCTTCTGCCTGCGCTTCAATTGACATATTCTTATGAATAATACCAATTCCACCCTGTCTGGCCATAGCAATCGCCATTCTGTACTCTGTTACTGTGTCCATGCCTGCGCTCATCATAGGAATATTAAGCTTAATTTTCTTTGTGAGCTGTGTAGATAAATCTACCTGATTTGGAATAACCTCTGAATAACCCGGTACTAAAAGTACGTCATCAAATGTAATGCCTTCACCGATAATTTTACCCATTCTAAAGTCCTCGCTTTCTTTATACATTTATTTTTGGCAGAGCTTCTTAAAAATGCAAAAAGTTACTTGCTTCTTGATATTGACTTAGTTTATCAGACTTTTTTCCCTCTGTCAACCAAGATTTTTGCATATTTCAACATATTTTTTCAAGTTGTCTATTTTGTATAAGTCTTATGCCTTAAACACCTTTCTTGGTGCCACATTGTACATAGCGTTTACGATTTCTTCGTTCAGCTCCATTAATACACGGTACTGAATCTCTTTTCCATGAAAAATAACCGTGTAGCTTGGTTTTCCTGAACGGCTGGTAAAATCAAGCTTTTTTAAGGATTTATTTTTGTATTCATTTAATTTTTCCGAATCGGTAGGTGCAACTAACTCCACCTTTTCCATCGGCATGGTTATGGATGCTTTTCTTTTCTGTCTGTTAATTATTTTATCCACACTCAGTTCGCCGCTTAAGTACAGATATTCATATTCCAAATCCGTTTTTCCTCTTACAAACCAAAAAATAAATCCAAAAATTACAACTCCAAACAGGGTAAACGGGTTACCAAACAATGTCATTACAAAGCATGCTCCTGTAAGTCCCAGCAATAATGCTTTCACCACAACCAAAGCAAAAGCCGGTTTTCGTTTAATTAGCAATTCTGTATAAGATTCACTCATTTTTTCTCCTCCTAAAATGATTTCTCTGTTGTTTTTGAAAACACATAATCTGATTATACCAAACCTGAAAAATATTTAAAGTGTTTTTTTGTTTGTTTATGACTTTTCATATTTTTTTTATTTTTTCCGAAATGAGATATGGTATACTTATGTGCGTAGCTTATTTGAAAGAATCTGCTTACGAATACATTTATCAGGAGGAAAATCATGAAAGATAATGATACACAATATTCAAAAATCTGTTTTTGGGAACTTTCCAAAGAAAGGAAGTTAGAATACATTTGGGATTATTACAAATTTCATATATTGGGGATTCTCTTGTTGCTGGCATTGCTGATAGGAAGTATTCTCATCTGGCAACAAAATTCCAAGCCCACACTTATCAACGGCTATCTGCTCAATACAGACTGGGGTGATGAACAAGCTCAGGAACTTTTAGAAAAATATGCCGCCTTTCATTCTTATGATTTGGAAAATTACAATGCCTATTTTAACAGCTCTGTTTATATTGACACCTCTATCAAAGACCAGATGAGTACCGTGGCATACACCAAAGTGATGAGTGATTTGGATGTAAAGGAAACAGATTTCTATTTCTGCAATCAGGAAATGTTTGATTATTTTGGCCAACGGGAAACTTTTTTAAATCTGGAAGCTGCCATGCCGCAGGAATTATATGAACGCTTTGAGAATCAGTTGATTACTGCAACAATTGTTGATGAAAATGGAAATGAAACTAACGGCTATGTAGCCGGTATTGATATCAGTGATTCTCCGGTTCTTGCAAGATTGCAACAGGAGAGAAAAATTTACGAAGATGGGACTGTTTATTTTACAGTACCATATAATTCAGAGCGTTTGGAGGAAGTTTGGAAATTTTTAGAGTTTTTATATTTTGAATAAAGGAAAAGGGTATCCCGAAAAGTCATTTCCGTGACTTTTCGGATACCCTCTTTCTATACACAAAAGTGTTATTACATCATACCCATTCCCGGTGCTCCTGCCGGCATTGCAGGTGCATCTTCTTTGATGTTTGCCACAACAGATTCTGTTGTAAGTAATGTAGATGCAACGCTGGTAGCGTTCTGTAATGCACTTCTTGTAACCTTAGCAGGGTCAAGAATTCCAGCTTCTACCATATTTACATATTCTTCATGTAAAGCGTCAAATCCCATTCCCGGTTCTAATTCTTTTACTTTGCTGATGATAACAGAACCTTCTAAACCTGCATTTGCCGCAATGTGATATAATGGAGCTTCTAATGCTTTTAAGATAAGTTTTGCACCTGTCTTTTCATCTCCATCTAAAGTTTCTACTAATTTAGCCACTTCTTTGGAAGCATGGATGTATGCAGAACCACCACCTGCAATGATACCTTCTTCTACTGCGGCTTTGGTAGCTGCCAAAGCATCTTCCATACGAAGTTTTGCTTCTTTCATTTCTGTTTCTGTTGCTGCACCTACACGGATTACTGCAACACCACCTGCCATCTTAGCAAGTCTTTCCTGTAATTTTTCTCTATCGAAATCAGAAGTTGTTTCTTCTAACTGAGCCTTAATCTGTCCAACACGTCCTGCGATTTCTTCCTTAGAACCTTCACCATCTACGATGATTGTTGTTTCTTTCTGAACTTTTACAGATTTTGCACGTCCTAACATATCTAAAGTAGCTTCTTTTAAGTCCATGCCAAGTTCATCAGAAATTACCTGACCGCCTGTAAGGATTGCGATATCTTTTAACATTTCTTTTCTTCTATCGCCATATCCAGGAGCCTTAACAGCTACTACATTGAAGGTTCCTCTTAATTTATTTACGATTAATGTTGTTAATGCTTCCCCTTCTACATCTTCTGCGATGATAAGAAGTTTTGCACCGGACTGTACAATCTGTTCTAATAATGGAAGGATTTCCTGAATATTAGAAATCTTCTTGTCTGTGATTAAGATGTATGGATTTTCTAATACAGCTTCCATTTTTTCCATATCTGTTGCCATGTAAGCTGAAATATATCCTCTGTCGAACTGCATACCTTCTACTAAGTCAAGTTCTGTCTGCATTGTTTTAGATTCTTCAATTGTGATAACACCATCTTTAGAAACTTTTTCCATAGCATCTGCTACCATATTTCCAACTTCTTCATCTGCTGCAGAGATTGCTGCTACTTTCGCGATATGGTTTTTACCCTGTACCGGAGCAGCCATGCTCTGGATTGCTTCTACTGCTGCTGTAGTTGCTTTCTTCATACCTTTTCTTAAGATAATTGGATTTGCTCCTGCTGCAAGGTTTTTCATTCCTTCATTTACCATCGCCTGCGCAAGAACAGTAGCTGTTGTAGTACCATCACCTGCAACATCATTTGTCTTTGTTGCAACTTCTTTTACTAACTGTGCTCCCATGTTTTCAAAAGCATCTTCTAATTCTACTTCTTTTGCAATTGTCACACCATCGTTTGTAATCATCGGTGCTCCGAAAGAACGGTCAAGTACTACGTTTCTTCCTTTTGGTCCGATGGTTACTCTTACTGTATTTGCTAATTTATTTACACCTGCTTCTAATGCTGCTCTGGCTTCTGCTCCGTATTTGATTTCCTTTGCCATTTTTATTCCTCCTGATTTCTATATTTGATATAATTAATCTTCTACAATTGCTACAATGTCGTTCTGTTTTACAACAATATATTCATCTTCGCCAAGTTTTACTTCTGTTCCTGCATATTTAGAGTAAATTACTTTATCTCCAACCTTTACCTGCATTGTAACTTCTTTTCCGTCCACAACACCGCCCGGTCCGACTGCAATTACTTCTGCCTGCTGTGGTTTTTCCTTGGACTGTCCCGGTAAAACAATACCTGATTTTGTTGTTTCCTCTGCTTCTAACTGTTTTAAAACTACCTTGTCGCCTAATGGTTTTAATGTCATGTTGTTTTCCTCCTTTTATATCTATGACTGGTTATCTATCCTATTTTATTTATTAGCACTCGTTTTGGTTGAGTGCTAACCGATAGTCATATATTAACACTTTACATTTAATCTGCAATTCCATTTATAGCTATTTATTTATATTTATCGTGAAATATTTCTATTTACCTCTGTTTTCCTCTACTTTTCTCACTTTTAATGTTTTTTGCTGATTTCATACATTTTTTAGAAACACTTTACTTTTTTTACATTTCTTCCTATTATATGTAAATTTTATATGAAGTATTCCTTATTTTTCCAATGCCTGTCCCATCAATACAAAAATTTCCGGCTTTTCCTTTTTCATATTCATCGGGCGAAGTTCCTTTGTAACCATTCCATGAACGGTGCTTCCTGTATTCAACAACACACCATCACTTTCCCGATACACTTTATAGGAAAA
>JAFQUB010000051.1 GCA_017408735.1 Lachnospiraceae bacterium
TGGAACAATCGGAGAATCTGCTCCGCAAATGAGGGGTTACCACCAGTAATCAAGAGGCAACAATACTACGCCTCTTTACAGGATGTAGCATAGCTCAAACATCCTTGAGAAAAAAGTGTAAAGAGATATTGACAATATCAGTCAATGTAGCTGTAAAGTGTAGAGATAAATTGGAACATGAGATGTATTTGAATGTCGCTTTGCATGGAACTAAACCATGTAGGCTTTGATAAATTGGAACATGAGATGTATTTGAATTACTTAAGTAATCTCTTGCAAGTAGCAGCGTTTTGATAAATTGAAACATATCCTTAATTAGAACTTCTAAAACAAAAGAATAGTCGTGGCACAGAACTAAAAATATGCTATAATAAATCGAATATAATTCATGAACGATAACGGAGGGAGGCAATCAAATGCTCGAAAAACTATTCAAACTAAAAGAAAATAACACAAACATAAAAACAGAAGTCATCGGCGGTCTTACCACCTTTATGACAATGGCCTACATACTTGCGGTCAATCCAAGTATGCTGGCAGAAACAGGGATGGACAAGACAGCAGTATTAATGGCGACATCACTGGCCGCCTTTATCGGAACACTGGTAATGGCACTGGTGGCTAATTATCCCTTTGCATTAGCGCCGGGAATGGGCTTGAATGCATATTTTACTTATACTGTATGCGGAACTATGGGCTATCCCTGGCAGATTGCATTGGCAGCGGTATTCCTGGAAGGAATCGTGTTTATTCTGCTGTCCTTAACCAATGTCCGGGAAGCAATTTTTAACGCCATTCCATTTACCTTGAAAAAAGGTGTGAGTGCCGGAATTGGTTTGTATATTGCTTTTATTGGTCTGCAGGGGTCTTACCTTATCGTAGACAATCCAACCACATTAGTAAGTTATGTGAATTTTGTAGAAGATTTTCACACCAAAGGAATATGTGCGGTTCTTGCTCTTAGTGGTTTGTTCATTACAGCCGTTCTTTATATTAAAAATGTAAAAGGCGCCATTCTCATCGGAATTCTGGCAACATGGATTCTTGGAATGATAGCCCAGGCCACAGGACTTTACCTTGCGGATGCAGAAAATGGTTTCTATTCCTTATATCCGGTTTGGGGTATGACAGATTTCTCATCCATAAAACTTACCTTTGGCCAAGTGTTTAAAGCAGATTTTACAGGGGTAAGCATATTTAATTTTATTGCAGTTTTATTTGCATTCTTATTTGTGGATTTATTTGATACGTTAGGAACCTTAATCGGTGTGGCAACCAAAGCAGATATGTTAGACGAAAATGGAAAACTACCAAGAGTAAAAAAAGCCTTAGTAGCAGATGCAGTGGCAACAAGTGCAGGAGCCGTTTTGGGAACTTCCACAACCACAACTTTTGTGGAAAGTTCAGCAGGTGTGGCAGCAGGTGCAAGAACGGGTCTGGCTTCTGTTGTTACCGGAGTTTTATTCTTACTTTCGATCTTCTTTTCACCGATATTTTGTGCCATCCCGGGATTTGCAACAGCCCCGGCACTCATTTTTGTTGGATTCTTAATGATTTCAGCAATTGTAGATGTTGATTTCCAAGATTTGAGCGAAGCGATTCCGGCATACCTTTGCCTGCTGTTTATGCCCTTGATGTACAGCATTTCAGAAGGGATTGCTATCGGGGTTATCTCTTATGTGATAATTAATCTTACATGTGGAAAGGCAAAAAAGATTACCCCATTAATGTATATACTGGCGATTCTGTTCGTATGTAAATATATTTTCTTATAAAAAAGAGGACGATTTCAAAATGAGAAATCGTCCTTTGCCAATTAGCAGAACAAAAACGAGTGTAACAAATTTGTAATTTAATCTAAATATATTGGTAATATATACATAAAAAACGTAAAAAAAGCATAGTTTATAGTGACATTTTTACAAAAGTGAAAAACTTGAAAAAATTCTATAAGGAAATAAATTCAAAGGCCGATAAATATAACAAGAAGCAATAATGAATTAGTGCTAGTACTGACGAAAGGAGTGGACAGTATGAGAGTAGAAGCAATGAGTCAGGTGGCTCAGATATATAAAACAAATCAGTCACAGGGAACAGAAAAGACTCAGAAGACAAAAGCAAAAGATGAAGTGCAGATTTCTGAGGCAGGAAAGGATTTCCAGATAGCCAAGATGGCATTACAGGAAGCACCGGATGTAAGAGAAGACAAAATAGCAGCGATTAAGTCCAGCATGGAAGCAGGAACTTACGAGGTAGATAGCATTGACTTTGCAGACAAAGTAATTCAGAAGTATAAGGACGTACTTAGCTATTAATTACCGCAAGGTAATTAATAGCTTTTTCAGTTTTATAGAAATAAAAGCGGGGGTGTATGTGTGGCAAGCTTAATGGAAGAACTGATTGGTGTGTTGCAGACAGAATCCGGGCAGTATGAAGAACTTTTGGAACTGTCTAAGAAGAAAACACCAATTTTAGTTTCAGGAAAAATCGACGAATTGCAAAAAATCACTGATGAAGAACAAATATTGGTCGATAATATAAATAGTGTTGATAAAAAGAGAGTAGAACTGCTGAGTGATATCGGCAATGTACTCAATGAAGATACAGAAGGATTAACTATACAGAAGCTGGCAGATTTAGTAAAAGAGCAGCCGGAACAACAGAAACAGCTGTTGGAACTTCACGATAAGTTGAAAAGAGTACTTGGAAGTGTACAGGCACTGAACGAACAGAACAAAGCGTTGGTGAATCAGATGTTGGAAATGGTTGCATTTGATATGAATTTGCTAAAAAGCATGAAACAGGCGCCGGAAACAGCCAATTATAATAAACAGGCTGCAAACACAGGCGACTTATTCATTGGGGCATCTAAGTTTGATGCAAAACAATAATAATGAGATATAATTATGATGGAGGAGAAAGAATATGTCAGGATTTGGAAGTTTGTATGTGGGGGTATCCGGATTAAGAACAAGTCAGGATGCATTAAATACAACGGCACATAATCTGTCAAATGTAGAAACGCCGGGCTATACCAGACAGGTAGTGACACAGGAAGACAGAAATTATAGTAAGATTGGTAATGCAGCTATTAGCAGTCTGCAAGTCGGGCTGGGTGTTGAAATAGCAGATGTAAGACAGGTAAGAGATATCTTTTTAGATCAGGAGTATCGAAAAGAAGCCGGACGTTCCGCTTTTTATCAGGCATGTTATGAAGTGTCCTATGAAGCAGAAGGATTTTTCCATGAATTAAATGGAGAAACGTATCAGTCCTGTTTAGATAGTTTATGGGAATCAATAGAAGAATTGTCAAAGACTCCGGAAAGCAAAGTGAATAAAGAATACTTTGTATTAAAAGCCAGTGAGTTTTTGAAACGTTCTACAGCGGTATACGAAAGTCTTGGCGAATATCAGAACAATTTAAATGAGCAGGTAGTAAATAAAATAAACAGAATTAATGAATTGGGAAACATCATTAAGTACACCAATGACAAAATCGTAGGAGTAGAATTGGGCGGTGCTGAGATGGCAAACGATTATCGTGATGCCAGAAATGCAGCATTAGATGAATTGGCAGAACTGGCTAATATATCATATGAAACAGACTCCGAAGGCTTTGTTACAGTTAAAGTGGAAGGGGCTCAGTTTGTAAATCGTGATATGGTAAACGAGATGAGTTACACCGTCGATACTACTACCGGATTTTACACACCGGTCTGGAAACATGAAGGAAATGCACCGGTATTCGATTTGTCTTTGGAAATATCTACAGAAAACGATACAAATGTAGGTTCCTTAAAAGCTATTTTAATGGCAAGAGGTGATCACAGAGCAAATTATACAGATATTGAATCTTTGAATCAGGCAGTGGCAGACGGGACTATGACAAAGGAACAGGCAGCCACAGCTTATGAAAAAAATATTGGTTATTCCATAGTGATGAAAACACAGGCAGAATTCGATCAGTTAGTTCATGGGATTGTAACTATGATTAACGATACATTGTGTATGGATGAATATGCAGGGGAAGGAAACGGACCAAGCGCAGAATTGTTTATTCGTATTGGAGAAGTAGAAAGATACCAGAAAGATGCAGATGGAAATTACCTGGTAGATGCAGATAATTGCTACATTCCAATTGAAGAAGAAAATTACATAGTAGATTCCAAAGGTGATTATCATGCAGTTGGTGATGGTTCATCCAAGTATAACAGTTTATATACTGTGGGAAATCTGATGATTAACCCGGCAGTTCTTGCAAATAGTGGATTGTTAGAGTTTAAGAGAATCAATGGCCAGACAGATTATAATATGGCAGATGTAATGATTGAAAAGTGGAATGGAGAATTTGCAACGTTAAATCCTACAGAAGAAAGTAAGATGAATTATTCTGATTATTACACCGGTTTCATGTCCTCTTTATCCAATACAATTGGGGTATATCAGGGTATTGCAGAAGGACAGGAAAAATTAGCAAATTCAATAGATTCATCAAGAGCAGAAGTGATGGGAGTATCTTCAGATGAAGAACTTTCCAACATGATTCGTTATCAAAATGCATACAATGCGTCATCCAGATACATTAATGTGGTAAACGAAATGCTGGAACATTTGTTAACTTCACTGGGAGCATAATGAGGAGGTAAAATATGGCATCTACATTTTATGGACTGCAGATTGCGTATTCAGGATTGAATGCATATCAGGCAGCGTTAAATACAACAGGACATAATATTTCAAACGTGGAAACAGATGGTTATAGCCGTCAGTATGTGACACAGACAGCAGCAGACCCGCTTCGTACCTTTACTAGTGCCGGGATGCAGGGGGGCGGTGTCAGCGTAACCGGTATAGAGCAGATGAGAAATATTTACTACGATTATAAATATTGGGCTAATAATTCTAAATATGGGGAAACATCCATTCAATATTATTATTCCCTTCAGATTGAAAACTATTTTAAGGGAGCGACAGATACAGATGCTACAGTAAAACCTGCAGATGATTTTTCTTCCTTATTTACCAATATGTTTAATTCATTGGAAGAAGTGATGAAGACACCATCCGATACTTCCTATCGAAATCAGTTTATTAGTACGGCACAGAGTTTAACAGAGTATTTTAATTCCACCTATACCAGTCTGCAAAGATTACAGGAAGATTGCAATTCGGAGATTAAAGCAAGAGTAAGCAGTATTAATTCCATTGCAGAACAGATTGCAAACTTGAATAAACAGATTAACGTAATTGAAGGTAATGGAAATACAGCTAATGATTTAAGAGATAAAAGAGCATTGTTGATTGATGAACTTTCTGCTATTGTGACCGTGGAAATTGAAGAAATCCCTATTGTAGATACTAATAATCCGGATAGAGAAACAGGAATGAATACATATAATGTAAAAATTGCCGGTCAGACATTGGTTTATGGAAATGATTATAATAGTTTAGTTCTCAAACCAAGAGATGGTGACAGTGCTGTTAACCAGACAGATGCGGAAGGCTTATATGACCTTGAGTGGAGCAATGGTCTGGAATTTAGTGCAAGTAACGCACAGTTAGGCGGAGAATTGAAAGCACTGCTTGATATTCGCGATGGAAATAACAAAGAGAATTTCCAGGGTGTCATTGAATCTGTAGATCCGGCTGGAAAAACATTTACCATTTCGGCAGACAGTGTAACAGATGTATATAAGGAAGTATACGGTATTAATATTCCTGACAGTGGTATTATTACAGTAAATAATGTGAAATTAGAATATGACAGTTTTACATTTAATGAAGACGGAAGTTACACATTCTATTTGTCAAAAGAAAGCAGTGGAATTTCTCCGTCTTTAGCAGGCTCCAAAGCAGCAGTTGGAGAAAGCATAGATTACATGGGTATTCCATATTATATGTCCCAGCTCAATGAATTTGTAAGAAAATTCGCAGAAGTATTCAATGAAATTCATGAGGGAAATGAAGATTTATATGGAAATACAGTAGGTTACTTCTTCTCCGGAATTGACCCAATCGATGGAACAGAACTCCAGTTCGATGAAGAAGTGGCAAGCGGAAAAGACAGCTATTATCGTCTTACAGCGGGAAATTTTACGGTTAAAGATGAGTACTTAAAAGATTCTACCCGTCTGGCTACCACCGGAATTATCAGTGAAGGTGTCGAACAGGTGGATGTATTGAAAAAGCTTAACAGTATTAAAGATATGCCTGGGTTTTACAATGGCGGTACAGCTGGCGAATTTCTGGAATGTATTATTACGGATATTGCGTTGGATACAAATACAGCAAAAACATTAAGTAGTAATTACGATGAAATTGGAAGAATGATTGAGCAACAACGATTATCTGTTTCGGGAGTAGATAATGATGAGGAAGCCCTGAACCTTGTGAAGTATCAGAATGCATATAATCTGTCAGCAAAAATGATTTCCGTTTTGACAGAAATCTATGACAGACTGATTTTGGAAACGGGTGTGTAAACTTAAGGAGGTAACATAATGGGGATTAGAGTAACCAATAGCATGGTAACTAAAAATGCCATGACAAATATTAATTTTAATAAAACATCTTTGAGCACATTAAATACACAGATGACTACACAGAAAAAAATAGCCAGACCTTCAGATGACCCTGTAGTAGCCATTCGTGCTTTGAGATTGCGTAATAACTTAAATCAAATCGACCAATACTATGAAAGAAACATTCCGGATGCAGATAACTGGCTGGAATTGACAAACGATGCATTAAACAATATTGCAGGTGTAATGCAGACGATGTATGGAAAATGCGAACAGGGAGCAAATGGTGAAAACACCACAGAAGAGAGAAAAATTATTTTGACAGAATTGCAGAACTTGTCAAAACAGATTTATGCAGAAGCAAATGCAGACTATGCAGGAAGAACATTGCTTAGTGGGTATTATACTGATAAAGATGTAGTGTTCCCGGCAAACAATGAAGATGCTCATTACCGTATATCAGAAACCCTTTCGGTATCTGATATTTCAAAAATGACATACATTACCAACAAATTTGAATTTGATGCCGCCAATCCGCAAATTCAGAATGCGTCTACCATGCCTGCAGATTGTGAAATAAACAGAATTCGTCTTGCATATGATTCTCTGGATTATAATGCTACGGCAAATATGAAACTGGAATACAGAAAAGTGGCTACCGGATATTCTTCTACAAAGGGAGCTGATGGTACAGCTACAATATCTCCTGAGGGATATACTATAAAGACAACATCTAATGAGGATGGAACAAAACAGGTAGTAGTAAATGGAAATCAAACTTTTACAATAGACAAAACTGGCCGCGTTATTGCAGGCGCCGGTAATAACGGAAGTGTAAGCATCAAATACAATTCTAATGGAAATATCGAAACCACCATTGCAGACACCAATATTTCTGAAGGATTGAATGGAGCGAGCAATAAGAGTATTACCATTGAAACTACAGTGGCAGGAAGACAGGTAGGGGATATTGTTGCAACTTACGAAATGGGCGTGGCAATGACCAGCAAAGCAACGAATGAAGATGAAGCGTACACGATTTTTAGTGGAAATAATCATGTGAAATGTATTGCAGAAACAGGAGAATTGATTCTGGATGATACAGCATTAAAAGAATTGGAGTCCCTTACCAATATAAATGGCAAAGAACCAATTACCTTCACATATGACAAAACAGGATTTGAACGTTATGAACTGGTTCCGGAACAGTACTTTGACTGTATCGATTTAACAGATCCGGCCAATCCTGTTACACATGTAAAACAGTCTGCGGACATCCAATATGCCATTAGCTTTAATCAGGAATTAAAGGTAAATACAGAAGCCAGTGATGCCTTTAATCACGATATCAATCGCGATGTGGAAGAATTGATGGAAATGATTAGTGTATCCCTGGAAGCAGATGAAACAGTAAGTAAGATTGAAAGTATGCTGGAAGATAGCAAGTATTCCAACCAGAAGACAGAGTTGGAAACAATGCTGGATGCTGCGAAGAGACAGAGAGATATTGCAAATGAAAAGGTAAGAAATGCATATTCGCAAGGAGTAGGCAATTTTCAGGCGTATCTGGAAAGAATTAATACCCAGATTACAGATGTGGGAAGCCGTCAGAACCGTCTTGCAATCGTAGAAACCAGAATGGAAGAACAGCAGGCTAACTTTGAAGAATTGAAATCCAAAAATGAAGATAAAGATATCGAGGATATTATGATAGAGTATCAGTCAGCCTACACAGCATATCAGGCTTCATTAAGTGCGACCGCAAAACTTGCACAGAATACTTTGTTAAATTTTATATAAAATTAAAATAGTATCAAATTACCTACAAAACAGTAGAAGGTGTGTTGCGCTACCTTCTGCTGTTAAGAATTCGTAGGGGCGACCCTGTGGGTCGCCCCTTTCATAAAGGAGAAAAAATATGTCAGTAAATACAAAAATGTTTGGCGAAATTGAAATCGCAGAAGAAAAAATAATTACATTTGAGAAAGGTTTAATTGGACTTCCAGATTTGAAGAAATTTGCACTGATTACAGACGCAGAAGGAGAAGACAGCAAAATTCAATGGCTGCAGTCATTGGACGAACCGACCATGGCCCTTCCGATTATCAATCCATATGAGATTCTAGATGAATACAATCCGGTAGTGGAGGATGAGCTGTTAAAACCATTGGGAGAATTTAAAGAAGAAGACATGATGTTAATGGTAACCATCCGTGTGCCGGAAGACATTACCAAGATGTCCATTAATTTAAAAGGTCCTATCATTATCAATGCAGAAGCCAGAAAAGGCTGTCAGATTATTGTGGAAGATGAGCTGCAGGTAAGATTTCCTGTATATGATATATTAAAAAAGAAAAAAGAAAAGGCGGGTGAATAAGGATGTTAGCGTTATCCAGAAAAAAAGGAGAATCCATTATTATAGATAATAATGTGGAAATCACTGTATTAGAAATAAAAGGTGATCAGATAAAACTTGGAATCAAAGCACCAAAATCCGTTCCGGTATATCGAAAAGAAATCTTTGCGCAGATTCAGGAAGAGAATATGAATGCCTTTGCAGGCGAAGCGGGAATAGAAGCATTGAAAAAAATGGGCAAATAATTTTCTACAAATCAATTATGTAAAAAGCAAATTTTTGTATAAATTTTTATGTAAATTAGCCGATAAAAGAAGTAGATAACTAAAAAGCTATGTATTAATAAGAGAAACTAAGTACAAGGAAGTGTATCCGACTGACAGTAAATGTCTTATACAGAGGGGTATGAGAAGAGTCGGATAAAACATATGGAGGTGTAATTATGAGCGAAATCAGCAACATACAGGCAGGGGGAGCAGTTTATAATGAGGCGGCAAGTAAAGCAAAGCCGGTAAAAACAGTAAAAGCATCCGGAGTAGAAAAAAAATCTCAGATTGAAATTGCAGAAGGCGAAGAGAAGAACAAAGAAGCAACAAACGGTTTCAATAAAAATACCGTGAAAAATGCAGTGGATACAGCAAATGATTCACTGAAAATAAGCCGTACCTCTGCAAGATTCAAATATCATGAGGCCACAAAACAGGTTTCCATTAAGATTATTGATGATGAAACCCAGGAAGTAATCAAAGAAATACCACCGGAAAAATCTATCGAAATGGTAGAAAAAATGTTGGAGTTATCAGGGATACTTGTAGATGAAAAGAGATAAACAACGGGATAGGAGGTAATTACTATGGCAGTACGTATGACTGGTATGATTTCTGGTCTGGATACAGATTCATTAATTCAAAGTCTTGTAGAAGCCCAGAGATTAAAAAATAAGAAAACAGTAGATAAGAAAACAAAATTAGAGTGGACGCAGGATAGATGGAAAGAATTAAATACCAAACTTTATTCTCTGTATACCACAGAACTGAATAAGCTTACATTGCAGAGCTCTTATTTAACAAAGAAGGCAAGCGTTAGTGATGAAACTAAGGTTCAGGTAAAAGCTGGAGCTACAGCGCCATTGGGTTCTCAGACAATAGAGATTACAGATCTGGCATCTTCCGGATATTTAACAGGTTCTGAATTAGATTCTTCGGTTACAAAAGCATCTACATTGAAAGATTTAGGAATTAATGGAAGCGCTACATTGAATCTGACTGTAGGAGATAAGTCTACTTATATTGAAGTGGATGAGTCAATGACAGTTGCAACTTTTGTATCTAAGTTACAGAGCGGTGGAATCAATGCAAGTTATGATGAAAAGAATCATAGAATATTTTTGAGTTCCAAACAGTCTGGTCTTGATAATGACTTTTCACTGACTGCATCCACAGCCAATGGTACAGACATACTCCAAAAGACAGGTCTGGCAACCAGTGGTATTTCGGATTCTGACAAACTGGTATACAGCACATGGGCAACCAATGCTGTCTATGCTGCCGATGGAACCATTGATCATGCGGCAACTGTTGCGGCAATCAAAGCGAATTCGGCAACAGCAACAGCAATCGATGATGAAGTAGCCAAAAGAGTCGAATTCTATACAGTTGGTGTTACAAGCCTTACAAAAGCCAATGAAGACCTTACAAAAGCCAACGAATCATTGGAAAAAGCAATTGAAAATAACAATAGTACAATAGATACAATTAAGGGTACTGAATCTTATAAGGAAATCTTCAATGGAACCACATATTCAGAAAATGATTTGGCGGTTGCCAAAACCGGCATTGAAAGCGAAATAGAAGCTTTAAAAACCGATTTAGATAACAACACCATTACACAGGCAGAATACGATGAAGCTGTAGCAAAGAAACAAACGCAGAAATCACAGCTGGAACAGGTTATCAGCCTTCAGGAAAAAAATACTAAAAATACAGAAACGATTGCAAACAATGAATCCAACATAATCGCTAATCAGGCAACAATTGGTGATTACAATGCAAAATTGGCCAATGATAATGCAGGTGTAATTTCCGACGTGGAACAAGAACTGGTTGCAAAGGCTGATTATGCAAAGAAGGTAGTAGATTCCAACTACGGTCTGGTAGCAGGAAGTGCTACTAAGATTGATGGACAGGATGCTAAATTTACATTAAATGGGGTGGAATTTACATCAGGCAGCAACGAAACTACTGTCAATGGTATTACATTAACTTTAACAGAAAAGACAACAAGTCCGGTTACCTTTACGTTAACTAATGACACACAGGCAGTATACGATACCATCAAGAGCTTTGTGAAGAAATATAATGAAATTCTGGAAGAAATGAACAAATTGTATTATGCAGATTCATCCAGAGGTTATGACCCATTGTCAGATGATGAAAAAGAAGCAATGACAGAAGACCAGATTGACAAATGGGAAACAAAGATTAAGGATTCTCTGCTTCGCAGAGATGATACACTGGGTGGAATCATGTCTTCTATGAAAAATGCTCTGTTAACATCAGTAGAAGTAGACGGTAAAAGATATTCCCTATCCAGCTTCGGAGTGGGAACCTCATCCAACTATTTGGAAAGAGGATTACTTCACATTCAGGGCGATTCGGAGGATTCAACCTATGCCAGTTATACAAACAAGCTGATGGAAGCACTGGAAAATGATCCGGATACAGTAATGCAGGTATTTTCAGGAGTGGCACAAAATCTGTACAAAACAATGCAGGATAAAATGAAAAAGACAAGCCTGAGCAGTGCGTTGACATTCTACAATGATACATATATTAAAAATCAGATAACGGCATATAACAAGCAGATTGCAAAAGATGAAGAAAAGCTGACCGAACTGGAGGATAAGTATTATAATCAGTTTGCGGCAATGGAAACGGCAATGGCCAAATTGCAGTCGCAGCAGAATTCATTATCTGCATATTTATAAAAGCAAGTAAAAGCAAATAAGAAGAAGGAAGGCTTCTTGTGCATGATAGTTTAAGAAGTCTTTCTTTTACGAAAAAAAGTGAAACAGTAAAATAGTGGGAGGGTAAATATGGCAGTAAACATAGCAGAAATTTATAAAAATAGTAAAGAACAGACAGCATCAAAGGAAGAAATTATAACTATGTTGTATGATGGAGCAATTAAGTTTTGCAACATTGCAATTACAGAATTAGAACTCAAAAACATGGAAAATGTTAATACAAACATTAAAAAGGTTCAAAGAATTATTGAAGAATTGATTTTAACGTTGGATATGAGATATCCTGTTTCTCAAGAGTTTAAACAGGTATACGAATATATTCTTGAGTTATTACTACAAGCGAATATGAAAAAAGATAAAGAATTGTTAGAAAGAGCATGCAATGAAATTCGTGGTATGAGAGATACATGGGTAGAAGTGGTAAAAAAAGCCAAAAGCGGGCAATAATTGCAGAATTCGGGAAGAATGGAAAAGAGGGAATAAATGAAAAATGAAATCATTTATACACATATTCTCATAGAAAGTCTAAAAAAGAAGAAAGAAGCGTTAGAAGAAATTCTGAAATTCACAAAGCAGCAGGAAACGGTACTTGCAGAGGAAATTCTTGATGAAGAAACTTTTGACGTTTTAATAGAAAAAAAACAGCAGTATATAACTGTGATAAATAAACTGGATGAAGGGTTTGACATGACGTTTGAGCGTGTCAAAGTAGAACTGGGCGAACATAAGGAGATGTTTAAAAATGAAATATTAAGTCTTCAGGAATTGATTCGTCAGGTGACAGAGGTGTCTACTCAGATACAGGTATTGGAAAATAGAAATAAGTTATCTTTTGAAAATAGAATGAAAATTAAGCGGGAAAATATAAAAATGGCAAGAAAAAGCTCCCAGTCTGTGAGTAAGTATTATCAAAATGCAGCAAATGCACATACTGGGGAATCTATTTTTCTGGATAAAAAGAAATGAAAATGTAATAAAAACTTAACAAAAAAAGTTATAAAAAAAACTAAAGTAGATTTGAAATGAACCGATATAAATAACAAGTAATAAAACAACACTTTATAGTTGCGGAGCGTACGGTCGTAATTATAAAGTCGGGGGTTGAATTACTAAAAACTATAAAATAATAAAAATAGTGGCAGGGAAGCCGCTACACATTCAAGGAGGAATTTATTATGATTATTCAGCACAACATGTCAGCAGCAAACACAA